>CAJQPP010000032.1 GCA_905480235.1 uncultured Pirellulaceae bacterium
CCCCCAAATTCCAAGCCGCCCCAATGATCTAACGCGACAGAATCCACTCAGCCGGACGGGACGTCAGGCATCCCCCGCCTCGGAAGCCCCAGGCTGCGTCTTTCAACGGAGTAAACCGTCATCAACATCCGCTCGCATGCCGCCAAAAATCACGTCCATTACCAAGGACGGACGGGTGCCTAGGGAGCCTGTTTCTTGAATTCCTGTTTCATGGGCCCCTGCTGAAAGCGGATTCGATCATAGCCTTTACCCGGAGCGGATTCGAAAAATTTCATGCGGATCTGAGCCGCGTCAAAGCGGAAATCGGTGTCGCTCTTGGCCGTCAAGGGAAAGGCCGATTGACCGGTCGCTTGACCCGTCAATTTTCCGTCGCCATCCACGGCAATCGTGATCTTCAAAGGAAAGTTCTCCGCAGCGTAGGTGCCCTCGTACAAACGTAACTGTTGCTCGCTGACTTCGGCGGCTGCAAACGAAGGCAATTCCGCAGGTAACTCAAAGACCCGCGTTAACGCACCGATCGTTACTTGATTCAAGGGATAGACCAGCCCGTTGCTGCATATCGCAACCACCACATCTTCGTCGGGAAAAAAGGCCAGGTTGGAGCGGAATCCATCAATCGCGCCGCCATGTCCTAACGCACGCTTGCGACCAAACGGAAATGCCATCATGCCTTGGCCCATGCCGCCGGAGGTGTCGGTCAAGCGCCCCAGAGATGCCGAAGAGACTAATTTACCGGCGAACAGTCCACTGATAAAAGTGGCCAGATCACCAGAAGTCGAGACGATGACGCCCGCCGCATGCGGCACGCTGGGATCGGTCGGCGGCACCTTGATCCACTCGTTGAGATGACGAAACGAATCGGCATTGTTTTTGATCGCCGCGGCCGGCTCAAAAAAAGTACGGGTCATCCCCAACGGTGCGGTGATCTTTTCTTTTAAGACCTCGGCGAAGGATTGGCCGGAAATCTTTTCCACGAGGTAACCGAGCAATAAAAAATTGGTGTTGCTGTATTCCGTCTTTTCGCCGGCAGGGAAATCCGCCGGCAATTTTTCGATTCGCTCCAGCATCGCTTGCCGGGTCTGCGGTTGCCTGCTCCATGCGGGGTAATCCGGCGTGGCAGTGATGTTTTTTAGACCGCTGCGATGACGTAGTAATTGGTCGATGGTGATTTGATCGGCATGGATCACGTCGGGAAAGAACTTGGACAACTTGTCGTCCAATGAGATCTGCCCTGCGTCGACCATTTGATTGATCAGCACCGAAGTGAACATCTTGGTGATCGAGCCGATGCCATAGCTCGTTTGCGGGTCGGCCAACACCGGGTCGCCTGCCTCGGTTAAACTACGCTGGCCAAACGCTTGATTGAACACCACGTTGCCATCTTTCAGCACCGTGACAGAGCCCATGAATTGGTTGTTCTTTTCGAGGTGGGAAAAGTACTCTTCCAGCGTTGCCGATACGGATTTTTCCGACGTCGTTTTTTCTTGGGCGGAACAGGCATCATTGAATAACGGCAGCAGCGTAAACAATGCGACGAGCGTGATTGGTAACTTCATGTTTTTGTTCTTTGAACCGCGAGTAAAGTTTGGATCGGGATGTTTCGGAAATAACCCTTGGCCGACTGACTGGAATGGAGGCCCATTTCACCCTAAGGATACTTGTGTGTCCAAGGCTCGCCCCCTGATTCGAATTTCGTTGGGCGTTGCTGTTTTCCTGAACCGACGTATCAGGATAGTGTCCATCCCTTTATACTGCATGCACGCCCCAGCCGCATTTGTTTTCGCGGAGGGTTAATTCCTGTTTGAGATTGAAAGAAATATGGCCAGCGTCAAATTGCCAGATGGCAGTATCAAAGAGTTTGAAGATTCGGTTACCGTCAAAAAAGTTGCCAAAAGTATCGGCTCTAGATTGGCCAAAGATGCCATGTGGGGCGAGATCGATGGCCAGCCCGTCAAACTGGACCATTTGATTGAGGGCGATGCTCCGGTCAATCTGAAAATCATCACGCGAAAAGACGTTGCTGCCTTGGCTACCATGCGGCACTCCTGTGCGCATGTGATGGCGCGAGCCGTAATGCGTTTGAAACCGAATGTGCAACTGGCGTTTGGGCCGACCATCGATGGTGGGTTTTATTACGATATCGAATCGCCTGATGACCCAATCAAAGAAGACGATTTTCCCGCGATCGAAGCTGAGATGCAAAAGATCGTGGATCTGGATGAACCCTTCGAGCGCCTTGAGCGATCGCGGGACGATTCGATTCAAATCTGCCAAGATCTGCAACAACCGCTAAAGGTCGAGCACATCGAGGAAGGGTTAGCTGACGAGACCAGTTTGTCTTTTTATCAACAGGGTGAATTTTTAGATCTCTGCCGCGGCCCGCACGTACCCAGCCCCAAATCCATCGGTGCTTTTAAGTTGTTGTCGATCGCCGGCGCGTATTGGAAGGGTGATGAAAACCGTCAACAGCTACAGCGTCTATACGCCACGGCGTTCTTTGACAAGAAAGCACTGGATGAACATCTGGAGCGTATCGAAGAGGCCAAGAAACGCGATCACCGGGTGCTGAACAAACGCTTGGCGTTCTACCACATCGACGAGGACGTGGGGCAAGGCTTGATCCTGTGGACGCCACGCGGTGCATTCATCCGCCAAAAATTACAGGACTTCATTTCCGAGCACTTGGCTCGCCAGGGGTACGAGCAAGTCTTTACGCCGCAGATCGGAAAACTGGATCTGTACCGCACCTCGGGTCACTTTCCCTATTACCAAGACAGCCAATACCCGCCGATCGTGATGCGGGATCAATTGAATTTACTGGCCGAAGAGGGCTGCAGTTGCAGCGAACTGGCCAACAAGATGAAAGATGGCGAGATCGATGGGTACATGTTGCGACCCATGAATTGCCCTCATCACATCAAGATCTACGGATCCCAGCAGCGCAGTTATCGCGACTTGCCGATCCGTTTTTGTGAATTTGGGACCGTGTATCGTTGGGAGCAATCGGGCGAGATTGGCGGCCTAACGCGAGTCCGTGGATTCACCCAAGACGACGCGCACTTGTTTTGTACCGAAGATCAATTGGCCGAAGAGGTCAAAGGTTGTTTGGAATTGGTGGAAATTGTTCTCGGTGCGATGGGCCTTGATGATTACCGCGTGCGAGTGGGATTGCGTGATCCGGATTCTGGAAAATACGTGGGCGAAGCCGAGAACTGGGACCGCGCTGAGCAAGCCTGTCGCGATGCGGCAGCCAGTTTGGGACGGGATTTCAGTGAGGAACCCGGCGAGGCGGCTTTTTATGGTCCTAAAATCGATTTTGTGGTGCGGGACTGTATTGGCCGCGAATGGCAATTGGGAACGGTGCAAGTCGATTACAACCTGCCCGTCCGGTTTGACCTGAATTACATCGGTGCCGACAACCAACCCCACCGACCGGTGATGATTCACCGCGCCCCGTTCGGTTCCATGGAGCGATTTATTGGGGTGTTAATCGAGCATTTTGCTGGAGCTTTCCCGTTGTGGCTGAACCCCGAACAGGGCAGGGTGTTGACGGTTAGCGAAAAAAGCGAGGCCTATGGCCGGGAAGTGCAAGCGAAGTTCAAGAAAGCCGGGTTGCGGATAACCAGCGATTTCCGTAGTGAAAAGCTCGGTGCCAAGATTCGAGAAGCACAAATTGAGATGACCCCCTATATGTTTGTGGTGGGGCCTCGAGACGCGGAAAATGGTACCGTTTCGGTACGCGACCGCTTGGATGGCGATCAGGGAGCCATGAGTATCGACGAAGCGATTGCGAAATTGCAGCAAGAAGTCGCGGATCGGGTTGTGCGGGTAAAGCACAAGTCCGACGTATCGCTGGTCGGCGACCGCGTCGACAATGAATACTAGGCCCGCGCCGAGAGTACTGGGAGATGCCCGATCCGGTCTAAAACCCGGAAAATCGTGGTTTTCCATAGCCTGTAATTTGCAGGAAACGTATAAACACTTATTATTAGTAGGCTTCGCCGCGGTCTGATCTGCCCGCAGAGCCAACGACCCACTGTTTTGTTCCGAATGAAAGGGGCCAAAGATCGATCAATATCGTACCAACGAACAGATTCGTATTTCACCTGTTCGTGTCATTGATGCCGAGGGAAACCAACTGGGAGTAATTCCAACCAAAGACGCGCTGGCAAAAGCAAAAGATACCGGGTATGACCTGGTGGAAGTTGCACCGGAAGCCAAACCGCCCGTCTGCCGTATCATGGACTATGGAAAGTTCCGATACGAAAAAAGCAAGAAGACCCAAAAGAGTAAATCCCACCAGACCAAACTCAAAGAGATCCGCGTGCGGCCGAAAACGGGTCAGCACGATATTGATTTCAAAGTCAAGAAAGCCATCGGCTTTCTCCAGCACAAAGATAAAGTGCAAGTCACCGTCATGTTTCGCGGTCGCGAATTAGCCCATATCGAAGAGGGGCAAAAAGTGATGGACGGCATCATTGCGATGCTGGACGAATACGGCAAAGTCGAAAGTCCGCCTTCCAAGCAGGCGCGGCGGATGCATTGCACCATCGCACCTAAATAGACTTGATCGACGACAATACGATTCTCAGGATCGATGGATCTGAATTCACCAAGCCGCGGCGCTCTATGCGTCGCGGCTTCGTTGATGGGGCCCCGCCCGTTCGCGTCAAACGTTTCGAAACGGCTTCCCTGCCGCCCGTCACCGCCGCTCGGACGATTCGTCCGGAGCAGGCCTCCGTGGTGTCCCCAATTTCTGAACGGCCGGTGGAATAATCCGGCGATGTGTCCGGGGTGAATTGACGGTGTTGGGTTCGCACCGTCATCCGTTTCGCCCCTTGAAAAAAAAGAACCACTGGTTTAACGTCAATCATGCCAGCGAAAAGGTGCTCTCGATTCCAGCCAGGAATTGGGAGGTAACAGGGAATCCAGTCCGATTCTGGAACGGCCCCGCCGCTGTAGGTGACAGACGTCCGGTTTTCTATTGCCATTGCATTCCTTAGGGGATGCGAGAAGGCACCGGAATTTCTTCTGGGTTTTTACGTGCATGTTTTGCACGCGAGGCCTCCGAAGCTGCATAAGTCAGAAGACCTACCTTTTCGTTTTCATGGCTGATCCTGCGCGGGTGGGACGCTGTGAGGTCATTTACTGATCCAGGAAAAGGATGCGCGGTCGTCGATACGATCCGGTGCCTTTGAAAATATTTCGACCCCCTCAGGATTCGATGCTGCGTTTATTGCGCCCAAGGTTTGCCTTCACACTTGTTGAGCTGCTGGTCGTCATCGGAATCATATCGATTCTGCTTGGTCTGCTTTTACCTGCGGTGCAACAGGTTCGTGAATCGGCACGCCGCACCGCCTGCTCCAGTCATCTCCGACAAATTGGCTTGGCTTTAGCAAACTATCATGCGACGTATCGAAAATTACCGGTGGGTTGCATGGAGTGGCGCTCCGGTAGTGATCCAGGGCAACGCCAACTAGCTTGGTCGGCCCAAATCCTGCCTCAGTTGGAGCAGATTCCGCTGTCCCAACAACTCGACCTGGCTCAGGCTTTTGATTCATTGGAAAACCGGGTGGCGGCCGCCGTCACCGTGCCGGTTTTTTTGTGTCCTTCCTCCGCCGAGCTTGGCCGTGATTCTAAGCGGGGTCGAATTGATTACGGAGGCATTTACGGTGAACGAATCAGTGGGCCCAATAATCCACCCAAGGGAACGATGCTGATTGATCGCGCCATTCGATTTCGCGAAATCAGCGACGGCCTGTCGCAAACACTCGTGGTCGGTGAAGACGCCGGATGGTCGGATGGCGAATGGGTCAACGGACGCAACATTTTTGACCAAGCGTTTGGAATCAATGCCGCCCCGGATTTTGAAAATGACCTGCGCAGCGACCATCCGGGCGGAGTTAACGTGCTGTTTTGCGACGGTCATGTGCGATTTTTGAGCGACGAATTTAATCTTAAAACGCTGGCTGCCATCTGCACGCGGGGCGGAAACGAAATCGTGAATCCCATGGACCAATGAACTTTTCTACATCTACTAATCAGGAATCTACAACTATGAATGTTTTAAGAACGGATAAGTCGATGGCGGTTGCCATCGCGACCACTTGCTTCGCATCGATTGCCTTTTTGCTAAACACGTCAGCGATTGTGCAGGCAGAGATCGTTGATTTTGAGGAATTAAATCTAAACCCTAACTCTTTTTTCGACGGCTATGGTGGCAATGCTCAGTCGGGTACTTGGACATCCGGTTCGGCAACGTTTAATACCAACCTGTTTGGGCCCGGCTGGAGTTATTCAAATGTCAATGATTCCACGACCGCCGGCTTTACCAATCAATGGGCTGCCTACCCGGGCACAGGTTTTGGCGGCAGCGGCAATTACGCACTCGCGAACTCTTTTGCTTCCAATGGTGCTTACATCAATTTGTCACAATCGATGACTGCAATCGAAGTGCAGGTCACCAATTCCACTTATGCCGCACTTTCGATGCGTGACGGTGACGGTTTCGGAAAAATGTTTGGCGGAGATTCGGGGGATGATGAAGATTTTTTCACGGTGACCTTCACGGGTTTTTCCGGACTCAATAAAACGGGTTTGGAAACGGGTCGTGTCGATTTCTATCTTGCCGATTACCGATTCAGTGACAACTCGCAAGATTACATCATCGCAGATTGGAACGCGGTTGATTTATCCGCGCTGGGTACCGTGCAATCAGTCGCCATCGGATTGGCCAGCAGCGACAATGGCCAATTCGGGATGAACACGCCGTCCTATGTCGCGATCGACAGTTTGCGTTTCAATTCCGTCCCCGAGCCTTCTGGATTCATTCTGGTACCGCTCGGCTGTGTGGCTCTGTTGAGGCGATCGAGACGTCGCTAGGGTCGGTGATGGCTAGGGCTTGGCCAAGCAATCGAAAGAAGGGTTCCATAAGGGACCGGCGCCGCATTGGCTTTGGCTTTGGCATCCGATGGATGCTAAGTTTTTTTCGAGCTGCCACAAAAAAAGCCGCGACACGAGATGTGCCGCGGCTTCGCTTGGTTAATCGACATCCGTGTCAATTAAACATGATTCCTAGAAGCTACGTTCGATGCCACAAGTGAGACCGTGCAGCAGCAAGTTGCCATTGGATTTCACCCGTTGTGTATCTTGGACATCCGTGTAGTAGCGAGGAATTTGATCGCCAGCCAGGGCGACGCCCGAGATACCGATGGCCCGATATCCGAGGTTGAATCTTGTGCAGGCGTTGAATTGATAATTCAATCCGAGTTCCAATTCACCCAGAGTCGAGACGTCCTTTTTGCGGGAAGTAAGCCAGTAATTGGTGTTACCTCCGTTCATGGTGGCAGTATTGCCAAGGCCGTCTTGGATGCTGTGGCGGGTGTAGGTGTCGTTGTTGTAAACACCAAACTTGGAACCCAGCGTAATGGTCCAGCATTTACAGAGGCAGCGTTCCAGACGAGCTCCTAATTGCAGGCCCAGTAAATGGTTTTGAGCCAGCAAATCGTAATAGCATTCTTCGGGTGGGTTAGGCCCCGTGGCGGAGATACCTAGCTCCTCTTGAAAACTCATCCAGCGAATGCCGCCCAGCCATTCGAGGTTCATCGAATCTCCGAATAAACCACAAGTCGAACCGCCGTTACGCAGCAGGTTGAATTCCAGATTGTGAATTTCAGTTTCCCGCCTTAAACACCAATTGGTGGCATTATTCATGGCATCGTAAACTGAGACGCCTTCCAGATCGATGTTGGCGAGGCCATACAGATTCGAGTAGAGCGGAGCTCCTGAGAAACCGACGCAGGACGCTTCCGGGATCAGCCCCCAGTATCCAAATTCCCATCCACGGCCGGTGCAGCCGCGATTGGAAATGGTGGCTTCCAGTCCGCCTAACCAATCATGCTGGGAGTCGGTGGAAAACAGCCAGTCACCACTTGCGTTGTAACCCAAACTGATGTCGTCTTCGTAGTCACGTTCGAAAATCAGTGTGCGAACACCGACAACAATATTGCAGTCTCCCGAGTGAAGCACGGAACCGATGCAGCACTTGCTGCAATTTCCGCAACCGCCGCATCCGGCGGTAGGTGCACACCCTCCACAGTTACCGGTGGCGCAACCGCCGCAGTTTCCTGTGGCACATCCCCCGCAATCGTCCGTAGCGCATCCATCACAGTTGTCCATCACAAACGGGCTTCCATCTACAACAACATCGTCCTGGACCGGTGGGCTGTTGTATTCCGACGGCGTCAACAAAGAAGGCTCGTCAATGGAGGGTTGTGGTGGTTCGGGAACCTGAGCATCACTGGGCGAGGCGGAGGGAACCGGCGTCTGGGGTGTCGCGTCCTGATAGGAGTAGCCATAAGACGAATAGTGAATGTTCGACTTTTGCTGAGCATGTGTCATTGCTACCAAAGAATGGCTTACGACAATCGCCAATCCGGTTAACAAAATACGTTTCATCTGACTCACTCCTTGACGCGAATCGACAGACGATGCTGGGATTCACGGGGACAGGCAATGAAGTTTGCCGTTTGCCACAGCGCAATTCTGCGGCTAACCAACGACAGACCTCGGTAGGGTTATGCCATCTGTTTCGGCAATGCCTGTAATCCCAAACAAGCCCATTTGGGCGGCTTCGTGCAAATTAGATAGGAGCAGGCGGACCAATCAGCAAGTTCAAAATATGCCGAACGATAGTTGAGAGTTCACCAAAATACGTACCCGAAAACGTCAGCAAGCTCGCGGCAATCCTTACTGTTTGCCGCACTAACGCAATCGGAGCGCGTAGGCACGTCAGTTTCGGCTAAAAGAGCGAATCATTTGCCTGAGTGAAACTTTCGCGTCGTCCTGCAGGGTCTAGCTGATCGTTAACGTTTACCCCAGCGGTTCGCCGTCGCGGCGATTACCAATTGCCGGGGTGTCACCAGTGGCACGCGTCAGAGCATCCGTGACATTCAGTCAGATTTAGACGGTAGCGGGCTTGATACCGAGTTGTTCGAGTGTGAGTAGCGATTGCAGCTTCACGCCTACTTCGGCAAAGCGTTCGGCTCCGCCGGCTTGGCGATCAACGATGGCAATGGCACGGTCGATTATTAATCCAAATTCGCGAGCTCGCTCGATGGCTGCCAGGCAACTGCCGCCGGTGGTGACCACGTCTTCGAGGACCACGGCGCGTTGGCCGGCTAGAATCGGGCCTTCGACCTGTTGTCCTGTACCGTGATCCTTGGGTTGCTTGCGCACAATAAACCCGCTCAAGTGATGACCGCGTTGGTGAGCCAGTGTGATGACCGAGGCGGTAATAGGGTCCGCACCAATCGCCATGCCGCCGACGGCGTCCGGTAAATCAGATTCCAAGAGATCCAACATGCCTGCACCCACGACATTCGCACCCTCGCTATCCAGCGTCAGTTTGCGACAATCGAGGTAGAAGTTAGCTTTTTTACCGGAGGCGAGTGTGAAATCCCCCGTTTTTAAGGCTAGGCGTTTCACCAGTTCGATCAATTGGTTTTGGTCGTACAATGTCGGCTCGCTATTTCTAAAATTCGGTTCGCTGAACGTTAGAAGAGTGGTCGTAGCCACCCTTTGATTAAGTACGATTGAACCAGTTTCGCTGCTCGATGTCGATAGTGGGTCGCGGCTTTTCGCACCCGGTTTTGGTACTGACCATGTGCAGACAACCGAATTCAGCGACTCGCACGCCTGAACCGCCCACAGGGGAACCTCACAGGATGAATGATAAAAAACGCAACGCGATCGTATTATTGATGGATGGGCTCAATCCCTCGTATCTGTCGGCCCATGGTTGTACCTGGATCAACACGCCGGCATTCGATCAACTGGCGGCCGATTCGGTTGTCTTTGAGAGAGGGTTAACCGAGAGCGTTGATTCTCAAAAGGCGTTGGCCGCGTTTTTAGGAGAGTGTCATGCCGGCTTAGTCCATGCCGAGGATGCCAGCCTGTCTCCCGGCTTGTCAGCATTGGCTGAGGGCGGAGTGCAGCGTTTGTTATTGACCGATGACGTGTCTGCGCTGGCGGGCTTGGAATCGCATTTCGACCAGGTGATTGAATTGGGTCAGGCGGGTGAAGCCGCAGGATTGGAATCAGCCGAAGATATTGGTGATACCTTTTTGGCCCAATGCTTTGCCGGAGTCATCAACGAGTTACCCAAACAATCCGCGCCTTTTTTAGCGGTGATCCATTTAACTAATTTGACGCGTGTTTGGGACGCGCCTTTAGAGATGCGCGACAAGTATCGCGATGAAGAGGATCCCGAGGCGCTGAAAATGGTGACTGCCGTTCAACAAACGGGTGATTTCGATCCGGATGAAATCCTCGGCGTCACGCACGCCTATGGTGCTCAATTGGAAACGCTCGATACCTGCTTGGATGTGTTTCTGCAAGAAATGCAATTGGATGGATTGTGGGAAAATACGCGGATGGTACTGGCGGGGATGCGTGGTTTCCCGCTCGGGCATCGAGGCCAGATTGGGCACGCGCTGTCACATCTGGCCAGCGATGCCCTGCGCGTGCCGTTGTGGGTGCGCCCCGCCGACGCCGAAGCGGAATGGATGAGCCCCGCGCGGACGCATGAACTGACCTCAATTTCTGAATGGTTGTCCATCGCGACAGGTTGGATTTCGGGTGAAAAAAATGAACGCATGGAATCGGTATTGCAGGGTCGCACCGATGACCCACAAATGGCCTGTCATGGCGTCGTGATTTGCGAAAATGCCGCTGCGGCTATCTGGACCCCGGCCTGGTTGCTGGTGGAAAAAGAGGGAGAGATTGAGTTGTTCGTAAAACCAGAAGACCGCTGGGATGTTAATCCAGTTCAGGATCGTTGCCGCGGCGTTGCCGAAGATCTCGAAAAAACGCTGGCAGATGCCTGTCGAAAACTGCGTGCGCATGAGGCACCCGACCTGAATTCGCTAGCAGATGAGCTGGTATTCGGGCTGGAGTAACTCGCGCTGGCAATTTGGCTAAACGAGGGCGTTCTGTGCTGTGATTCGCATGGACCTGATTCCATGGGGTTGGTAGTCTCCGCCACCCGTGTTACCGCAGATATCCCTCCGCGATCGGCTTGCCCGAACAGTGACGTTTTTTGGACAAGGAAGTCCATTGATCGCTTTGCTTTCCAATTTAGACCACCTGAGACTCAGTCCGCATTTTCCATCAGTGCGCGAACGGATTCAGCGATGCGCGCTAGGCTTGGCTTGTTTCAGTCTCGTGTTATCCGGTGCGCTTCCCACGTACGGTCAGGGAGAGTCGGTTGAGGCGGTTGCCCCGACTAAGTTGGAGCCTCAGCCATCAACTCAGCCATCAGCTCAGGAATCAACTCAGCAATCTGCTCAGCGATACCGTCTCAGAATTGTTTGGGGCGGTGGTGCGGCGACTCCTTGGCAGGGCAGTTTGGTGATGTCGAGCGGTCGTTTTGAAGCAATTACGACATTGGGATTCGAGTCCGATTCGGGCGCGTCTTTGAACGCCAACGGGAATGAATTAAAAATCCGGCCGGTGCGGCGATCGGATTTCGGCGGCTTTGATATTGATATTGTTGGTTCGCAAACGAATGAGTTGTTGTTGACGTTATTGGCCCCGGAATTGGGAGTGGGGATTGAGCGTCAGGTTGTGGACCTGTCACCTTTGTTGGAACCAGCGCGGCAAAATGAGAGTTTGCAAATTCCATTGGATGACAGTGGAAACCGTTTGGATATCAACCGCGCGCCGGGCGACCGTTTGCCGGTAGTGATTTCCCGGGAGCATTTGGTTTTTGAGCCGGGGGAAGATTTTGAATTTGATCTACGCCCATTTCGGGGTACTTCGGATTCGCATTTCAGGTCCAATTTGCAGGTCGAGGTATTTGGTGAAGACCCTTCCCGGGCTGAATTCGAAGCTGCTTTTCCTTTGCAGCGAGAAGGTGGTTATTTCCGCACCGAGGCACCGATCCGATTCCCCGTGCCGGAGCGTGAAGGGGTTTACGAGGTCCGTTTAACACTGCGTGATGAAACGCTTGTGACTCGCTTAAACTTCAATCGACAGAAACTATCGCGGACCATGCAATTGGTGGTGGTGGCGCAAGAGGTCGTCGATGAAGCGGAGCAATTGGAAGAGATTGTGCTGTGGAACGAGGTATTCAATTCAGATGAAACTCGCAACCCATGGCTGGATCGGATTCCTGGAGTGCCGCAAATTCGAAATGCCTCCAGCAGTTCAGCGCTGAATACATTACGCAACGAAGGCGTGGCAGCAGAAACCGTTGACGGAAAAAACTGGGTGCGGTTTGCCCCGGGCGGCTGGCAAGCGATCCCTCTGCAAATTGATGAATTGGGCAAGCCTCATATTATCGAAGTCGAATTTCTGGACGACGGTCCGATGGCGGTTGGTGTAAGTGTTTTGCAGCCCGATGCCGCTGGCCAGGTGGAACCGTTTGGAATCGATTCGGGGATCAGTATTCCCAGACCTCAGGGGGCTACGGCACCGGTTGTCCGTCGGCACCGGATCTTCTTTTGGCCGGAGCATGAAAAACCGTATTTATTATTTGCGAACCGTCATGCGGAGGCTTCCGCATCGATTGGAACGATTCGCGTATTGGCTGGCCCGGACGAGTTGGCAGCCGCGATGGACGCATCCGATGCGTTGGGCGAAATGCCGGCCAGCGGTCGTCGCCAATTCGTTTCGTTTTACGAGAAACCGCTATTCGCCGAAAATTTTGCTGCCCCAAAAGCCTTTGACGGCACCACGGGGCAATCGTGGCACGATTGGAATACCTTTTTGACGGGTGCCGAACGTTGGGCCCAATATCTCAAGGCGAATGGTTATTCTGCGGCGATGGTCGTGGTGGCGGGCGATGGCAGTGCTTTGTACCCGTCGCAATTGATGCAGCCCAACCCGCGCTACGACAGCGGTATATTCTCACCCGGCGGCACAGATCCCATGCGGAAAGATGTGGTTGAGATGTTGCTGCGAGTATTTGCTCGCGAAGGCTTACAGCTTATTCCCGTCTTTCATTTCAATGCCCCGTTGCCTGCGTTAGAACAACAACGATTGGTTGCCGGTGATACGGCAGATGGCATCACACTATTTGATTTACAGGGTGATTCGCGAATCAACACACTGCGTGATGCGGCATCATCGGTCTCCATTTACAACCCATTGGATCGTCGAGTGCAAACGGCATGGTCCGATGTCATGCAGGAATTCATGGATCGTTATCGTGACCATGGGACCTCACTGGGTGGGGTTGGATTTCTGTACTCCAAGGACACTGTGCAGGTATTGCCGGGACAATCGTGGGGTAGTGACCCTGTCACGTTGCAGCGATTTCAGCAAGACATGGAATGGGCGAAGGACGCGGACGTCGATTGGTTCGCTCGGTTGTTAAACAGTGAGAATCGGGAGGCCTGGCTTACTTGGCGTCAAACAGAGATGTCCCATTGGATGGCGGAGTTGCAGGAGATTTGTCGGACTTCGGGCCCCGTTTATCTGCTTGGCGGTAATTTGTTTGAAACGCAAGATGCGTTTTCCGCTTTGGCCCCTTCATTGCGAAGAAGTGGCGATATGCAGGATGCTATGGCACGGATTGGATTACCGGTGCAACGCATCGCGGAGGATCCAAGTTTGGTTTTTCTGCAGCCGGGAGAATTGAGTCCCGAAAAATCGTTAGCCGAGAATCGTTTAAATATTCAACTGAATCAAACAGGGGAAGTCACACGCCTGTTTCGCGAGTTTGAAAATAGCGGGATGCTGTTCAGTCACCGTTATTCATGGGCCGAATTTGATCAACTAAAAAATCGACGAATGTTCGGCAAGTTGCAACAACAATCTCCCATGCGTCTGCAACCCTTGACGCCCGTGGGAGCGTGGAATCGGCAGCATCTAGCCCGCAGCATTGCCGACCACGACAGTCAGTTTTTAGTCGAAGGCGGTTGGTTAACAGGCTTTGGTCAAGAAGAACATCTGTTACCACTGGTCGAAGTGTTTACGCAATTACCCAATGTGCGTTTTCTCGAAGTGCCCTTTGACGAGGCCACGCAACCGCAGGTCGGCGTTATCATGCGACAGGTCATCGTGGGCGATCGAAATTGGTTTTATGCTGTGAATCCAACCCCTTGGCGACTCACCTGCCGCATGCAATTGTCGGGCAGGAATACCATTTTGGAAGCGGTCCGCGGTGAGTTACGGTTCGAGGATTCGAAACAACCCGAAGTGTTGATGGAATTGGAACCCTTCTCGTTGCAGGCTGGATTTACTCAAGCAGATGTGAACGTGACAGGTTACGAGGTCGTGGTGCCACCGGAAGTGACCAGTGATTTACAAGATCGCCTGAATTCGTTGCTGCCCAAGGTCAGCCAGGCTGCACAGGCTGAACCGGTACCGTTTTTAGATAACCCGGGGTTCGAGCCAATCGGCATCGATGCCGAGGGACCGCAGAAATTTGGTTGGTCGTACGATAACCGCGTGCAGGAAGCCATCTCGCTGAAACAGGAAAATGTATTGCAAGGTAAAACTTGCCTCACCATGGTCAGCGAAGGCGAGCCGACCTGGGTGAGAAGTAATAAATTTAGTGCACCCGAAACTGGCCGCTTGTCGGTTTCGGTGATGATCCGATCGGATCACCCGGACGCGCAACCACCGTTGCGCATCTCGTTGTTAGGGGATGATGGGCGGCACGTTTACTATCGCTACGGCAGCATCATTGGCCAGTCACGTAAGATTTCGCGGGAGTGGCAGGAATTCGCGGTGCACTTTGATGACTTGCCGCTCAATCAAACGCGTGGCGAATTACAAATTGGCTTTGACTTAATGGCGGCCGGTCACGTGGATATTGACCAAGTTCGCATCTTCGATCGTTGGTTGGATGGGCAAGATAGTCGGGCTTTGACCCAGCTATTGGCCCTCGCTGGATATCAACTGAGCGACAAACAGAATGTGGATCGCTGTCGCCGCATCCTAGAGGGATATTGGCCTCGTTTTCTGGAAGAATTTTTCCCCGAACCGGGGACAGAAGCCGAGGGTCCAGAGGCATCTACCACAAACCGTTCAGCTCGAACGCCTCAATTGCCCGCAAATACCACCGAATCGGTATCTCCTAAGCACTAATCGTTCAAACTTGCTTTGAATGTATGGCTTTCAAAAAAATTTGCATCGGTTGAATCCAGAGCGTCTTGGGCAGCGAAAGCTCTTTAGAATCGCGAGAAAACAGAATGCGTCCCGTGGCCACGGCACCTTTTAATCGTGAAACAAAGCAACAACAACTATCAACTCGAAAATTTGGAAAAAGAACAATGAAGAAATTTTCTTTCGCAATCGCAGCCGTCGCAGTAGCACTGATGTCCACCAACGCAATGGCACAGGAATGCCCCTCGCAGAAGCGAATGAACACACAGTTGACTTCGGCACCAGCCGCCGTCAAAGCCAAGGACGACATCGTCACCACCGCAGTCAAAGCTGGTTCTTTCAAGACCCTAGCCGCTGCCCTGACCGCTGCTGATCTCGTAGGTGCATTGCAAGGCGATGGTCCATTCACCGTATTTGCTCCGACCGACGAAGCTTTCGCAGCTTTGCCAGAAGGTACCGTTGCAGCTTTGTTGAAGCCAGAGAACAAAGCCAAATTGCAAGCAATCCTGAAATACCACGTTGTACCCGGCAAAATCATGGCTGGTGACGTGCTGAAAGCCATGGAAGTAGAGACTTTGGAAGGTTCCAAGGCTCCCATCGGTCTGACCATCGGTGGTGCAAATATCGTAAAAACCGACATTGATTGCTCAAATGGCGTGATTCACGTCATCGATCGTGTTATCATTCCTGAGTAGTTAAGGGAAGGATCTAGCCTCCCTTATGTTGCTAGTTCAAAATAGATTCCGCAAGGAAGCTGAAGCACGAGTGTCAGAATCCCTGCTTGAAAAGATAGCGAGTGGCGACAGGTCCGCAGTATCCGATTGTGTCAATCGATACGGCGGGCTTGTCTGGTCACTTGCACGCCGCTTCACTGGATCCCAGGCTGACGCCGAAGATGCGGTCCAGGAGATTTTTATATCTTTATGGAAGTCGGCAGAACGTTTTGATAGCACAAAAAGCTCGGAAACGACCTTTGTCGCCATGATCGCCAGGCGACGGCTAATCGATTTGAATCGCAAGCGGCAGACCGCATCGAGAGCGATTCCTTCGCAACCGATTGAATCGTCCGAACCTGTCACCGTAAGTGATCCCACCGCACAGGTTGAATTGTCCGATGATGCCACCGAGGCATTGAGAGTCTTGCACGAACTGCCGAATGATCAGCAAGAAGCCATAAAGTTGTCCGTCTACAGCGGACTGACACACATACAAATCGCTGAGCGGATGAATCTTCCACTTGGCACCATTAAAACACATATCCGTCGCGGCCTCGTCAGGGTTCGCGAAAAACTCAATCAATCCGTCGTAGTCAATCAGGGAGGATCTTCATAATGTCGACATCTCCCTCCTCGTTAAGAGACTACTGCGACGATCTATTGGTCCAAAAAGCGGTCTATGGTCTAGCACCTGCGGAAAATCAGGAACTGGACAGCATCATGGATCGGTTGCATCTGACCGATGAAGCTAATTTCGAAGCGGTTGTCGCTGCGTTGGACTCAGGCTTTGCCGGCACAGAGCTTGCCGAATGGGATGCGGAGTTACCGACCCATTTGCAAGATCAAGTCTTAACCGAAGCCGCAGACTATCTCGACGATCCATCCCCAATTTCCAATCCAGCATCGCGGCCCGCGAATCCGGCTGCGACCTCGCTGGTGACACCGCGTTCGAATATGCCTCGCAGCGGTTGGAGCTCTCGTGAAAGATTGCTTGGCTTGGTAACAGTAGCCAGCTTAGCGTTGGCGTTGCTATCCCTGTCTGGAAGTCTGGGATCGATTGAGCAACCAACGGCACCCGTGCAGGTAGCTCAAACCTCCGCCCAACAGCTGGTTTCATTGACGGCACAGACCGACACAAGAAGATTTGTCTGGAGTAATCCAACAAATGATCCCGCCGTATCTGATTTGGGCGGCGAAGTCGTTTGGAACGACGCAGAGCAAAAGGGTTTCATGGTGTTCGAAGGCTTACAGATCAACGATCCCACTCAAAAACAGTATCAGCTCTGGATCTTTGATACCGCTCGCAACGACGCTTTGCCCGTGGACGGCGGTGTTTTTGATATTTCCTCTACCGGTCAAGTAATCATCCCGATCGATAGCAAGCTGTCGATCACGCAGGCCAAAGCATTCGCAGTCACTCTGGAAGAACCGGGTGGAGTGGTTCAATCTCAACGAGAACGGCTGCCTTTGTTGGCAGGCGAAATCTAATCGCTCAGGCATTCTCTGAGATGATGGTGATAATGACTGCGATCACCAACAGACTTGCGCCAGCCAAGCGTATGTACATTGTCTTCTTGGGCATCTTCAACTCGTTACCGCCAAAATAGTTGGCCAACGTCCATGCGAAGATCACGCCCCATAAGCCGCGTAGGCTGTAGATCACGTTGATCGTATCTGCTCGAGCAAACGTGGATACGGAATAGACCAGCAGAGCTGCTTGAATCGCCACGAGCAAACTGCCGAGCGAAAGACTTTTCCACCGTTTTTTTCGCAACTCTGCCAGGGGAGTCGCGATTTTTAAAAAGCCGAGGGAAAAGATTCCCACGAACCAAAAAGAGACGGTGGCCAGATAACCAGTGCCCCAGTGGGGCGTGAAAGACTGCACGGAGAGGTCGAACAGTGCAAAACAACTTGCACCCGAGAAGGCCAAACAGGCTGTGAGCAGCACGTTGGAGCGGCCTTGCTTGGGCACAAAGTAATTGATCAGAAATACACCGCTGGCAGCCAACAAGGCAGCCAGCCAGATCGCGTTAGGCGGTGTCGTGTGCGATGTGATGGTCATCAAAAAGGCCACCACAATGACTTTCAGACTGGCCACAGGAGTAGCGACAGAGACGTCACCGACGCTGACCGATGTAAGGATTAAACTCTGGCCGATAATGTACAGCAACGCAATGCTGGCCGGCTGCCATAAATAATGGATCCCGGGCCAGTTGCCACCTAGCACCAAAAACCCGGAAAAAAAGATAGCTGCCAAGCTGTTGGCCAGAAAGATGGATGACCACGCATTGATACCAGAGCCCGTCGCCCGTTTGAGAAAAAGAGCCCCAAAGGTAAACAGCAGGCTGGCGGCAAAAGGGAATAAAAGATAGATCGTGAAACCTGGTTCGAGCAGATGAGTATTCGCGAAGTCGATTTTTGCCGATAACGGAATTTTCGGCTATGGGCAGCACGGATATTTTCTCGACCCGATTGCCGATGCTAGGCATGCGAATTGGCACTCAAACCGTTACGGGAACAGCGTCAACGTTTCGCAAAGCGGGTCATTTCGCGAATGACCGGTGCCATGTCTTGCCAGCGATCTTGGTCACTGAGTTTCCAAGCCCAGTTTCCCTCCGCCGTGGCAGGCAGGTTCATCCGAGCCTCGTTGCCCAGTCCCAAATAATCTTGCATGGGAATGATCGCTGTATTGGCTTGGGAATTCAGAACAGTCTGTACCAGTTTCAGGTGCGTGGCACGCGTGGAGTCGGGATTCAGCCGGAGAGTTTCGTCCAGTAGGCGAAGGGTCGTTTCATCGTTGATTTCTAATTGGTTGTTATACCAACCGAAAATCGTTTCATTGTCGTGCGTGCCGGAATAGGCGAAGCAATGCTCGGGATAAAATTGGGGACGATGGAAATTATTATCCTCGGCACCAAATCCAAATTGCATGACCCGCATGGTGGGGAAGTCGAGAGCCGTACGCAGCTCGTTGACCGCTTCGGTAATCAGGCCCAGGTCTTCAGCCACAATCGGTAGGTCACCGAGTTCGGCTTCCGCCGCGCGAAACGGTTTCTCTCCCGGTCCGGTAACCCATTGCCCTTGGGTGGCATCCTCGGCGGCCGCGGGAATTTCCCAGTAGGCCTCAAATCCGCGGAAGTGATCGACGCGAATGATGTCAAATTGTGAAAGTGAACGTTGGAAACGTTGGTTCCACCAACGGAAACCATCGGCTTCCATGACATCCCAACGGTAAAGCGGATTGCCCCACTTTTGACCAGTCGCACTGAAATAATCTGGAGGGACGCCCGCCACGAACTCTGGTTGGCCGTCGGCGTCCAGTTGAAATTGACTTTGATGGGCCCACACATCGGCACTCTGGTTGTCGACAAAAATGGGTAGGTCACCGTAAATCTTGATCCCCAACTGATTGCATTGCCGCTTCAGTGACTGCCATTGCTGATCAAAAATAAATTGCTGGAATTGGGAGAAGCAGATGGCCTCCGCATGTTGTTTTTGGAAATCGATTAAGGCGGTCGGTTCACGTGCGCCCAGTTCCTTGGGCCATTGATTCCACTCGAAATTCCCACAAGCCCTACCGATGGCTTCAAAAAGCGAGAAGTCATCGAGCCAATACGCGTTATCGCGGCAGAAGTTTCGAAACGCGTCGTGCTCTGCTAATTCTGTGTGAACCTTGTGAAAGGCATGCGTAAAAAACTGCTCGCGAATTTGTCGCGCCGCCAAGTAATCGACCGATGGTGAATTTGGTTCTAGCTCAAATTGGTTAACGATAGACTCCAGCACGGATGAATCGCCCCAATCCTGAGTCAGCATATCCTCTGGTGAGATTAAGTCGGCATTGCCAGCAAATACGGAGTAACTGCTGTACGGTGAATTGCCATTGGCTGGGGGGCAGACCGGCAGGATTTGCCAGATTTTTTGGTCGCTGCGGTAGAGGAACGCGGCAAATTCGCGTGCCGAGGGGCCAAGGTCGCCGATTCCTAACCGACCAGGGAGGCTAGAGATGTGGAGTAAGATTCCTGCGGACCGGGGAAACTTCATAACGGTTCCAAAAATACTATCCGAGACATTCCAGGTGCGGCCTATATCCGTTTGCAAACACCTTTCCTGGTGAACGTACGGTGACCTCCAATAAGTATCGGAGGTCACCTTTTCAGGGCCTCCGATTGTTTCGACCCAAATAAGCCACTGGAATCGTGGCGCTGGGGCAATATGGAATGCTTATCGGCAACTCTGCGATTTGGCGTTACTTAGTAACGCCAGCGGTGCCGGAATTATCTTGGGGGGCCGACACACTGTCGACTTTTTTCTTGCCTCATCAGCGTTTCGGCAGGTCGCCGGAACAGCCGACAAATGCGACGCTTCCGAGAAAAAGGACGGCCAGAAACCATGTGATTTTTGACATAATAATACTCCAAGCTGCGACTGACGGACTACGGACTTAGTTACAACCTCGAAATGAAAAACAACATTAACCGAGGAATTTCCCAGTGAAAAGTTAGGGACTGGTTAGTTCTAGCGAATGACTGGCATAAACTAGGGCTCTCGCAGGACAGGAAACCCCGCTTTTCATACCAGTCGGCGTTTAGATCGTGTGTGAACCATTTTAATAACTTGTGAAGCCAAGTGTTGGCTAATTTTCATTCCCAAAATCCTTTGTCTTAATCTGCTTTATCCTTCTGCGGACGGAATCTCAGGAGTGGATTCGAGTGGAGTAATTCCTAGCAATTCGTGTAATTGTTGTTCGACGGCCAACATTACGCTGTCGTGTTTGGTTTCGCGATCGCGTTTTGTGGGGACCGGAATGGCAGGGCCGATACGAACCTTTGCGGACATGGGACGGTGGATACGCGTGCTGCCTGTCAGGTCGAATTCAAATTTTTCCACGGTCTCCAAGAGACGCTCGGGCGTGGGGTTATTCTTGACGTAATCCGGTGCGTAATGCCCAAGTTGCTGGGCGAGGTTCATGTCATCTAACTGTTTCCAGCGTCGGTCTCGTTCTTCCTCGGTGACCTGGTCTTGAATCATTTCCCGCAGAATCACGAAACGTAATCTTTTAATACGACCGATCAACGAACCTTCGCGAACGCCCTCGATCCATTCCTTTTCTAAGGGAACCAGAATGGTGTCGATAAGTTTTTGCAAACGTGCGGGAATCGCACCGAATTGAGGCTGCCCCAAATACTCAATTTCCTTCAGCCACAGCAGCGCTTCTCCGACTCGGTAGATGCGTTCTACGAGATCCGGATCTTGTTTGGGACGCCATGACAATTTACGTTCGACATCATCGAGGGTCGTGTGCAGCGCCTCATCAATGTCTCCATGAAAGTAATACCGAATCGCCAACGGATGCACGACGACTTGACCAGGCGGATTCAGGGCGGCGCGCTTTTTCGCTGCACCTCGCGTCACGAATGAAACCCCATCCATCAGCGAGAGCATGCGGTCGTTGGTTTTCGTAATGACACCTTCTGGGAAAATGATCAGTGGGCGTTTCGCTTCAGTCAGGATTTGCACACCGGCTTGCAGTGCCAGACGATCGAGCCCTTCTCGGTAAACACTGAAAGCACCTATTCGACGCAGAAAGAAACTCTGCAGTCGGCTTTGTTTAAATAAATGCCAACTGGCCATCGTGTGAGGTGCCTTTTTGGCACGGTGACAGACGAGGTTGGCAACCAAAGGGTCGGCCGGTCGACAGTGGTTAGGTGCCAGCAGAACACCATGCCCGGCTTTGATCGAAGCCCGAAGATGTTCAAGCCCCTCGCACTTGAGCGAGGTGATGCCATAGCTTTTCCGTAAATCCCAGGGCATCAGCCAACTGATTCCACGGGCCCACAGGCTGCTGCGGTACGGTGGGACAAATTCGTACGGTTCATCAATGACGACCGAGGACATTGGGGTACCTAATCGGAGAATCGAATTAATTTTGCGGCGGCATGATAGCGAACCGATAAAGCGCGGGCGATGGCATTATTCGGAAAGTGAAAGCGGTGCTGGCAATTTGCGACTTCGCTAGGACTCAAAGCACAGTCTTTTCGGAGGGTGCCATCGGAAAGAGTAGCTAGGGTGCCCTAGGTTCTGCAGGTGTACGCTTTTTACCGACCGTACGCTATCTACGACAGGTTGAGGTGGTGTCGTGAATCATGAGGATTTCGCTGCGGTCAACCAGCGATCGAGTGCATTGGCGAATGCTTGTCGATCCTTGTCATTAAATGCTGGCGGACCACCGGTCACTTGTCCTCCGCCCCTCAATTCATCCATGAGGTTTCGATGAGCCAGTCGCTCTCCGACATTGGCTTCGGTGTAGAGTTCGCCTCGTGGGTTGAGTGCTTGGCCGCCGGCTTCGACGACATCGGCCGCCAGTGGAATATCTGCCGTAATGACCAAGTCACCAGGTTGGGTTAATTCGACAATCCGGCGGTCAGCGACATTCATTCCCCAGCCCACTAATTCCGTTTTGATGTACTCCGATTGCGGGACGCGTACCGCTTGGTTGGCCACCAGCATTAAATGGATCTGGCGTTTTTTCGACGTGCGAAAAAGTAATTCCTTGATCACCGCCGGGCAAGCATCAGCGTCGATAAGAATCTGCATGAGTATGAACGATCACAATTCAGGAATAGGGTCCGGGGGGGGGTAGGTCTGATTCATTGAGCGGGTTCGACCATTGGGAATTAACTTGACACAACCTAATGCGGCTTGCAACGGAGTTTGGCACGGGTTCCTGAAAATTTTCACCTTCTAAATTGGGCGGCGGTACTAACCTGTGGCCAATGTGAACCATGAGGGTGCTGGTTGTGTGAGAGGTCGGGCCTAGAATTACAACTAACGATCGTACTGTCCCGCGAAAGAGAGCCGTTCGCACCCCCTTATTTGAAAGGTGACTCAGTGAATTTCAACGTTAATGGAGCGGACTCCCCGCTTGCCATTCTGGTTAACGGGGGCAGCTCGTCCGGAAAATCAACGCTTTGTCGAGCATTGCAAGCACGGTTATCAGTGTTAGCAGATGGGGCTGCTGGTTCATTGTTCGCCAATGTCGCCTTTGATGATTTTTTGCTGATGATTTCCCCGAAACTTTATCCCATCAGTTTCGTCGAAGCCCAAGGAGGTGACGTCTCCGAACTGGTGTCGCGGACCTTTAACGATGGTCGCGCAGCCTGGGAATATTTGGAGGATCGACCGGCAACAGGTGCTCATGACGACAAGCCGTATTTGAAATTAGCATTGAGCCCTGGAGGTCGGCAGGTACTGCGGGGTGTGCATGAGAGTTGGGGTTTGCATCTTCAATTAGGCACTCATTTGATTATCGACCACTTTCTTCAAGATAAAGACTGGTGCGCCGAAGTCTTGCAGGTGTTAAGCGACGTCGCGGCTCGGACCTTCCTCGTAGGCGTATTCTGTGACGTGGATGAAATGGAGAGAAGGGAAGCCCAACGCAGCGATGGCAGCGTGGAAGGGCGTCCGCTCGGACTTGCCAGGCGTAGTGCCGATTTATGCCATGCGCATGAACTGGAATACGACGTAGTCATTTACACAGATCGACAGACGACAGAAGAAGCAGTCGATTTGATCATGGGAGCTTTGGGAATAGCAACGGCTGAAGCGAGTTGAGCATCACGGGCACGCAATGAAGAAGATCCTATCGACGAGCATTCGTTGGATGGAATGGGCGGTCGCCTGAGCACTGGAGTAGTCGAACCGTATCCATGTTCTTATGAATGCGACGATTCGGGGATCGCGGCCCTGTGTTTTTGGTGGTTCAAAAAGTCATTGAATTTGAGAGCTAATAGGTATGTCTTGTTCACAATCGTCGAATCCGCCGGTGGACGTGATCCTCGATTGCCAGGATACCGTTGGTGAGAGTGTCGTTTGGGATGAACGAGGCGGCGCTTTATTGTGGGTCGATATCATCGGCAAACGCATCCATCGGTTTAACCTTGCCCAGAGCACACACGATGTCTGGGATACGCCCGACTTCGTGACCGGGATTGGGTTACGAGAAGATGGAGGGGCCATTGTGGGGTTGATGAAAGAAGTTTGTCTTTGGGATTTTGGCGATAGCTGGCAGTCTTTGGCGGCGATTGAAAAGGATCGCCCCGACAACCGCTTGAATGAATGTGGTGTTGCCCCGGACGGTGCTTTCTGGGTGGGCACGATGCAGAATAATTTTGATGCCGCAGGTGCTCCTATCGAATTCTCGGAAAAGACAGGTGCCTATTATCGAATCCAGGCTGACGGCAAAGTGAAACGCTTGACGGATAATCGATTCGGGATCACAAACACCATGGCATGGACCGAAGACGGGCGATTTTTGACGGCCGATACAATGGCCAATCAAATTTATGCGTTTCCTTTTGACCGAGATCAGCAAGCCCTCGGCGTTCCCGTGCCATTTGCGAAACCGCTGGACCGTGGTTTGCCGGATGGATCCTGCCTTGATTCCGAAGGTTTTTTGTGGAATTGCCGCGTTGCTGGGGGGGCCTGCCTAGCGAGATACACCCCGAATGGACAACTCGATCGAATCGTTGAATTGCCATGTTCTTGGCCAACCAGTTGCAGCTTTGGTGGACCTGATTTGAGGTCTTTATTTATTACCTCCGCCAAGTTCACTATGAGCGAGCGGCATCTTCAAACGCACCCTCACGAGGGGAATTTGTATCGCGTTGATGTGGGAGTTGCCGGTTTGCCGTGTCACCGATTCCAACGCATTCCGAAACCGACGTAAAAAAACTCGCTTGTGCGGGCGGCTGCCAACCCGGGTTCGCTTTATTTTTCGGGCGGTTTTTCCAATGATTTTGATTGGCGGGCAGCCTGTTCCATCAGCGCTTGGTAACGTGTGTTCTCGAAAGCCAGCTCATATCGTTTCATCTCTGCGATTTCGGTCATTTTCATGGCATGATCGATCCGACGTTGAAGTCGAGTGGTAGTTTCCAAAGGTAAGTGTTGTGCAATGGCTTTGCGCGCGGCGAGAAGTGATGCCAGTTTCTATTCCAGCCTTTTGGTTTCTTCCGCAATTGTTGAAATGGCCACACCTTCCTGCTTTGATTTTTCAAGAAACCTTTTGATCGTCAGTTGCTTGCGATCAAGCTCGCGCTACCACCGGGCGATTTTTTGGGAATCGACATCCTTCGCTTATTGCGTTGGATTTTTTAACGGGATGCTATCAAGCAGGGGGTCGTTTTATGGGGGCTTAGTACCCAAGTTAGTGCCAACTTACATAGCCTATTGAATTTTGCGCATGTTGCTCCCAGAGTGGGGCGCGCAAGCTTTCAAAAACCTGCGAATGTTGGGAATCTCGTGAGCGAGATTATTCGGGGTTAGGGGTAAGTAGCCCCTGAAGATGGCTGTGTAGTACATTCACCGCGGGACGATTTTGTCCGCCCCGGGGAACAATCAGATCCGCATGCTGTTTGGTCGGTTCGATGAATTCAAAATACATCGGTCGCACCGTCTGCTCGTATTGCGAGAGCACGGAATCGAGGGAACGACCCCGCTCCTGAATATCCCGTTTCAGTCGACGCGTTAAACAGATATCCATGGGAACATCGACAAAGATTTTCAGATCCAATCGTTCCGCAAGTTGGGGATCGTGAAGGATTAAAATACCCTCCAGGATAATAATTCCGGCCGGGGCCAATGCAAGGCGTTCCGGTTTGCGATTATGTTGAGAGTAATCGTATTGGGGAACATCAACGGCACGCCCCGTTTTCAATTGATCTAGGTGCTCAATTAACAACTCGTGCTGAAATGCTTGCGGGTGATCGTAGTTGATCTGTTCCCGTTCCTCGAAGGTCAGATCATTTCGCTCGCGGTAATAATAATCCTCGTGTAGAATTGTGACCTTCTCACCCAAGCCTTGTTTCACAATGCGACTGTGAAGTTGAGTTGCTAACAGGCTTTTTCCAGCGCCCGATGCGCCAGCGATTCCGATGATGGTGACGGGGTGATTCAAATTGTCACCTTTCCTTTTTCGTAAGAGTCTGTTGAATTAAGTCTTCAATCATGTGTTGGCCGGATTCAAATTCGGTCTCAATGGTAGACGCTAGAACGGGAAAGCTGTCGAATCCCAGTTCGCGAACCTTTACGAGATCTTTCATGGTGCAAACGAGCGTGCCGGCATTTTTTTGCATGGCTCGGATTCTCAAATCATCGATTTCCTTGCTAGTGTAGTTGTGATGATCAGCAAAAACCTGAAAGTCGACAACTTGCAAATCCATCCCCTCTAAAGCGGAACGGAAGCCCGTTGGATTACCGATCCCACAAAAACCGACAATGGCGGTGGGTGCGGGAGAAACCTGAGAGTTACCATGTTGGTCAATCCAGCCGCGGTTGGCAAATACAACCTCCGCGATTTTCTGAGGATCCATATATTGGCCGACGCGGTCACGGATGGCCTGTCGGACACTAGCGGTGACCTGATCGATGCGCGTTAATATGACGGCATCCGCGCGTTTCAATGCTGCGATGGGTTCCCGTAAAAGGCCCCGTGGTAATAAGTGGTCGTAACCAAAAGGATTTGATGCGTCGATTAAAACAATGTCGAGGTCGCGGCCCAGACGCCGATGTTGGAATCCGTCATCGAGTAAGACGACGGAAACCTGGTGGTCGGTTATCGCCGTGTTTGCAGCGGCTACGCGATCGGGGTTTTGGACGTGAGGGGTGTTGGGCAACCAGACTTTCAATTCTCGGTACTCGTCGTTGGGCTGTCCCGGTTGGCTTCCGTAACCGCGGCTGACGATGGCCGGGTGAGCCTGGTGCTCCAGTAACCACTCCGCAAACCAGCGGACCAGCGGTGTCTTGCCGGTTCCTCCTGTGGTTAGATTGCCAATCGAAATGACCGGTGTTGCGAGGCGTTGCACGCGGTTTTTTTGGCGGTCGTATCGGCGATTTCTCAATTGAGTTATCGTCCAGTACACGGGCTCCAAAGATCGCAGTCCGCCACGAGCAAGCCGTGCCGGAAGGTCCCGGGCTTGGCCATTCATGATATTTTCAATTCGGCGGATACGGTCAGGATTCATAACGTGGTGCTGGTTGCGCGGGGTGGGATACTTTAACCTATCGCAATTATGACCTTTGGCAATTGTTCCTGCGACATGGTTGCAAGGCATGGGGTTTTCAGGCCAATTCACTCACGGCGGAGTTTCTGATGAATGAAGTAATTCAATCGACCGACGAAAATCATGATCCTGCAACCGCCCAGAAATGGCAACCTCTGGATGCCATGCAACGTCGCGTATTGGGCGTGCTGGTAGAAAAGGCGAAAACCACCCCCGATTCATACCCGATGACCGTGAATGCCATCAAAACGGGCTGCAACCAAAAAAGCAATCGTAATCCGCAAATGGATCTGGCAGCTGACGATATCATGGCGACGCTCGACGAATTGCGGGAACTGAGAGCCGTCTCTGAGGTCCAAGGGGATGGGCGGGCAGATAAATACCGGCATCTTGCTTATGACTGGCTGGGTGTCGATAAAGTAGAGCTGGCTGTCCTGGCGGAGTTATTGCTTCGTGGCGAACAAACCGTCGGTGAGTTGCGGGGGCGAGCCGCACGTATGGAGCCGATCTCGGGACTCCCCGAATTGATGCCGGTTTTAGGTCGCTTGCGAGAAAAGGGATTGTTGTGGGATGTGACGCCGCAGGGGCGGGGGCAAATCGTCTCTCACCGACTGTTTTTGCCGTCGGAAAAAAACTTGCCAGACGTGGCCGCAGCGTCCCAAGCCAAACCAGCGACGACTCCTCAACCATTACCGGCAACACCCCCTCAGGTGGCGGAAAGTTCGCTGGAATCCAGATTGCAAGCTCTTGAGCAACGGGTAAGCGAATTGGAAAACCAATGGCGTTCCGTCAATAGTTAGCGCGTTTGAGCTGCTTTCAGTGGGCAAACGTTTTGTCAGAAATACGAGGCTCGATTAAGTTGCCCAGCGATCTTATTCTGCGTGGACAGGGGCGCTTGCCGGCGATTTCTAAAACGAACTGCTGACGCAGGGCATATCAACTTTGCCCACCGGACCGATCGTATCGATCGAATCAACTGGGGCTTTTCTTGGGCTGGCAAGGTTCGTGCGAAGGGGTCATCCCGGCAATGACTTTAAGTGGGCTGAATTTCTAGGCATAAACCTAACATCCGCACTTTTGTTATCGATACCTGAGTATGCGGGTTTCAAAGCACGATGTACCTAACTGGAGCGCCGTATCCATACGTTAGGCTCCCGTTGTGACTGCATCCATGCCGCCGCCTTTTCCGATGTTTCGCACGGTCGAGTAGACACAGATTCCCTTACTGTCGTTGAGAAGAGAAACATGAAACAATTCAAATTCGCTTTATTGTGCACGATGGCGTTGACGCTGTCGGTCGGCACGGAAGTGTCACACGGACAATTGCTGGATCAGCAAGATCCTCTTACACCCTTGATGCCGGAAATGGGTGCCCAACGCCCCGCTGAGCCATTACCTGTCATTAATCAAAAATTGGTGGGCTGGAAAGAGCCTGTCATCGACGGTGGCGTGGTGAGAATGAGCGAAACCCTCAGCGCCCACTGGGTCCAATTGGATGCAACGAGCGGTGTCCAGGGACGCGTGGTTGGGATCACTGATCCGATCGACGTATTTCTGCTGCGTAGTGGTTTTGTAGTGAGCAGCGCGACGACGGCGGCAGACGGTAGCTATCGTTTTGAGGCTTGCACGCCAGGCATCTACACCATTGTGGGATACTCTCGCGAAGCCGTTTTTGCTTCCGGATTTCTAGCCGTCTCCAACGATGGAACCGCTGTCGGATTGCCCATGGAATTAGTCAACCGACCCGTGATCGGTGCGGCCAATAATACTTTGGTCGCCAAGTTGATTCAAGAATTTTCGCCGGATGTCAACTTCCGACAATTCGGTGTGTTTGAAATCGGGGAAGGACCTGAGGATCCACCTCAATTTTTTGGTTTTGAAGGATTAGCGAACCTTCAAGATCCGGCGATACCTTCGGTGGCAATCCAAAGCCAACCGATCGCATTAGCGCCCGGCGGGCGTCTGGTCGGCCGGATTCATCAATCGAGTAATTTGACCGGGCGGCCGGTTGAAGTTCTCAGCACTCGGGTACTTATCGTGCAGGACGGCGAAGTCCTTGCCGAAGTACAAGTTGACAATGCAGGTGTTTTTGAAATCACTGATCTCATTCCGGGCGATTACGGAATGGTGGCTGTGGGGGCAGATGGCATTGCAACGCTTGGTTTGAAATTGGTTGCCGGCACACAGAACAATTCGGGTGTTCGTGCCGATTCGGATGCCTCGGTTACTCAACCCCAGTTTTTCATGCAGGTCGGCAGCACGACCAAGCAAGACGCAGGTGCCGCTGGGGCCACTATGATCGGACCCGAATCGACCGGTTGGTTGAATAACTATCTGACGACTCAGGTTTACATTAACGAGTTAAATGACCCTCGCCCCGAACTTGATCCCAACGCCTATGGGGCTGGTTTCGGAGGCCCCTATGATTACTTCGATCAAGGTGGCGGCGGTGGCGGAAGCGGAGGCTACTTCGGTGGCGGAATGGGTAATTGGATCTTGCCACTCGGTATCGGTGCTTTGATTTTCACGGCGACGGATGACGGCGGGTTCAACAATGCGGTTATTCTTCCACCGCAAAGCCCGTTCTAAACTTCTGTTTTTAGAGAACTTAAAGGCCGGCGGATTTTCCGCCGGCCTTTTTTGTTATCATTTGGGTATGAATAAAAAATACCTTTTCCGTCACGCTCCTTTCCTTTTCGCAGCTCTCATTTCCGTATCGCTTTGCGATGTGGTCTTTAGCCAGTCCATCCGTTTCGATTTAGGGCAACGTTTGAGACGCCTTGAGGCGGAACTGGAAAAGGACCTTAGCGAATCCAACCGCGTAAAAGCACTCCAGCCAATGGAGGGCGCGGTGCAAAATTTCTTTTCCGGGCGTTTAGATGATGCGGCTCAAGGCTTGGATCAAGCTTGGGTGCAATTGCTGCCCGACGAGCAGCAGGTGCTCGCCCAATGGGTCGCTGGTTTGCAAATCAAACCGGTGGGCAGCCTACTGGCCGATGGAGATCAGTTCCAATTTCAACTGACTCAAAGATTTGAAACAAATGGCAAACCACCGACGACCTATGAGGTGAGATGTTCATGGCAACGTCTTTCTGATCAAGGTGCTGAGGAGATGGATAAGGTTGTGTTGCCCATGCAACCCGACCGCTACACATTGAAATTGAAACCGGATAGCGATTACCTGATCCACGTGGCGATCCTCAGTGCGGACTTCGAAATTTCTGTCGGCGAGATCGCCGTCGCCCGAATTGCCAATTTCTATCAGCGTTTAGAGCAGTTGAAAAAGCGCATGGCTGCCGGGAAAAAAGCCACGCCACCTTGGCAAGCCAGTGCCGCAGCCACGGTGCGTCAACAAATTCGGGTTTTGGAGCAGTGGGCTGGGCCCAATGACTTGGAGACCTTGTTGATGGCCCAGCAGGAATTGCAGCGCCTGGAGCGGATCGCTGATGTGGCTGCGCTTCCCGATTGGTTAGCCAGCAGTCTGACGGAAAACGATCAACAGTTAGGCAATCGTCGGCTGTGGGTGAAATGGATGGGACCGGGTCGTAAGTCTGCCAAGTTGCGGATCGCCATTCCCGCGGGCCTGCAGGGTATGGATAAGCGAGTCCCCTGCATCATCGCCCTGCACGGGGCGGGTGGCAGTGAAAACATGTTTCTGGATACCTATGGAGACGGCAAGATTGCAGATTTGTGCGAAAAACGGGGTTGGATTTTGGTCTCGCCGCGAATTGGTTTAGGTGGTGTCGGTTTGCCAATGCAGGAGGTGATCAAACAACTTGCTGAGGTGTTACCGATTGATTCCGAACAGGTCGGAGTAGTCGGGCATTCCATGGGAGCAGCCTATAGCATGCAGCTGGTGAATGAGGCACAGGATGCTCGTTCCGATTTTCAATATCAAGCGGTGGCAGCTGTGGGTGGCGGGCGTCCGACCAAGATTGCCAATTTAGATGCCCAGGCATTACAAACTCAGTTTTTTGTGGCCGCGGGCAGCAATGATTTTGGTCGCGGCGGCGCATTCGGGTTACATAATGCGTTGGAGCGCCAAGCCGTCGATTCGACCTGGCAAGAATACGCCGAGACCGAACATTTGGGAATCGTTCAAATCTGTTTGGAGGACGTTTTCGAGTTTTTTGACGCGACCCTGACTTCAAAAGATTAGGCTGTCCAGTTCGAGGTTCGCGGGATTACCCAGCCTGAGTTGTCTGGTATTGCGATGGCTTGCCCAAGTCACATTTCTTGAAATGATTGGGGCCCTTCTTCTTTTTCCCTTTTGAAAGTTTGTTGATGCCGCTTCGCCCCCGCACTTCGCGCGAACGATTTGCCGAGTTTTTAAAGCGGTTTCGCAGCGGATACTATTCGGGGATGCATGGTTCGGAAAAAGAGCCCGAAAGTGTATCCAAATCTCAACGCAAGAAGCTGAACCCTGAGGAACGAGAGAGACGGCGTGACTATTTAAGACAGTACGCCCGAGAGTTGTGGCCGCACTGGAAAATGGTGGCCACCTTATTGGTACTGTCTCTGTTGGTCGCCGGTCTGGATCTCATTCAACCGCTTTTTCTGCGGCATATCATCGATAAAATCCTGTTGATCGATGGTTCCGTGGAATCCAAATTGGCGGCCTTGCACACCATCGGCTTGATCTACCTCGGTGTCGTGGTCGTCAGCCAATCTCTGGGTATATGGCGTAATTGGTTTCAACGTCTTTTGAATGTGCGGGTGATCCTCACCCTGAGACGCTCGCTATTCGAAAGAATGCTGAGGCTGCCACTCAATCGTCTGTCGGACATGAAGACCGGTGGGATCATTTCTCGCCTGACGGACGACATCAATACGACCACGGGATTGTTGCAGATGGCGGTCATATCGCCGGGTGTGGCTGCCATTCGTTTGGTGATCGCCATGATTATCTTGTTTGTGGTTAACTGGCAGTTAGCCTTAACGGCGCTGGCCATTATCCCTCCAATCATGTTGATCAGTATGCTGGCGATTCGTCGGATCCGTCCCGTTTATCGAGCGATCCGAAAAGACGTTTCCTATGTGGATGGTCGTGTGGGAGAAGCGTTTCAGGGGATTCGTGCCGTTCGGGTTTTTTCAGGCGAGCATCGGGAAGAACAGGAGTACACCATCGGGCATCATTCGATCACGCGGATGAAAATGTATGCTCGCAAGCGAGAAATTGTACTGTGGAGCAGTTGGGGATTTTTGATGTCCCTCGTTAGCGTGGTCATTATTTGGGTCGGTGGGTACTGGTATATTTATAAGCAGGCCACGATCGGAGATATCATGGCCTTTCAGGTTTACACGTTCATGTTGTTAAATCCGGTTTGGCAACTCGTTGAGTCGATGTCGGAATTGCAACGTTCGTTAGCCGCGATGGAGCGTGTTTTCGAGATCCTGAATCTGCCAGTGGATAAACCCGATCGTTCCAATGCGGTGCCAGCCCCTGTCGAAATCACCGAAGTGAAATTTGATCACGTTTGGTTTGCTTACGGAGATGATAAGCATGTCATCGAGGATTTCGATTTAACGGTTCCCGGTGGCAGCGTCATCGCACTCGTCGGACGGAGTGGTGCAGGCAAAACCACGGTCACGGATTTAGTGGCCCGTTTCTACGATCCGGTGAGGGGGCGCATTCTGTTAAATGGTATCGACCTTCGTGATTATCAACTGGATTCTTACCGCGAGCTGCTAGGTGTGGTTCAGCAAGAGGTCTTTTTATTCGATGGAACGGTGCGCGAGAACATTGCCTACGCCAATCGTGATGCTTCTCTCGATGATGTTTTAGCCGCCGCCCAGCGCGCCAACGCTCATGAATTTATTGTGGATTTGCCGGAGGGCTACGATTCAATTATTGGTGAACGTGGTGTGAAACTATCGGGCGGTCAGCGACAACGATTGTCCATCGCGCGAGCTCTTTTGGCGCAGCCTCAGATTTTGATCCTCGATGAAGCGACCAGCAACCTCGATACGGAAAGTGAGCAGTTAATTCAACAATCGATGGACGAGTTACTGAAGGATCGAACGACCTTTGTCATCGCTCACCGTCTGTCTACGATCACTCATGCCGATAAGATCGTGGTTATGGATTCTGGTCGCATTGTGGAGATCGGTCGCCACGAAGAATTGCTGGCCCGAAAAGGATATTATGCTGAGATGGTGCAACGCCAAAGTGAGGCGGTCGATCTGTTATAGATCGCGACAGCGGTTGCGAGGCCGATTTCAATCAATTGGCGACGGCCGCCAGAATTAGGATTTGGGCGAGGCCGTTGGGGGATCGTTTTCAGAGTCACCCTGATCCGTAAGGCGGATGAGTTTTGCAAGGCTCTTTTCCGCTTTGACATTTCCTTGCTCAGCCGCACGTCCGTACCAGACTTTGGCCCGTTCCAAATCACTGATCTCGCCTAGCGCATATTGAAAGTACATCCCCAGCATGTACTGGGAATCGGCATGCCCGGCATTGGCCGCCTTTTCGTACCAGCGAGTGGCTTCGACATGACTCTGTGGGACACCCAGACCAAATGCGTAGCAGTTGGCAAGTTCATGTTGTGATTCAGGATGTTGTCTGCGGGCTGCCAGATTTAACCACTCCACCGCTTTTTGCCAATCTTGAGGCAAGCCCATGCCATCGGACAAGCGGATCGCCAAATCATGCATGGCTTCCAAGTCACCGCTCTCTGCTTCGTCGTTGAGTTGTTTGACCTCTTCTGGGGTCATGGGCGGTGGTGCCGCCGGCAGCAGAGTTTTTCGCAAGGAGGCAATCGCGGTCCACTGGTCACTGAAAATATTAAGGACTTCGTCAGCACGCACGAGGCGTAAAATTTTCAAGTTTGCTGCGGAAATATTGCACAACGCCAAGGCAATCTCTTCGAGATCGCACTTCTTTTTCAACATGATCAATTGACCAATGGCCGAGGACGATAAAAAGCTGACATCTTGCAGGTCGATCAGTAATTGCGAGATGTTTGCGGTGTCGACAATGAATCCCAGTTTCCCTCGAATCTGTTGGGCGGCATCCTGTTCCTGAACATCGGTATCCCGTAGATGGATAACAAGTAATTCAGAGAGGTCATATTTGACGGCCATTGTTGGGTCCTTTAATCAGTTATCTCTATGGCCAGCATGGACATGTCATCTTTGAAACCATCATTGCCTCCACACCAGGTTTCAATTTTTAGCATGGCTTGGTCAATACTGTCGTCAATGGAGTGAGAAACCGAACTGATTAACGAATCGACTAAACGAGAATCCCCAAATTTTTCCTGGCTACTGTTCTCAGCATCGGCAACGCCATCGGAGTAAACACAAAGTCGGTCGCCTGGCGCTAATTGCAGTGTTTGTTGTTCCCACTGTCCGTCGCTTTTCCAGCCGACGGGAAAGCTTCGCATTTCGATCAATCGTGCCTCTTCGCCCGGTCGAATCAGGATGAATGGTGGATGTCCTGCGGACACATATTGAAGCTTGCAATCACGTTTGTCCAGTACGCCATAAAGAATCGTGAAAAAGTTCCCATCAAAATCTTCGGTCGGAAAACGTTGATTCAGTTCGTTGATCACCTGCAACGGGCTACTGACTTGGGGCTTAGCATTCTCCCCAACTCCTTGTTGGACCAGTAATCCATGGGCCAGCTTTTGGGGAGACAGTAATTGACTGATCGTAAACGACAATAATGCCGCTGCCACGCCATGTCCGCTCACGTCCGCGACGTAAAAACCGATCTTATTGGCATCTAATCGGAACACGTTGAGATTGTCACCGGCCAGTTTTTCACAAGGCCGAAAGCTCCAAGCAAATTTGGCCGGGTTGGTATCCGGTAAATTATTGGGCAGCAATGATTGTTGTAGGCGGGCGGCAGCAACGAGATCGGTTTGCATGCGTTGGTTGGTATTGGCGAGATGTTCGTTCTTTTCCTGCAATTCACGCTGCAGATTAATAATTCGTTGTCCGGTTCTTAATCGCGCGCGAAGTTCATTGCGATCAAACGGCTTGTTCAGAAAATCGTCTGCCCCGGCATCCAAGCCTTTGACCAAATCCGATTTTTCCGTGCGTGAGGTAAGCAGAATCAGGTAAGGATACTGTTTGCCAGGAGCTTCCCTGATTTTTTTGATGAGTTTCAGCCCGTTCAGGTGCGGCATGTTCCAGTCGCTGATCATCAATTCGAAATTACCGGACCGGTAAATTTCCCATGCCTCTTGACCGTCCGTCGCAGTCGTTACATCAAATCCCCACTCGCTGATGAAAGATTCAAGGAGATGTCGGGTGACTCGCTCGTCATCAGCGACCAGGATTTTCATAAGTTCTTCTAGTAAAGATTTGCGACAGGAAGGTTAAGGCGAACTGTTTCTGACAATTTCGATAAGCTCATCATTCATCAACTCCAGTTCAGTCCTCAAGTTGGCTAAAACAGCCTCCACGGCTTCTGGATCGGCGGCATTCACGTTCGCAACACGGGTCAATGATTCACGTGGAGTTTCGATCATGAAATTGGCAAGCACGCCTTTCAGTTTATGCAACACCGAGCTGACCTTGTCCGTATCCTGTGTGGCAAACGCCTGTCGCAAAAACTCCAGCAGCTCAGCACATTCCTCAAGGAACAGCTCTCGCAGTTGCTCCAACAATTCCAAGTCTGATTGTAACTGTGCTAACAGTTTTTCTTGGTTGATAATCGCCATTCTACTCGGTTACGGCCTGTAGGGTGTGAAAGAAAAAAACGGGCGGGTGAAATACGGATCACTGGGTCTCAACTTACGAAAGAAATGTTGCGAGTGCGACAGCGGGCGCCGGGTAAGGTTGCCATTAAGTGGCATTCCGCCATGTTAAAACCGTCGACTTGAATCGTTGGTCGAGGGTTTTGATTTTAGGGCAAATGACAGGCGGACGTCAAAACCCGCCTCAGGAAAGAAATTTATCCCGGTAAAGGAAGAATCGATCCCCTCGCATGCGTTGTCTGGCCGACCAAAGAAAATTCCGCCGTTGGTTTTAGCGGTCGGAGTAGACGTGGGTACTTTCCTCTTTGGATACCGCGGTTTCACGATCTTGGCTTTTCACGCTGACAACCGTGCGGTGATCGCCGACTTGAAGGGCACTGGCGGTTACGACAAACGAAATTTCCTGGCCAGGTTGCAAGGAAGGAATCGTATTGAGAGTGACAGTTTGGTTTTGAATTTGATTCCCGATCCCGCCCTGAACTTTGAGCGGTTTGATCGCTGCAGCAAAATCGACTTGGGCCTGAACATTTTTGGCTGGGATGTTGCCTTGGTTAACAATCCGTATCCGAAAATTCGTGTTGGTCCCGACTTCGATGGCGTCGGCTGTATCTTCGATGTCGAAATACAGTTCCGTTAATTGCTGCACGGCCAGTGGTTGGGTGGTCTGTTGACGAAGGTTTAGATCGGCCGCTGCTGTGATACCAATGTCCATTTGTCCGGTTGCGACCGGAAGGGTCGTCATTTGGACGGAACCCGCTTTTTGAGCATCGAGTTTCGCTAATCGCCAAACGACCGCGTGGTTGTTGCGATCATATTGTCCTTGGTTGTTGGCTGAGGTGAATTGCAAGCCACGGGGTAAACGAGCCACTAGTTGCACGTTGGTGGCGGGCGCTGTCCCATCATTCCCCAGAGTGATCGTGTGGGTCGCTTTTCGATTCAGGAATTTTTTGTTGGGACCTTCGGATGAAAGTTTCAGCTTGGGAGCCGTGACACGAATATTGACCGTATCGGTGGCCCGCAAATTTCCTGCGCCATGGGCGGCGAGAACATTCTGTGATTGCCCAACTTTGGCAGCTTGCAACGGCAGTTGCACACGGCGACTCTGGCCTGGCGGCAGAGTTCCAATGCTATATTCCAACTCTTTCTGACCCGTGGCAAAAGCCAGGCCTTCAGGAATATCTGTTTGCAAGATGATATTATCGGCGGCACCGTTTCCGTTGTTTTCAACGAAAATGGTCATGTATAACTGCTGTCCAAGTAATACGCTGGCAGGTACCTCATGGCGAATACTCAGTTTCGGTTCTGTACAAACTGACTGAGCAGAAGCGACGGCTCCATAAGTCACATGGGCGACACTGCCTATATTGCCTGCCTGTTTGGGTAGGACTTTCATTTTGATGGATGTTTGTTGGCCAGGAGCCATGGCTCCTAGGGTCCAGGTGATTTGCCCGTTGGCGTTCGCTTGTGCGGGAGGGATTGTCTCCACCAGTTCGGTCCCCTGAGGGACGTGGTCATGAACCTGCACGTTGTCTGCAGCAGTGCGACCTGTATTTTTTACGATCAATTCGAAAATGGCTTCACGGTTGACTCGAATTTCTGGTGGGGCGATTTTTTGAACTGCCAGGGCCGGTAATTGAACCCCTTCCAGAGAGCGGTCACCCGGCGTCGGTTGGGAGACGCTGTCGACACTGGCCGCAGCCATGGCGGCCATCGGAGCGGAACTCATGGCATTGCGCGGTTGTGGTGTGGCTACCGGGTTGATGCTACTGGCATTCCCCGTCGGAATACCGGAGCGACCGGCACTCGATGTTGATGGGTAAGCCGAAGAGGCCTGGGCCGTGTTGAACGGTTGAGATGCGGGTTGAGTCGGGGCGGTCGCGCGCGGCTGAGCCAATGGATTGGCAGTGTTGGGTGTCGCTCCGAATGAGCCAGCGTTCGGTGCAGGAGTCGATGTTCCGCCTGCAAAACTACTAGCGCTCTTGCCGGGTACTTGGGGTAACTCGTTCGCAATCGCGGCGGCGCCAACGGCTCCCGCTCCGATCGCCGCACCGGTCATATTGCGCTCGGGTTGGGTTAAAGGGGTCGCTGAAATATTTTGACCGGAAGTTTTTGGCTGAACCGGCGGCAATTGATTAGAGGGTCGGGAGTTCCCGGCAGACGCCGCGAAACCGGACGGTGGACTGAAGCCACTATTGGATTTTTTTTCCGCGTCAGTCGACGGTCGCATGGGTGGTAATAAAGACTTGCTGGAATCCGTTGTTGAGGCCGATGATTGCACCGGTGTTTTTGGTGAATCGAAAGAGCCGCCAAATGAATTGGAGGGTTGACTAGGTGGCTTGGCAGTCATGCCAGAGGGTGGTTGAGTCGCTTGGAAGGGTGGCAGAGTTGGGACACCAGATTGGGTATTGGGCGTGGGAGTTTTTTTGGCCGATTGGTTAAACTTTGGCGGTGCGGCAAATGGTTTCGCAGGAGCCTTTGACCCGCCGGCAAATTGGCCGCCGCCTGCGGACTGGAAGGCGCTGTTGGTTGCCTTGCCCTTATCATTGGACTGGAATCCGGGTAGGCCACCGCCACTTGATGTCTTGAAAGATTTTGCAGTGGAAAAATTCGAATTCCCGGTATCTGTCCCACCCACGGTCGCGATTTTATTTTCGGGACTCGGATCTACCACTGGTACATCGTCGGCCTGGTTGGTCAGCGTTTCGGTTGTTTCGTTGTTCGCCGCCACCTCTGTTTTTTCTTGCTGGTTTTTAATCGAATGCATCACGGCAAACGATCCCAAGCCAAAAAAGAGACCGACTGCCGTGATTCTCAGGACCAGTGCTTTTGTAAATCGTTTTCGTGTCGCCATTTCAGGCATCCTGGCAAAGAAGAAGGGGCCATGCATTAGCAAGAATGCACTTAGTTTCCGACGCATTCGCTATTTTCGCGGTCTTGGAATAGCAAAATCGTGGCTGCGTTAGCAAGTCCAATCGAAAAGGAATCAGCTTAATGAGCGCGCTTTACTTGCTAGCGATTCAGGATAAGAAGCGACGTTCTGCGCTGGCAAGCGAATCGTCAATCCGAATTGAATGAGAGGGTGTTGTCGGTCTTAGTTACCGAGAAAACGTGACCACCGGCGTCCACCCTCTTCGTTGTCACCGTCGTCATTGGTGGCGGGTACGTTGTGAGATTCTATTTTGGCTTGTTGCCGGGTGATATCGTGCTGGATCGTTTCCAGTTCACGCCGTTCCTGGTGGATCTTTGCTCGTTCGATTGAGATTTCGATTTCCGCTCGACGGAGTTTTTCTTCCAGTTGAGTTTTTAAATCCTCCAGTTCGGGCGGTGTTTCGGATTCCGATTCTGACAGCGTTGGCGCGGGCGTTTCTAATTTAGCTTCCGCTGCGTCTTGTGGTGTGGGTTGGTTTTGGGTTTTGGGGAGGGGTGCTTGCGTTTTAGATTCAGGCGAATCGAAACCATAGCCCTCCAAGATGGCCTTTTTTTGTTGTTCCCAGCTAGGCAATGCGGCCGGAATTGGCTGCTCCGTCGTAGGTGCGGGACGTTGGTTGGTTACAACAGGCATCATTTGCTTGATCGAGGTGACCAAGGAATCCAGCGTGGATTGTGTCTTGGTAACGCGTTCTGTCAGGGCATCGATTTGATGCCGGTAATCCAATTCGGTTGTGGATGGAGTCGGCGCGCGATTTTCAAGCAGCGCCATGAGGGCATCAATTTTGCAGGACATCTCAAGGATAGAGCTGCTGTCTTCATGTTCCTCGGACGAGGGCGAACTAATTTCATTGAATCGGTTTTCAATATTCGAGAAGGTGCCCAGCAGTTGAGTTATCCGATCGTCCATTTCATAAAGCGGAGAGTTCGATTCCACGCCCGGTATCGGTTGTGCCAATCGTTCTTCTAACGCATTGAATCTTTTTGACAGCAGCTCGATTGCTTGTCCGGTTCCATGCGTGGTGCCCAGTTTATCAAACTCCTCGACTAATAATTGGCCGAGCGCTGCAATTTGTTCAGTTGTATTGTCGGCCGCCGAGGCATTGGTATCCGTGCTTTTGAGAACTTCGATGTCTGCTTTTAGCTCTTTCAGAACCGCATGAATACAGCTCAGGTTACCTTCGTAGGTTCGATCTGATTGTTCGGTTGATAACCGAACCTGCTGTGCCAGCGCCTCCATTTGTTGGCCGAGTGCTCTTAGAATCTCATGTTCGATAGTGGGCGTGCGATCTTGTTGGTGCTGGGTTTGCAGATCGTTTTGCAGGCGTGCTAGTTCCGCGCGAAATTCGATAATTCGAGCATTCGCTTCGTGCCATAGATTCTGAGAATCGGGTGTCTGCAGCGTATCGGATAGATCGGCAATACGCTGGGAAATCGAATCGATTTGCAGGAGCGAGTTTTCCGGGGAGTAGAAATCCTCACCTGAGTCGCTAATGGCCTCCGGCGGGGATTCGGAAGCATGGTATGGGGTATCTTTTGATGGTTGAGCCACATCCGATTTTTTGTTGGTGTTTTCGACTGTCATGGTAACCATCGTCTTGTTGTGGTGGGGGCCGTCGTCGCATGGAATAGTGTTTGCGGCTGGAAAGGCCTCAACGAATTGTCTTCCCGCGAATGTCCCTGCGAAAAATCCATGCTTGGATTCTCCCGGGAAAATTGCTTGAAACCCTACGTCGCAGCGAATGAAGGGCAAATTAAACCCGTCGTAATCAGATTCCCGGGGACGACGAGCGTTCGCAAGAGTTCACGGAAAAACGTTGTTTTCCACGCATAATTAAGCCGTCAAGCGGTAGTTGGTGTGCGTCATTATCCCGGATAGAATCGGTCCACCCAGACGATTCGGGTTGGTCTGCAAAAAAAAAGATATCCCAATGATGTGGATTATGCGGATTGTCGGCTCTGCCACTGGGTTCCATTGAAAACGCTGAAACGGATTTACCTATGCCTGAAAACACCCGTCCCTTTGTGCATTTGCATTGCCACAGTCATTACAGTCTGTTGGATGGTGCCAGTTCCATTCCTCGCTTGGTCACCCGTGCCAAGGATCATGGTATGAACGCACTGGCGATCACAGATCATGGCAACTTGCATGGGGCGCTCCAGTTTTATCAGCTGGCCAAGAAAGAGGGCATCAATCCGATCATTGGCTATGAAGCTTATGTTGCACCCCATAGTCGTTTGAAAAAGGGGGGAGGTAAGCCGGGTGAAAAAAGTTACCACCTGACCCTGTTGTGCCAGAATGCGACAGGGTTTCGAAACTTGGTGAAAATGGCTTCTTCGGCTTCGCTGGAAGGATTTTACTTTAAGCCACGGATTGACCGCGAGTTGTTAGAAGCTCATAGCGAGGGCATCATTTGTTTAAGCGGTTGTGTTTCCAGTGAGTTCAACCAAGCCATTCTCAAACACCATGGACGGGGTGCTGAAGAGATTTTGAAACAGGCGGGTGAAGTGGCAAATTGGTTCCACTCAATTTTTGATGACCGTTACTTCATTGAGATAATGAACAATGGGGTGGGGATTCAGGAAACCTGCTTGAACGCGTCGGTCGAACTCGCCAATGCGAAGGGCATTCCGTTGGTTGCGACCAGCGATTGTCATTACGTCGATCGCGAGGATGCGGAAGCGCAAGACGTGATGTTGTGCATTAACACAGGGCGTTTTCGCACCGATACTAACCGCATGAAAATGGACGGCAGTGAGTACTATCTGCGCAGCCAGGATCAAATGTACGCCAAGTTTCCGGGGCTGGAAAATGCGGTTGCACGCAGCCAGGAAATTGCAGATTCGGTGGATATCCAGCTGGAATTGGGGAAACGACATTTTCCGGTGTACCAAATTGAGGACGACACTCCGCCAGCGACTTTGTTACGCAAGATTTGTGAAGCCGGCCTGAAGGAACGTTATGCCGGAAACGAGGAGATGTTGCCTGGTGGCGAGTTGTCCGAAGTGGTGCAAAAAAGGCTGGACCGTGAATTAGGGGTAATCGAAAGACTCGGTTTCGAAAACTATTTCCTGATCGTCTGGGACTTTGTGCGAGAGTCGCGTGACCGGGATATTCCCGCCACTGCCCGTGGCAGTGGAGTTGGGGCGATTGTCTGTTTCGCGACCTACATGAGTCATGTTTGTCCAATTCGCTACGACCTTCTTTTCGAGCGTTTTCTGGATGAAAACCGTATGGAGGCACCTGATATCGATATCGATTTCTGCAAGGAACGGCGGGGAGAGATGATCGACTATGTGAAGGAAAAATATGGCGCCGAGAATGTGGCGCAAATCGGCACCTTCGGTACCTTGGCCGCGAAGGCCGCAATCAAAGACGTGGGAAGAGTACTGGGTTTACCATTGTCCAAGGTGAACCAGATTACCTCGCTGGTCCCCGACCGCCCCAAAGTCAAAATTAAACATGCTTTGGCAGAGAGTCTGGATCTGAAATCTGCCTACGATACCGATCAGGAAGTTCGGGAGATGATCGATTTTGCGCTGAAGCTGGAGGGCTTGGCACGCAATGTGGGAACTCACGCTGCCGCTGTGGTAATTGGTGACAAGCCGCTAACCGAATATTTACCCCTCACCCGGGTCACCGGAAAAGAGGACGTGATCACTCAATGGGCGATGGAGGATGTGGAGGCCGCTGGCTTGTTGAAGATGGATTTCCTCGGCTTGAGAAACTTGACCGTGCTCAGCCATGCTGTTGAAATCATCGAACAAACCAGTGGCGAAAAGATCGACATTCACAAATTTCCGTTACACGACGACAAAACATTTGCATTGCTGCAGCGTGGCGAAACGAAGGGCGTCTTCCAATTGGAGAGCGGCGGTATTCGTGATTTGCTGCAAAAGATGAAACCGGATCATTTTCGGGACATCATCGCCACCGCCGCACTGTACCGCCCCGGTCCTCTGGAAGGGGGAATGGTGCAACAGTACATCGACGTTAAACATGGTCGCAAACCCGCCGAGTACAAGCACGAGGTTCTGGAGGAGATTCTGGGAGAGACCCACGGGGTCATGGTTTACCAAGAGCAGGTCATGCGAATCCTGAATCGCTTGGGCGACATCCCATTGGCTAATGCCTACACCTGTATTAAAGCGATCAGTAAGAAAAAGGAATCGTTGATCGCGGCGAACCACGAACAGTTCATTCTGGGAGCGGTGAAGAATGGATTGAATAAAAAGGAAGCCGAAGAGTTTTGGCAAATGATCCTGAAATTTGCCGGTTACGGATTTAACAAATCGCACAGTACGGCTTACGCATTGATTGCCTGGCAAACAGCCTATCTAAAAACGCATTACCCCTGTGAGTACATGGCGGCGCTGTTAACCGGAGACATTCCCCACCGCAACTTTACCCGCAAAGATGCGCTGGTTGAGCATATGGAGGATAGCCAGCGGATGGATATTGAGGTGGTGCCACCCTCGGTAAATACGTCCGGAGTCAAATTCCGAGTTGCTGATGGAAAAATTCACTTCGCGCTGTCCGCCATCAAGGGGTGTGGGGGTTCCGCAGCGCAGGCCATTGTGGCTGCTCGGGAAAAGGGTGGTCCTTTCCAAAACATATTTGATTTCTGCGATCGTGTGGAAGTTGGGCACTGTAATCGAGCTTCGATTGAGTCGTTGATTAAGTCAGGTTCCATGGATTGTTTTGATGCAAAACGAGAGCAATTATTAGCGGCACTGGATCGGGCTTTACAATCGGGAATAGCGGCTGCCGCGGATCGATTGAGCGGACAGAAAAGCTTGTTCGGCGACGACGCCGAGGAAGAAAAAGAACAGGATATTCATCTGCCGGAAGTTCCTGATATGGAACAACGCGAAATGGTCATGGCGGAAAAGGAGGTCTTGGGATACTACCTTTCCAGCCATCCTCTGCAGGAATATGACGCCCAGTTGGCTTCCTTTCGTACCCATCTGACAAACAAGTTGACGGATTGCAAAGATCGAGAAGCCGTTGCCGTGGGTGGCATGATTTCCTCGATCAAGCATTCGAATGTTAAAAAGGTGCGGGAACCCGGTGCACCCACACGCTATGCCATGTTTGATCTGGAAGATATGGTCGGAGCCGTACGCTGTATCTGCTGGCCCACCGACTATGTAAAAGTGAGCTCCATGCTCCAGCCAGATGCGATTGTGATATGTCGCGGCAAGGTAGATAAACGCGGCGGCGATGAAGCGAATTTAATTGTCAACGAAATGATCCCGCTGGAGCAACTGGACGGGAAATACACGACTACCGTGCAGATTCTTATCGACCAAGACAGACATGGCGAAGAAGGCCTGGAAACGCTCAAAGAAATTGTTCGGGGGTACCCCGGTTCCCGTGATTTGGAAGTGGTCATCAAATTGACCGACGGGATGGTGGTGACGTTGACCAGTCACAAATTCAAAGTCGATGTGGATGACGAGTTAAAGCGTCGAATTGAGGATTCGCTCGGTCGCGGAAGTATCCAGTACATTACCGAGGTTCCAAAACTGGAAAATAATGAAAAGCAGGGCTACCGCAAAGCGGCGGCCGCCAGTTAACCATTAAGAAACGTTTCCCGAAACGTGGGAAAGAAAAATATCGAGTTAATCATGAAGCCTGAAAATGCCGCACGCTGGCTGACGATTTTATTTCGATTGAATGCGCTTGGGTTGACCCTCGCCGCCTTTGCCGCATTTCTTCCCAATCTATGGATGCAGCAGACCCATGCTTTCTTGGGGTTGGGTGAAATGCCGAAAACCGAAGTTGTGGAGTATCTCGCTCGTTCCTGTTCGATGCTCTATTTTATCCATGGCTTGGTACTCGCATACGTATCCTTGGACATGCGAAAGTACTGGGACTTGGTTGGTTTCCTGGCATTGCTGCATCTGGTTATGGGGGCCTTCGTTTTTGGAATCGACCTGAAATCCGGAATGCCGGTGTATTGGACGGTTGTTGAGGGACCCAGCATCATGGTGTTTGCCTGTGTGTTGTGTTGGCTGTGGAAGCGAGCCAGCGATGTCACGTTGGCGACGGAAGGCTGAAGGCTGGTTATCGGTAGCGTGGGGGAACGTTCCGACCCAAAAAAAACGCCCATCCCGATTTGCGGGATAAGCGTTGTCTTTTCAGTAGCCAGTCAACGGAAGTGAAATGCGTTTTCCTAGAAACGGATTCGCACCGTCACGCCACCACTTCGGTAGCCCGTTTGTCCGCCAGAACGATAACCGTAGGCGCGGTTGGGGTAATAGCCCCGGTACCCATAGGTAGGTCGGTAGTATCGAGCGGGTGCGCGGTAGACTCGACGAGGATAGGCACTATAGACCACGGGTGCTCGGTATCCGTATCCGTAACGCACGGCATGCGGACGATAATGACGGGGCGCTGAGTAATAGCGACCACCGTAGCATTGGCTTTGAGCTTCTGCGGCGCCCAAACAGATCATGGCAAAGGTGGCAAGTAAGAGCAAAGCAAAGCGACTCATTTTAGGTATCTCCAGGGAACGAGATTGTGGATATCTTTTGGCTCGAAACGAATCGTATTTTATCCAATGTCGCCGAATAGACGAGGTGGCATCTGAAAATGTCGTGTGGCTGGAGTTGCGCACTTTCGGGCCGGTGTTTTTGATGTGCGATGGGATCTGTGTTACGTTGACATCACCACCCTTTAAGGCCGCGCAGGCGTGGCATGCTATCACTGTTACGCCAACGTTATTTCCCGATAAAAAACAAATAAACATGCCTAAGAAACGCATTTTTCCTCAGTGAACCCATCAGAAAAAAACCAGCGTTTACCACCGGGCCAGCAATTGGTAGCACCCGGGAAATGGCCCTACGTCGGAGAACGAGGTCCCGCAAATTCTGCGCAGCCTTGGTCGTTATCCCTCGTCGGATTGGTGACCCAACCCGCATCTTTCTTAATCGAAGATTTGCGGGAGTTCCCGCAAACGGAAATCACAACGGATCTCCACTGCGTGACACGCTGGAGTAAATTCGACGTTAAATTTCGAGGCGTTTTGCTGAAGGATTTGCTAAGTCATGCTGAGGTCCAGCAGCGCGCCCAGTTCGTTTCGTTCGTCGCTCGTTCTGATCGTCACCACAGTTCCTCTTTACCCCTTAGCGAAGCATTGGAATTGGGGGTGTTATTGGCGACCCATTATGAGGGAAAGGCATTGCCCAAAGAGCATGGGGGGCCGCTTCGCGGGATTGTTCCGGGACGCTACTTTTACAAAAGCGTTAAATGGATCGAACGTATTTGTTTGCTGGAGGAAGATCGACCAGGCTTTTGGGAATCTGAATCGGGGTATCATAACGTCGCCGATCCGTGGCGGGAGCAACGTTATATTGCCAGTTCTGTTTCCAAACGAGAGGCGGCGACCATCATTGCAAACCGAGATTTTCGTGGGCTCGATCTCTTGAGTATCGATGTTTCTTCATTGGATCTGCGCGGCCTGCTGGCAGAGCGAGCCGTTATGCGGAACGCCGATTTTCAAAATACCCGGCTGTCCCAAGCCGATTTCCGGAACGCCAATTTATCCAACGCCCTGTTTCAAAATGCCGATTTGCAACAGGCCTGTTTTGAAAATGCTGATCTCGAGGGCGCCGATTTTAGCGACGCCGATTTGCGGTCAGCAAATTTTTCAGGAGCCTCACTTTTTGGAGCGACGTTTTGTCGGTTGCAAGCATCGGGTGAGGTAACCGGAGTGGCGAAATTTGATAGCCACACTCGTTTCGACGCGGATGCGTTGGAGGCCTTAACCGCCGTGCAACAAGAGGTCGTTGAGAAGTGCTTGGTGCGAAATAAATAATCGCGAGCGTGGTTGCATGGGGTCGTGCTGACAGCGAATTATCTCAGGTCGGGGTGCGTAGAGTCATGAAAATTCGCTCTAGGTATCGCGGATTTGCTGCCTTCTCCAACACCGTCCGCTGCAATCGGGTAAGGTGTGAGGTGTCGATTCGTTGCCAGCTTAGGCGATGTTTTCAGGCGTGGTAATCGACCGTATGTTGATTCCCCATACAGATTTATTTCCCATCCCAAAAACTCAGGAGCACCTTTAGATGTTGCAGCGAAATATCCTCATGGTTGGAATAATGATGATCGGTTTCATCCCCATAGCGTTGGTGGCGCAAGATGAGGATAGTCGAGATGTCAAGCAATACACGATCGAGCAATTTCTGGAGACCACCAATTACCGAGGTGCTTCTTTTTCGCCTGACAACCTCAAGCTGTTGGTCAGCAGCGATGCGACGGGCGTGTACAACGCGTATGCGATACCGGTTGATGGTGGCGCGCCGGTGCAATTGACGGAATCAACCACCGACACAATTTCCACGATCAGTTATTTTCCGAATGACGAACGTTTTCTGTATACCGCGGATCAGGGCGGCAATGAACTGAATCATATCTACTTGCGAAATCTGGATGGCACCAGTCAGGATTTAACACCGGGTGAAAATCTGAAAGCTGGTTTTGTTTCCTGGGCTGACGATGACAAAAGTTTTTATGTCATTTCCAATGAACGTAATCCACGATTTTTTGACCTTTATCAATATGATGCACAATCGTTGGAGCGAGAGCTGGTATTTCAAAATGACGATGGCTATTCCATTGGCACCGTCTCGCCTGATGGTAATTTGGTGGCCCTCAATAAAACCAACACGCGCGACGACAGCGATATTTATCTTTTCAATAGAAAGAGCGGTGAAGTCGCCCATGCCACGCCTCATGAGGGGGACGTGAATTATCGTGCTGTGACTTTCAGTCCCGATGGCCAAGACCTTTACATTGTGACCGACGCCGATCGAGATTTCTCATACCTGATCAAACACCAACTCAGTTCGGGTGATCGGGAAGTGGTGGCTCAACCGGATTGGGATATTGCCTCCGCAGGTTTTTCCAAAAACGGAAAATACTTTCTTTACGGCATCAACGAGGATAGCCGGAGCGTGTTGAAAGTTTTCGAGAGTGAAACGATGCAAGAAGTGGCGCTACCCGACGTGGGTGAAGCGAACATAACGTCCTTCAACTTTTCGAATGATGAAGCCCATGTCGGGATGTATTTATCCAGCGACAAGGCTCCAGGGGATCTCTTTTACATGGGCATGGAGACGGAGGAAACGGCCGACCCGGTCAAGTTGACCGATTCATTGAACCCGGAAATCGCCCCCGATGATTTGGTGGAAGGAGAGGTCGTACGGTTTAAATCTTTCGATGGATTGGAGGTGCCGGGAATTCTTTACAAACCCCACCAGGCCAATGCAGACAATCGCGTGCCAGCACTTGTTTGGGTACATGGGGGGCCGGGTGGCCAATCGCGCGTTGGCTATCGCGGGCTCATTCAGTTTCTTGTGAATCACGGCTACGTGGTGTACGCCATCAATAATCGCGGGAGTAGCGGCTACGGCAAAGAATTTGAGCAGCTCGATAATCGAAACCATGGCAAAAACGACTTGATGGATTGTGTCACCAGCAAGCAAATGCTGATCGATACGGGGTACGTTGATCCTAATCGCATTGGCATCATTGGTGGGAGCTATGGAGGTTATATGACGTTGGCGGCTTTGACATTTCAACCGGAAGAGTTCGAGATTGGGGTGGATATTTTCGGGATTTCCAACTGGCATCGCACCGTTCAGAACATTCCGCCGTGGTGGGAAGCTCAGCGTAAAGCGTTGGAAAAAGAGCTGGGTGATTTTGACGACGAAGCTTATTTCAAAAGTATTTCTCCTTTGTTCCATTCGGATCAAATCGTAAAACCGTTGATGGTTTTGCAAGGGGCCAACGATCCGCGGGTGATCAAAGAAGAGTCGGATGATATTGTGGCGGCCGTCCTTTCGAACGGGGTTCCCGTGGAATACATCGTTTTTGAGGACGAGGGACACGGTTTTCGCAAAAAGGCCAATCAACTGCGTGGCTATCGGGCAATTTTGGACTTCTGTGACCAGCATCTCAAGAAAGCCAAATAACTTTCCACTTTTGCATTGCAAAGGTGCCTGAGGATTTTTAGATTCAGCGTTGTAGGCAATGTGCTTGCGACGCTTTTTCTTTGTTTTCGATTGCAGCTGAACCATGGAAGTAACTGCTACCGGTACGCGGGAATTCGAGGCTGCCCAGATTGCTGCCAACCGCGATTTATATGGCATCGAACGCTGGGGGCGGGATTACTTTGATATCTCCTCGGCGGGCAAGGTGCTCGTGAAGGCTCCTACGGAAAAGGGGTGTCAGCCGATTGAGCTGATGGAGATCATTCAGGGTCTTAAGGATCGCGGGTTGCAAATGCCCGTCATGCTGAGGCTTGAAAATCTGTTGAACGATCGGGTGGTGAAACTAAACCAGGCCTTCCGGAACGCCATTGAGACATGCGAGTACCAGAATGAATACCGTGGTGTCTTCCCAATTAAGGTGAACCAGCAACAGCAGGTGGTGGCGGAAATCGCCCGAGCCGGTGCGCCCTTTGGACATGGATTGGAAGCAGGTAGTAAAGCGGAATTGCTGATCGCCATGGCCTCACTCGATAACAAAGGGGGCCTGATTATTTGTAATGGGTATAAAGACGAAGAATTTGTCGACTTGGCTTTGCAGGCAACTCGAATCGGATTTCGATGTTTCTTTGTTTTAGAAACCCCCCAAGAGCTGGCGATTATTTTACAGCGCGCACAGCACTGGGGGGTCGAGCCGTTTTTGGGCGTGCGACTCAAGCTTTCTACCCGCGTTGACGGACACTGGAGCGGAGATAGTGGTGACCACAGCCTGTTTGGTTTATCCACGCGGCAGTTGGTGGAAATTGTCGATACGCTCAAGCAGGTTGGTAAACTGCAATATTTGCAGTTGCTGCACTTTCATCAGGGAAGCCAGATACCCAACATCCGCAATATTCGTGATGGTGTCAGAGAGGCCTGCCGCTATTACATCGATCTCACTCGCGAGGGAGCTGCGATGGGCTACTTCAATTTGGGAGGCGGATTGGCCGTGGACTACGATGGTTCCCGAACCATGCAATCGAACAGCCGAAACTACGATTTGGATGAGTATTGCGTCGATATTGTGGAGGCGATTACCGAATCACTCGATCCGCACCAAGTCGCCCACCCGCTGATTATTTCCGAATCTGGCAGATGGACCGCCGCGCCGATGTCGATCCTCTTGTTTGATGTTTTGTCGGTCAGCAACTTTGAACCTGAGTCGTTACCGGAACCGCTGCCTGATGATCTTTGTGAATCGATAAAGAATTTGTTGTTTACACTCGATCACATCGAGCCCAAACGTTTACAGGAATCCTATAACGATGCCATCTACTATCGGGATCAGATGCGACAGGATTTCCACATTGGCGAAATTCGGTTGCGCGAGCGGGCGTTGGGTGAAAATATTTGTTTGATGATCCTAAATCGGATTGCCAAACTTGTGCCAAAGATGGCGCGTCCACCTGCGGAATTGGTGGATTTACCCAAAAAACTGTCTGACATTTATTACGGGAACTTCAGTGTCTTTCAGTCATTACCGGATGCTTGGGCGATCGAGCAGGTCTTTCCCGTGATGCCATTGCACCGACTGGATGAAAATCCAAACCGCTCTGCCATCATCGCCGACCTGACTTGCGATTGCGATGGGAAACTGAATCGTTTCGTGGGTCAGGATGGGTGTGAACCAACTTTGATGTTACACGAATTGAAGCCGTCGGAAGATTATTATTTGGGCGCGTTTCTCGTAGGGGCGTATCAAGAGACCCTCGGGGATCTTCACAATCTTTTCGGGGATACCCATGTCGCCAGTGTGCGGGTGACCGAGCAGGGCGAGCTGGAATTTATCCAAGAAATACAGGGCGACAGTATTGCGGATGTGCTTAGCTACGTTGAATACCAACCGCAGGAGCTTTATCAGCGACTGCGCGAAATGGCAGAGCGCGCGGTCCGCGATGGTAAAATATCCGTCCAGCAGCGAAAGGAGATGCTGGGTATGTATTCCGAGAGTTTGCGCGGATACACCTACTTTGAAAGCCAGGGCAGTTGAGACCGTTGAGACCGTTGAGACCATGGACGGGCAGGGAGGCCAGTTGGGTGGTCAGGTCAATGGCGCCGGTGCTAGGCAAGTCTCGATGAAACGGGCAACGGTTTTCAAAACATCCGCCACATTGGACATGTTGTGCAGTTCGTGCTTGCCATGCTCCCATGCACACAACGTGCAGAGATCGTTCGCTTGGGCAAATTGTTCGCTGGCTTGGAAATCGGTGATGCGGTCGATTTTGCCATGCATGATCAGGGCCGGGCAGGGTAGGTCGGCGACGTGATCGAGGCACCATTGTCCAGATTCGACCATGCCAAAGTAGCCTTCTGGCGTCACTTGTTTATGGCGAAGCGGATCAGATTTGAGCTCCTCGATAATCTGTAAGTCATCGGATAGTTCATTCAGATCGAGTCCGCTGTTCAGGCTGATTTTCGGTAACGTGCGGCGCAATAATTTACCGAGTTGCAGTTTCCAGGCGGGCGCTTGCATGGCAATTCGCAGTGCCGGGCTGGAGGCGATCAAACCTGCCAACTCGGTTTGACGTTCCAGTGTATGCAGAATGGCCAGCGTTCCCCCCAAGCTATGCCCGTAAATGAAACAAGGTTTTCCTGGAGCTAGACGACGGGTTTGGGCCAGGGCGATATCTAAGTCGCTGAGCAGCGTTTCGAAATTATGAATATGACCGCGTTGCCCGTCGCTGCGCCCGTGGCCGCGTAAATCGGGAGCCAAGACGGAGATCCTCTCCGTATTCAGGAATTGAGCCACATGGCCGAAACGCCCCGAATGATCGCCCATTCCGTGAATCAAAAGCAGCGCCGCCCGAGGCTTGGTGGCGAGCCATTGACGGGATTGGATTCTGGTTCCGTCACTCGTTGCCCACTGCGTCGTGGATTGTTGGCCGGCTGATTGCGGCTCTCGAGGGGCAAGATGATCATTCATGGAACAACAATTATGAGCTGGCGATTTTCTTGAGCACATCCACGCCCTGCTGCAATTTGCTCTCTGACACCGCGTAGGCGATTCGGAAGTGGCTATCCTGATCGCTGAAAACGTTACCCGGAATCAACAGCATGTTGTGTTCGATGGCACGTGTCAAAAACTCCCGCCCCGAGACGCCGTCGGGTAATTTTGGGAAAAAGTAAAAGGACCCGTCGGGTTTCACAAAGTCATAGTACTTTGACAATTCATCGGCTACGTAATCCCGTTTTTTACGGAAGGCATCGACGTGGTGGTCAATCGGCGTATCGATGGCTGCGACACCGGCCCACTGCACCGGATTAGGGGCACATACAAAGGTCAACTGCTGCAGTTTGATCATCTCAGCGATGATGGGTTCAGGACCGTGGGCAAACCCTAGACGTAATCCCGTCATCGCGTGACTTTTGGAAAAGCCATCCACTACCGTGGTTTCGGGGTTGAACTCTACGGGTGATACGTGCTCTGTGTCGTACGAAAACTTACTGTAGATCTCGTCAGAGATGAGACAAATATCTTTCTCCGCTGCCAGTTCGGACAGTTGCTGGATTTCTTCACGAGTGAAACTGATGCCCGTGGGATTCGCCGGGCAATTGGCAATGATCATCTTCGTGCGAGGTGTAATCGCATCTTTGACTTTTTGAATGTCCAGACGGAAGTCAGGGTAAGTGTTGATCTTGACCGGCACACCGCCACAAAGTTGCGGCAGAGATTCGTACATCACGAACCAGGGGTCAAAAATAATGACTTCGTCACCAGGATCGATCAAAGCCATAATGCTGAGTACCAGGCCACCGCTGGTGCCAGATGTTACCAATAGATCGCGGTGGGGATCGCCATACTTTTCCTGTACCTGTTTTTTTAAGCGATCGCGAAGCGGAGCGATCCCTTGGGTCACCGTGTAATTGGTCTGTCCGCGCTCGATGGATTGAATCAGCGAATCTTTGACCGGTTCCGGCAGTGGATAGTCCACCTGTCCGATCGAAAAATTGATGGGGTCTTTCAACTCTTTGGCCAAGTTGAAGACCTCTCGAATGCCACTGCTGTCAAAAAGCGATGTGCGATCAGCCAGCCAGTTGGAAACCTGAACCATGGGGGCTCCTGAGAAGTTTGATTTCAAGAATTTTCGTTATGTAACCCGATCGCAAAATCGGTATCGAATAAATTGCGTTGGCTCTCTTCGGAGCGAGCCTGATCGTTTCGTCGATTTTCCAGCATGGCGAGATACTCTTGGTCGACGTCCCCTGCTACGTATTTACCGTCGAAAACGGAACATTCGAACTGGCTGATTTCAGGGTTTCCTTCGGACAAGCTGGCCTTTAGGTCATCTAAATCTTGGTAGACCAACCAGTCAGCACCAATGGACTCGCAGATTTCATCAGTCGTTCGACCATGGGCAATCAATTCGCGAGCGGCTGGCATGTCGATACCGTAAACATTGGGATACTGCACCGGAGGCGCTGCGGAGGCAAAGTAAACTTTGCGAGCCCCCGCTTCCCGGGCCATTCTTATGATTTGGCTGCACGTCGTACCACGCACAATCGAATCGTCGACTAGCAGCACGTTCTTATCCCGAAATTCCAGTGGAATGGGATTCAGTTTTTGCCGCACTGATTTTTTTCGCTTGGATTGCCCAGGCATGATAAAGGTCCGGCCAATGTAACGATTTTTCATCAGGCCTTCGCGGAATTTTACCCCCAAGTCGTAGGCAAGAACTTGCCCGGCAACGCGACTGGAGTCGGGGATGGGAATTACCACGTCAATATCGTGATCGGGTTTCAACCTCAGGATTTTCGCAGCCAGTTTTTCACCCATCCTCAGGCGAGATTTGTAAACGGAGATCCCATCCATTAGCGAATCTGGGCGGGCGAAATATACGTGTTCAAAAATACACGGTCGTTGAGCTGTTTCGCTGGCGCATTGTCTTTTGTGCACCACTCCATCATTCGTGATGTAGACCGCCTCACCGGGTTGGATATCACCGATCAATTCGAAACCTAACACATCCAACGCGACACTTTCGGAAGCAATCATGTAATCGAAACCGTCGGCGGTCGCCTTCTTTCCGTAAACAATAGGGCGAATGCCGTGAGGGTCTCGAAATCCCACAATTCCGTATCCGGCAATCATCGCAGTGACGGCGTAAGCGCCCTGGCAGCGTCGATGCAATGCAGAGATGGCCTTGAAAATATGCTCCGGCTGCAAAACGAGATCACAAATTTTGTGCAGCTCGTGGGCAAAGATATTCAGCAACAGTTCCGAATCAGAATCGGTATTCAAATGCCGTTGATCTGACTGGAACATCTCCCGAGCCAATGAATCCGTGTTGGTCAGGTTGCCATTGTGGGCCAAAGCGATTCCAAAGGGGGAGTTGACGTAAAAAGGTTGTGCCAGTGCCGGACTGGAACTGCCGGCGGTTGGGTAACGCACATGCCCCAAACCAATCCGTCCTTTGAGTTCGCGTATATCTCGCGTGCGAAAAACGTCTCGGACCAGTCCGTTGGATTTACGTTGGTTAATGCGGAGGTTGTCACAAGTCATGATGCCAGCCGCGTCCTGCCCTCGGTGTTGCAAAACCGTTAGCGCATCATAGAGATCCATATTGACGTCGTTTTTGCCGACGATTCCAACAATTCCACACATGCAAGCAAAGCTCGTTGAAAGGCAAGAAAGGGGTGCCGAAATGGGACGGAGGCCGAGGTTTCGCCGCGGGCTCGTTCGATTTGTAATTTTAGATGCCAAGGCGTTTCGCAACAAGCGCTCCCTCGGCTGTGAATTGGGTTTTCATCTCAGATGAGTCAAGGTCGCCAAGCTCGCAGGATCGAGGGCGTCGGTAAAGCTTGCCGAGTTGACCCATTCCCGGCCGCCACGGCTGGTATTAGGCCTTCGAACCTTAGGCCATTGAGTCAGCGAGGTGCTTAAATTGAGCCCGGTATACCGGGTGGTCGTTTAATCGCATGCGGCGTTCAAAGTGCGTGCGATAATCCATGTCATGGACGGCTTCTCTCTCAGGGACCTCGATGGGCCCTTGGAAACTCGAATTTTCGACGATGGTTTTGCAGGCTGTGTGGTAATACTCTTCCACGTCCGTCCAGAAATGAAAAGTGCCGGCGGGCTGGAGGATTCGCTCGATATCTTTGACCACTTGGGGATTCACGATTCTGCGTCGTCGATGCCTTCCTTTCCACCAAGGATCAGGGAAATAGATGTGCACCGCTGCTGCGGTCTGGTCACCCACGTATTCGTGAATGAATTTCATCGCATCGCCGCGAATGATCTGGGCGTTTTGCCTTTCGCTCAAGGTGAGGCGGTAAGCGGCAAACTGACTGTATTTTTGGGAGAGTTCGACGCCCAGGTAGCGCCGTTCTGGGTGCTGTCCCGAAGCGCTCAGCAAATACAGTCCCTTTCCGCAGCCGATCTCAATTTCCAGGGGACCTGATTGGCCGAAAAAATCGTCAGGCGACCAAGGCGTCTCAATGTCGTCGAGCTCGGTGAAATGGTCCTCGACTGAGACCGAGGGGTCGATTTTGGGAAGGGAGCGGCGGCCCATGGTACGGTCCTTTCGCTGGCAGTCAGAAAACCAAAAGCCGATGCATTTCAATGCACCGGCCCTGATAATTCCAAATGTGGCGATTGCCTACGGAGTCTTGATCTTCTTCCGCTTGGCTTTGCGAGCCTTTGCATTGGCGGGGCGCTTGCCGTGATTGGCCTTTTTTGTTTTGCGTCCTGGTTTTGCCATGATTTTATCCTTGATAGGTTGGGGGCTTTCTGAGCTGAAAACTATATTCCAATTACTGCCAAAAGCAATGGCAAAAAGTGGAATCAGAGGGCCCAAAGGGGCCCAAAAAGCCTGATTTTTACTTCGGAACATCGATATTCGCCAATCCGCCGGAGATTGGCCGATATGCCGGCCTGCCAATGAGCATTCAGACCTGAGATATCGGTAGAAACCGATTGGGTGCGCTCAGTGTCATCAATGCACAGGCCGTGCTGAAGGTGCGGCTGGTAATGCAATGGTGTCCGGTCCAGCTGCCATCGCGATTTTGCACGCGGATCAGTTTATCGCGGACATTGGGATACCAGCGTTGCCAATCTTCCCCTCCCTTTTGCATGAGCATTTCGGTCAGGAAGTGAAAGGTCAAGTATTCCTCGCCACCGGCTCCACCGAAGGCGCGGTTGCTTTTTTCTACCAGCGCCAAGATATCACCCAGCGCGGTTTGAGCTTTTTTCTCTTGTTCGCGGCCCTGGGCGTAGAGCACACGCAATCCTGCGGCCGTGCCATACAGGCGGTGGTACCAGGAGTCACCGCCCCAGACGCGTCCTATTTGGGGCATGTTTTTGACTAAGTAGTCGCCCGCTTTCTGCGATGTGCCAGAGACGCTGATGCCAGCAAAATTTGCCGCTCGCAAGGAGACCCAACCGCAAGCCGTAGCCAACAAAGGAGCCCAAGCCTCGCTGCCCCAAGATCCATTAGTCTTTTGGTTGGAAGAAATGTATTTCTCCAGGCGACGCAAAGCACGCATATATCGGACGCCTCCGGCCGCTTCACCCATCATTTGGCTAAGGCAAATGGTGGCAAAGAAATGGGTCGCGTAAGGGCCCAGATCAAAGTCAATCTGGGACGGGGTCTTTTGTAGCGCACCTGTGCCGGACATGCTTTCGACCCGGCGTAACAAAAAATCGCCAAGGCGTTTTTGTCGCTTGCGATGGACCCCCTCGAGGGGTGTTTGGCCCTGTGACAATAATGCGACTCCGACCACGCCGGTACAGGCCACATCGGAGGTGCTGCCAATATCTTCGCCTGCGCCCCCGTCAGGGTTTAGGGCTTTAATTAACCAAGCGGTTCCTTTTTCGATGGCGGCTCGCGAGTCGCTGGTGAATTCGTCGAACCCGGGATGGGCGCGGCGAGGTTGGGGGCTGGCGGTCCATAGAGCGCGTGGGTTGGCAAACCCCCAGCGTGCCATGCCTAGTCCTCCTGCGGCTGCGATGGAGGCCGTTAATACTCGCCTGCGGTTAATTGCCATGCTTTGCTCACTGAAACCGATTTGCAAATTCCTGTTGAGCCGCCTCACGATGGCACCCTGCTCATTTTGCTTATTCGGAAGATTTTAGCGAAAAGGATCAGGGAAAAGCAAATCGCTCAACCATTAAACACTGTAATTTTACGGTTAAAGCAAACATCCGGATTTTGGACGGATGGTAGATTATGGCCCCCAATATTGGTTGTGTCGAACAATGGCCTTCTCTACAATTGCGGCGGGATCGCGGGGCTCGCGACTTTGTAATGACGATACTTTTTTCGTTGACGTCCCGGAGCGACAAGCATGACACGGAAGGTAATTATCGATTGTGATATGGGCACGGACGACGCCGTAGCGTTGTGCATGGCGTTGTTTGATGAACGCCTGGATATCTTGGCCCTGACCGCAACCGAAGGCTGTGTGACCGCCGATCAGGCGACCCGAAATCTGCAAGCTATCGTGGGCATGTTGGACCCCGATCGACACCCGCGGCTGGGTGCTGCCACTTCTGCCGAAAACGCACCCGCGGTCAATACGACCTATTTGTACGGCGAAGATGGGTTGGGTAACACGGGTTTTGAAGTTTCAGAACTTCAGCACATGATGCCAGCTGATAAATTGATTGTGGATTGCATTCGCGCCAATCCAGGAGACGTTACGGTCGTCTGCCTTGGCCCTTACACCAATTTGGCGCGAGCCTTTCGACGCGATCCCAATGTCACTGAGCAGGTGGATCGTATCGTCATGATGGGTGGAAGCATCCGCGCTGGCGGTAACATCACGCAAGCGGCAGAGTTCAACTGTTACTTTGATCCACAGAGCGCTCAAGAAGTCTTTTGCTCTCGAACCACCAAAACGCTGGTGCCGCTGGATGTAACGCGGGAAGTCAAATTCGGATTGGATCTGATCGAAAAGTTGCCCGAAAGATACTGCCGTGCGGGAGAATTTTTACGGCAGATTTTGCCTTACGCGTTTCGCGCTTATCGACAGAAATTGGGTCAGGAAGATATCAATTTGAATGACGCGGTCGGCATCCTGGCGATGCTGGAACCCGAGTTGTTCGAGTTCGAACCGATGGCGGGTCAGGTCGAAACAGAGGGGCAACTGACTCGCGGCGTTACCGTTTTCGATCGTCGTATGGCTCCAGAATGGCGAAACAACATGGAAGTCGCTACGTCACTGAAACTGGAGCAAGCGGAGGAAGCGATCGTGAAATCGCTGTGTCTTGCTGGCAATGCCACCTAAGGCCTGCCAAACGGTTTCAAGAGAAAAGCGTGGCAGTCGCGTCGCAGTCGCACTACGCGCTTAGTTGCCCATGCCTCGGCTGGCCTGTAGGCGTTGTTCCCGATCTCTGACGACGATGGAGGTCGTGGTGTGCATGCCATTTCTAAAGACCGTCACAGGAACTTCCGTGCCAATTTCGGTTTGACTTACTTCGCTGACGAGGTGAGAGTCGTTCGTGATCCGTTCGCCGTTAAAATGTAGAATGATGTCGCCTTTTTGGAGATCCGAATCCGCGGCCGGTGAGTTTGGCGCGATCTGGGAAATGCGTGCTCCAAACACGGAGTTCAAACCGATCGCCCGTGCTTTTTCCGGCGAGAAGCGTGCATCCAGTGTGACGCCTACGAATCCGCGTCGCACACGACTGTACCGCAGTAAGTCTTGGACCACCTTGCTCACCATATTGGCGGGAATGGAGAAACCAATACCGTCGTTGCCGCCGGAGTTACTGGCGATCGCCGTATTGATGCCGACCACTTCCCCACGCAAATTGAGTAAGGGTCCACCGCTGTTACCTGGATTAATTGCGGCGTCGGTTTGCAGGAAATCCTGATAGCGGACACCTTCCGAGCCTAATTCGAGATCGCGTCGACCGCGAGCGCTGATGATTCCATAACTCACTGAGTGGCTCAAGCCAAAGGGGCTACCCACGGCAACTACGAAATCGCCGATATCAACATTTTCGCTGTTACCAAATCGTGCTGCGGAAAGGTCTGTTTCGTCCAGAAACAGAACGGCCAAATCCGAATCGGGATCGGTGCGAACTTCCACAGGGTTGTAGAATCGTCCGTCTTCCAATTGCACTCGGATGTTGCGGTTGAGGGCGTCGAGGATGACATGGCGATTGGTGATGACGTAAAACCGTTCACCGTATTTCATGACGACACCGGCACCGGCTTCTTCCACCTTGGTCAGGGCGTTGTTTTTTCCGCGAGACGTTTTATTGGCCTGGATGTGGACCACGGATGGTTGAATGACCTTAACGACCTTTTTCAATAGACCCGTCTGCTTTTGCACCAAATCTGCTTCACGAGCTAACGCCGTGTACATCTGGTTGCGTTTTTCGTTTGGTGTTTGAGCAGCCAAAGGCATCACGATCCCGCTTGTGCCAATGATGAGCACCAGCCAGGAAGTCAGAGATGGACGAAGGCTGTGGCGGAGCGATTTTTTATTCAACAAGTTCATCACGATGTTTTTTTCTAGCAAAGTGAAAAGCGAAACCACCGACTCAATAAGAATAATCATTCCATAATGACAATTCAACGATTCGAATCCAGAGGTGGGCCATTTGGAAAGGGATTTGTTTATTACGGGTCAGTAAAAATGGGATTAGGTTACGTAGAAGTCCATGTCGCCTAATACCGCGTCCTCCGATTCGGGAGTCACCCAGCTACCGTTATTACTTGGAGCGATCGTGCCCTGTTCGACTTTGCGTTTGCAGTTCACGCAGAGTGTGGCGTAGGGCAGTGCCTCGAGCCGGGCCAAGGGAATGTTGCAATGGCAGGCCTCACATTTGCCGTAGCTGCCTTCGCTCATTTTTTCCAGAGCGTATTGGATGTGCGCGAGTTCTCGACTCTCGGCTTCTGCTAAGCGGGAGTAGATTTCATCGGCGGCGGTTTCTAATGCGAAATCTATCACATCTCCGCCTGCCTGCTGCGATATTTCGTTTAACAGGCTATTGTCGCCGGCTAATGCCTGAATAAGTGCTTGGCGACGTTGAGTTAATATCTCGCGCAGTTTTGTCAAAGCTTCTTTGCGGGCCATTCTGATTGCTCCGGAGTCTTGCGGGTCCTGCCCTTAAACTACGTAGAAAAAGGTCAGGAGGTTTGTCTTATTTTGCGGTTCAGCACGTTCGGGTTCTCCCGGTTACGTAAGCTGCATTCGTCAAAACTATAGGATGCAATTCGGGGTGCTTTGGCAAGGAATACCAAAAAACGTGTTCTCCCGACGCGTGAATAGCCTCCGTTGCTTCTCTCGCCGGATCGATCGTTGTCATCCGATTTATCGTTAGGCTGACCGTTGCTCTGGGCCAGTGAAAATCTCAGGAGTCGTTTCATAAGCCGGGGTTTTTTGACAAACAGGGTGGCTCGAGAGCATGACACCTTGGTGCGAACGTTTTGCGGAGGCCAGCAAGTCTGATGAAAAGACACGGGCCCAAAATATCTTTGACCCCTGGGATATTGTGAGCTACATGCCCTTGATGAATTGTGATGCGCGTTGAAAGCGTGTCGTCGAAAAATATGCCTAAGAACTCCGCAATACAAAGTGATGCCCCAGGGACCGTTACCGTGATTGATAACAACCAGTTGAGCCAACCCAGTTCGTTTTCCAAGCCTTTAGTGCTCAGGCTCACCAACCAGGAAGATCAATCCACACAAGAATTCGAAATAGATAAAGCCAAGTGTTTGCTGGGATCTGGCAATCACGCTGATGTCCAAATTCCCCAGCAAGGGATCAAAGAAATTCACTGCGAATTTATTCGCAACCCGGTTGGGATTTATGTTCGACAATTTGACGGGGACATTCTCGTCAACGGTCTTTTGCTGGAAGAAGCCTGGGTCTTTCCCGGCGACAAAATTCAAGTGGGGAACCTCAAGGTAGAGATCATCGAGATCGGGCATTTGGTTCTGGAGACCTCCGAGAGTGGAGGCGTGGAACAGGGGCAAGTGACCCAAAGCCGCGCCAAGGCAGTCGTGAAACAAGTTGCGACCGTCGGTGCTGCCAATGCCGGAGAGCAAAATTCAGTGGCTGAACAAAAATCGGATTGGGAGAATTCAGACGACCAAATCGAATCAGGGAATCAACCCATCTCAGTCCCGGAGGAATCAGCAAAGTTGCTTGCGAAAATTGACTTAGCCGTTAAGGAAGCCGAGGTCGAAACGCCGCCCGCCGTGAAATCGAGCAGACGTCCAAAACCTGACGCAGAAAAAAAATTCGAATCGGTGGCTGACGTTGTTAAGCGAATGCAGGATGCCGGAAAACTGGAAGCGGTAGCCGGCGTTTCAGGTGATTTAGCATCACCGGTTGCCGAATCGGCCAAGGGAACTTCGCCGAATGAAGAGGGCGTTGAGGGCGGGGATGCCGACGAAAAACCAGGGGAAAACGACGAATCGGTCACGGATTACATGACCCAGTTAATGCAACGCTTGAAAACGGGTGACGAAGAAACAAAAAAAGACCACGTCGATGTCATCGATCGAAATGCCGGCTTGAAAACGTTGCACAAAGAAGAAGAAGAAGTCGAAGAAGATCTTACGCCTGAAAATCCCATGTTGCCGGACGAATTTGTTCCCACCAATGTGGCGCCAGAAAAAACATCGACACTCAAAGCACTGCGGCAGGTAGCAAATCAAGCAGTGGAATCAGCCATTGATCGGAGCGCTAAAGAACGCAGTTCGGAAACCAGTTTGGGCTATTTGGGAGCATCTACACTTTGTCTGTTTATCAGCACCGTGTTGTTTATGTTCAGTGCCAAACCATTCGATATCGCGTTCATCGTGGGCATGGCCTCAGCAGTCGGCTGTGTTGGCTGGGCCTTTATGTATCTTTCTTTCAATATTGCGAGAGATAGAAAATCGCAAAATCGATCGCGCAGAAAGGTTGCGCGGTCACAGCGAAAAAAATAGCAGACAACACCATGGAAAAAATTCAGAATGCACTTTCTGAATCGGCCGGGCTCGGATCTTTGGATTCGGGCCCGGTTCGTTTATAACGCTTCGAAGGGCTTGAGTTCGAAGCCAATTCCGCATTGAGTGAGTACATCGCAAAGGCTCCTCAAGGCGATTCCCATGCCATCCGGTCCACTGTAGCCACCGAATTGTCCACCGCCTCGCAGGTGGGGTTCCAAATCGAGAAAGAAGCCGGGGATGTCGCGTGCCGCAAGCCGCTGCTTAATGGTCGGCAAATGGCGGGCGAGTTCCTGGAAGATTCCAGCATGCCCTGTGGAACCGCGGTCGCATGGCACGAAACGGTTTAAGGACTCTTCATCCACATACTCACCCGGTTGGGGGCGAGAGGTTTCGGCAGACAGATAATCTTTGACGTGCATCCATCCCAACCCCGGTAACATCTCGCAGAATTGATGGTGGATTTCCACCTCGCTAAATCCCTGCGTGACCAGGTTCGCGCCATCAAAGATCAATACCAGCGCGGGATGGTTGACTTGGCGATGAATCTCAGCCAACACGGATCCATGGTGGCCAATTAAATTGGCCTCCACCTCCAAGCCAAAGGTCAGTCCGTGATTACCACAGGCTTCGACGATTTGTGCTAGTTGATCAATGGCTGGGTTCAGCCAATCTTGATGGTTGCTATCTCTTGGGTGGTAAAATGAAAAGCCTCGAATCAAACGAGTCTGGAGCACCTCGGCAACCTCAATGGCCTGACGGACGTCTTCCGCCATGTATTGATCGAAGGGGACGTAGCGGTTTTGGGTGCCGTCATCCACATCGGCGATTTTTACTTTACCAATGGGTGAACCGATGGATGCAATTTTTAAACCGTAGTGCTCCAGCTGTTTCCGAATGAGCTGCAATTCTTGGGGCGAGAATTCGAGCACGTTTTGAACGCCATGCCCCTTCCCAATATCCACAAAACGGATGGACAGGTATTCCAGACCGAGTGCGGCCATGGCTGAGAATTGCTGGTCAGTTGTTTTTTCGGGGGCCGCTTCATCTGCAAACCCGGATAAAAGAATATCAGGCATCGGGATAATGAATCGTAATGGTGGAACTGATACCGCCACGGGGAGTCCACTCAGCCGTCAGTGTGAGTGCGCGTGGTTTGACGACCGCGACAAAGTCATCCAAAATGCGATTGGCAATGTTTTCGTAAAAAATGCCCTCATTGCGAAAGCTCTGGAGATACATTTTCAGGCTTTTCAATTCGACGCACTGTTGGTCGGCGATGTACTCAAACGTCAGGCTGCCAAAGTCGGGTTGGCCGGTTTTGGGGCATAAGGAAGTAAATTCGGGACAGTCGATTTCGATGGAGTAGTCTCGATCGGGGAAATCGTTTTCAAAGGTTTCCAGCTTTTCGCGAAAAGGCGTGCTCATTTATTTGAATCAGGGATTATCCTGCTCCTCGTTCCGTGTTAGTTATCGCAATCGAAAGGTCGTATTCTGGCATGCGTCGATCTCCGTTAAAGGGGGGAGACCGCTTGAAAATCTGTTTTGCTTATCAGTGAATTGTATAAATCGATCCAAGGTGAGGGGCGGTTAACCGGAACCGAGAGCATCTTTGTGCGCACCTCCGGGTGTAATTTGCGGTGCGGATTCTGTGATACACCCTTTACCAGTTGGCAACCGGAGGGTGCGGAGCAGTCGATTTCCGAAATCGTTCAAGCTTGCCAGCTCCAAGATTGCGAGCATGTGGTGCTGACCGGCGGAGAGCCCATGTTACAAAAAGAAGTCGCGGATTTGACCGTTTCATTGAAAGCAGCCGGATTTCACATCACCATCGAAACGGCCGGCACGATCGATAAACCGGTCGCCTGCGACTTGATGTCATTAAGTCCCAAGCTATCCAATTCGACCCCCTCCGCGGTTCGCGCGGGCGCCTGGCAAGCACGGCACGAAGCCCGTCGTCACCAGCCCCAAGTGATTCGCAATCTGATCGCCCGGTATCCCTATCAATTGAAATTCGTCGTTGACCAACCCCGTGACGGACAGGAGATTGTCGAGTATCTCGCGGAATTTCCAGAGGTCGAGGCAGAGCGAGTGCTGTTGATGCCGCAAGGAGTCGAGCAATCGGCTCTGCTTGAAAAAGAACCCTGGATTGCTGAATTCTGCCAACAACAGGGCTTTCAGATGTGCCGCCGTATGCACATCGTCTGGTTTGGAAACCAGCGGGGAACCTGACGAGTTACCAGCGGCAGGTCTGGCGTCTGTCGCAGCCGTTTTACTTGGCGAGAACCTCGATCATGGCATTCACAGTGGTATCCAGTGACGTGGCGGTCATGCGAAAGTTGGTATGCGTGGAGATCTCAGGCTGGATCTCCAGAAACAAGTCCCGCGCTGATTTCAGGCGTTTGAGCTTTTTCCGAGCAACCTTCAGATAAGCCGTGTGGTCGTTTTCACTGGAGGGTCCTCCCAGCGCCAGCATGAAATCATAAAGCTCTCGGTGGACCTCGGCTAACTCGTCATCTTCCTCGGCCTCTTCGCTGTGCTTGAGAAAGGTCCGAACCATCCACAAGTGGCTGACCAGTTGATCCATGCGAGCAACTTTTTCGGCGTCGTTCATGGTGGAGGCAGCTTTGCAATGCGAAAAATCAATCGACCGCGGTACATCCCAATGCCCCGATGAGCGAACGAATGACCACCGCAGGGGACCTAGGACGTTTCTGACTGAGGCTTGGGTTTGCTGCGAGGTGCAGTGATGAGCACCGTAACGGCACCCGCGATGACCAAAAACAGGCTGATGTAAAAAGGCCATTCCAATTGATTGTAAGTTTGGTCGGCGATGGTCGAGGTCAGCGTGTTGATGACCGGTGCTCCGCCAAAAACCAAAGGCATGATGTAAATCGGCTTACCACCAAAATTAAACGCGTAAATGATACCCAGAGCACCAATGGCACCCGCCGCACCGGCGGCCAGGGACCAAGCGATACCGGTAAAGTTCCATTGGCCAGGATCGGGTGGTAGGTAGCCTTGTAGCATCAGTGGCAAGGCGACGGCGATCACGAAATATGCGAGGCCGACAAATAAGAATGGGCGTAACCGGCTGCCACCCATTTTTGCCTGGCCTTTGTGAAGTACGGGACCATAGCTGCCCCAACACAAAGCGGTCAATGCGATGGAACCGATCATCCAAAAGAAGTTTTTATCGCTCGCCGGCTCGGCTGACTTTAGTGTTTCAGCGACGGGGTCCGGGGCAGGCGTGTCGGAGGTCGCGGGGGATGTTTCGGTTGTGTCCGTCGCGGGCGTTTTTGTTTCCGTTTCCGATTGTTCCGATGAAGTGGCAGCGGTGGCTTGCTCCTCTTCCTGTTGAGTGGTCATCAACATCGCTGTCTTGGTGGGCGGTTTGGGTTTGAAAACCATCACTCCTGCGCCGCCGATCGCCACGATCAATACACCGAGATAGAACACCGTAGAGGCTTGGCGGATCGTTCGTGACATCAGCATCGTGACGACGGTGTTAATGACGGGAGCAAACCCGAATACGAGCGGCATGATATAGACGGGCGAACCACCAAAAATGAACGCCAGAATGATACCCAAGGCACCAATGGCGCCGATGGTTCCGGCAAAGAAAGACCAGAAAATCCCTCCCGGAGACCAGTTCCCTTTGGTTTCCCGAGGAATCATGAATATGGGATAGACCACGGCGATGATGAAATAAGCTACTCCCACGCAGATGAATGGGTTCCAACGGCTTAATCGCTGGCCATCGCCGAGCGCTTCTTGCCCCACATGTAGGACGGGCCCGTAGATGCCCCACATCAGAATCGTCAAGGCAACAAAAAATAGAAAACTGAATCCGCGCATGGCATTGGAGCTGGAAATAAATGGTGAGGAAGTTTCACGGATTAGTTTAGTCAATCCGGAGGTTTGTCACCACGGCGCTTCCGCTCTTGCTGCGGTTGCCATGAATGTGAGAATTAAGGCACAATTTCAACCTCGAGAGGCTGGCTGGCTATGCGTTGGCCGCCGTCCATGACGACAGCTTGCAGGCGGGACGGGCCCTGTCCAAGTTCGGAGCAATCCAAAGTCAGGCTTCCTTCTTGTCCAGTAATGGAGCCCAAAACACGTGAGTTCTGGTAGATGTCAATCTGGTCACCGACGTTGGTTTCTGCTTCCAATGTGATGGTGCGATTCAATTGATATTGGCCATTTCCGGGAGCCTTGAGATTTACATATTTCCCATTGGCGTTGACCTCAAATCCAATCGTCTTGGAAGCTTTGGTGCGGATCATGGTCTTGTCTAAAGCCGCAATACGAATTTCGTGGTAGCCGTCGGTGAGTGAATTCAGGCGTAAGTTAATCTTTTCACCAGGTGGGATGTCCCGATTCCCTTTAATGCCGTCGAGAAAGACTTCGAAATGACGAATTGCTGGCGAGTCTTTATCCGGCGTCATCTTAAGAGAAAAATCGGAGGTTAGCTGTTGCCCTTCTGTCAGGCCGGCAACAGAAAATTTTGGAAACTTGGCCCAGGGAGCACATAGCGGGTCGCCGACGATTAATAACTGGAACGGGGCCTGCACAGACTGATAAAACGACTCGGCCAAGGTGCATCCTTTGGCGTAATGGACATGCAGGTTGGCATCTGGAAATTTATTGGGAATGGAAAGGGGTTCGACAACGGTACCACTGGCGCCGGCCGCACCCTGGGCGAGAAAATCTGTCAATGGTGTTTGGGAAGCCTTGGCTGCCAGTATGCCCCCGAAACTGGTCAGGTTATCGGCCAACGCCCCTGGCTCAAATCGACTGCCGCTGGCCGACCAATCGAGTCTGGGGGAACCTAGCGTGACGCCCAAGACACGGTCCCGATTTTTGGGCATCACTTCGGGGGTCATTTCGGCGCGAAACCCCATGCGGCGAAGCGTTTTTAGGGCTTGGGGAAATTGCGGCTGCCGCGTCGTCGAGCGTACATCGGAAGTGCGGGAAAAAAAGAAAGTTCCGTTGGGATTCCTGCCATCTGCCGCGCGGCTGCGTGCTAGATTTGCGATCACTTCCTCGCGTGTGTTACCGCGTCCTGCAGTCACTCCCAGGACGGTGGACAAAACGAATTGTTTACCTTCGCTTCGGTCCCCATTATCCCACCCGTTGCGGCCCCAAAAGACGCTGCCTTGGAATCCTCGTGTCGGCAATATACCGTACGTTAATTCCGGTGTGGCTTGCAGGATCGTTGTGAAACGCGGCAGGTTTTTCAACTCGCTAAAGGCGCTGTCGTTTTCCGTTAAACTGCGGTAACACCAGCCACTACGCACGCACAGTTCAAGCTCTTTTAAGGCTTCGGCCTGCTTGCCAGCTTTCGCCAGTGATCTGGCTAGATAGTAACGCACTGCCACCTGCCGCGGGTGATCCTTTAAAATGCCCGCGAAAGCGTCCGCGGCCGCTTCGTACTTTTTTGCCTTGTAATTTTCGATGGCGGCTTGGTACTGGGTTTGCAGTTTTCCCACAAAGGGCGCTTCGAGCATGTTGCGCACGATTCGACGGGCGTACCAATTGGCATCCATCGCTAAATATGAGGGACTGTTTGCCAAGAATTCCTGATAATGATAAGTCAGTGCATTAATCGAAGCTTTGGGTAACCAGATGCGGCTGTTGAAGTCCGGGATTTTTGCCTTCAGGGCTTCCACCTGCTCATTAATCTGGACCGTTGTCGGGAAACCAGCGGAGTAGACGATATACTCGATCTGCCTCGCCAGTTTTCGCGCTTCGATTTGTTTCAGTATGGGTACGAGAATCTGCTCGCGGAATTGCTCTGCCGTGCAAGTCAGTGTCTCCGGGACATTGTCCAGATAAACAACGTTATTGGCAGGGATATCTCGGAGATGAACGTAGTGATTCGCAATAGCGACCGAATCCGGGGAGTTCGCATTGACAACCAACATGACGTTTTCGGGTCCGCCCGCCTGCGCGGTACGAGTCAACAAGGCAAGCAGGATGAATGCAAACCAAATGGGGCTGGGTAACTTCAAGGAAACGACCTTTCAGGAAAATTGCAGTTGCCCGTCGCTCAAGTGATGGTCGGGAGCAAACGCCAAACAGCTTAGTGATGTTAATCGATTGGGTTGTCGCGTCGAGCAGCAATCGATTGTATCGAGCTGAGCGGCAAAAAGTAATCTTGCTTGACGCAGAGGGAAACTGGTTCCAAGCACGGTCCAGTGCGGAGCCTTCTCCGGTTTACCCAGTCTCCGGGGGAGCTGGTGGGAGAAGCCGGTTGCTCGTTTTAGGTGCGGAATTTTCTGCGGTGTCGCTCACTCGATCTTGCACTTGGATGATGCGATTTTCTACGTAATCAGGCCAGCCGGCCAGACTTATAACCACGTTCAGCGACCAGCAAATGCGATTGCCGGGTAAATCGATCGACCAGGCTTCGGTAACAGGAAGCACCATTTCTGATGGGAACTCCAAAACCTCACCCCGCTTGGTAACCGGATTTTTAGCAAGTTTTAGAGACTGTTGGTGCAGCAGGTGCGAGTGCTCATTGTAGGGGTGTGTGGAAGAGGCCGTCTCTATGCCGCTCAGTTGCAGCCCAATTTCTTTGATGCGCACGCTCCCAAGAGGACCAATTTTCAGGTGGGAGCGAAGACTCTCTCGTGGGTGACCGTTGCTAGGGGTGATCCATTTTATCTCCCCCAAACGTCTCCGTGCGATTCGCTTACGGATTGCCGGAACAATGACAAGCAGCGCCGGGATTGCCAAAAATAACCACCACCCCGATCCGGTGATGAGCGCGAGTGTTAGGGCAGTGAGAATCAAAAATATCGCCACGATCCATTTGTACTTTTCCAGCCTGCTTAAACGCTTTTCGGATTCGGTGACCTCTGATGTGGGTTGCGGCGCTTCAGTGCCGACTTGAAGTTGGAAATCTGCTTTCCATTGTTGGTCGCGATTCCAGGGTGTGTCCGCTCGCACGAAGACATAATGATCGACGTTAACGAGAGGCCCGTGGTAAGTGATGGGTTGGTTTGGAGGTGCAAAATTAAATGTGAATTCACCTGTCTCACCTTCCGCGAAATCTCCGGTTCGTAAAATTTCCTGATGGTAGTTTTCTCGGGTTGTATCACCCGCTCCGTGAGTTTCCCAAAAAGCTACCAACTGAATGCTTCGGCATTTTAATTTTTTGTTGGCCCGTACGCGAACCACACCGCTTACTTGCTCGCCCGTCCGAAATTTCTTCTCGACTTGGGTAAACTCAATTTCGATTTCCAAGTGGGCCATTTATTTCACCACTCCAACAGAGCAATTGATGGAGAAGAGCGATGATAATGGAGCAGGATCGTGATAGGCCAGCGTACCCGTTCGTTTCCGCGCCGGTGATTGTCGCCCGGTCGCCGAATTTAATTGGAGGCTTACCGGTTTCTTAAAGTGCGGCCATCGAAAAACGCATCCTCCAGGTTTCTGCTGATAGAACTTGCTTTCCCATGAATTCGAAATGGAAGATGTCGGGACGGTTCTTTTGCCGCATCGAGTAGAGTGCAGTGAAAGCGACAATCGGGCCATGCTTGGGGCGTGGTTTGGGGCCGCGCCGGCTGTCAAGCTCGATGAAATCAAACGCGTATCGATAAGTAAGAAATTCAGGGTGCGGAACACGATGGGGCGTCTTGATTTTAGGGTCGTGTGGGCATGCTGTAGAGCAATTCTCCGGAGATGCAATTATCACCACATTGATGTCGTCAGCAACCGCGATATTGGCTCGGCCGCCCGGATATCAGGTGACGGTAGAAGACTCATTGGATGGAAACAGCATGGTTTTGAGCAACGCCAGTTTTGGCGCCTGGCCGGCATTCGGTTGACGGCGAAACCCAAATCAAACTGCCCCAATATTGTTGATCCGAAAATTCTGTGCAAAACGCCTGAGCATCCCAATCGATATGTCTGGTTTATTCGCGCGCTAGAAAACCTCAAAATGTCGACATTGCTCGGCGTAAACCGGACTAGATTGTTCCCCACTCGGCAAACCTCGGTACAATAGAGGGCTACGCGCGCCCCCTATTCTTTTTTTGTGCCATGTCTGTCTCAACCACTCAACTGGAATCGACTCCGGAAAAGACGTTACGGCAAGTCAGTTCGGACCTTAGTGCCGAAGTGCAGCTTAGTGACGATGTCGTCAATTTGTATGACAAGGCCGCCGATTTGGTGCAAAGAGCGGTCAAGATGACGTTGGGTTTTGAACTCTATCCCGTGCAACGCGCCGGGGGGATGATCATGGCCGAAGGTGGCGTGGCCGAAATGCAAACGGGCGAAGGTAAAACGTTGACGGCCACGCTTCCGCTCTATTTGCACGCTCTGTCCGGCAAGGGCGCTCACTTGGCAACGGCCAATGATTATTTAGCAAGTCGAGATGCCGAGTGGATGCAGCCTGTTTTTCAGGCGTTGGGAATGAAGGTCGGTTGTGTGATTCATGGTATGACCGATGCGCAACGTCGAGAAGCGTATCAATCGGACATCACGTACGGCACGTGCCGGGAATTTGGTTTTGACTTTCTCCGGGATCGTTTGCGAAAAAGGCAGCTGGACGAAAGCAAAACACTTTTTGGTGAAAATCAAGCTCGCGGAACGCGGGCGATATTCGTGCAGCGCCGGCCACATTACATCCTGGTGGATGAAGCTGACAGCCTCTTGATCGACGACGCGCGGACGCCGTTGGTGATCAGTGCATCGCCTTCCGAGGCACAAAAGCGAGAAGTCGAACTTTATTACTGGTGCGCAAAACTATCGCCGGATTTGGTCGACGAACAGGACTATCAATACGATCGGGAAAAACGCAAAGTAGAACTTACCAATCAGGGCATGGCGCGGGTGCGTGGGGCCGTCAAAAGCGAAGACCTGGAAGGTCTTTCTCTGGTGGATTTTTACGACTTTATGGAACGCGCGGTGAAAGTGAATCGAGACTTTCACTTGGATCAGCACTACGTCATTCTTGACGGTAAGGTGGTCATCATTGATGAATCCACCGGCCGCATCGCGGATGGGCGACGCTGGAGCAAGGGGATTCATCAAGCGATTGAGGCCAAGGAAAAGCAGGATATTGAAATTCAAACCAGCAACGCGGCACAGATTACGATTCAACAATTTTGTAATCGCTACCCTATTATTTCCGGTATGACAGGTACCGCCATGGAGTGTAAGCGAGAATTTAAGAGGGTTTACCGCAGCCCTGTTCGGAAAGTACCGACCAACCGGCCCAATCAACGAAAGGCATTGCCAACACGGTTTTTTTTCAGCAAGGATGCGAAATGGGCTGCCGTGGTCAAAGAGATTGGTGAGGTCCACGCGACCGGTCGACCGGTGTTGGTGGGAACCCGCACCATCGAGAATTCCGAATTGCTCTCAGAGTTGTTGTTAGAGGCAGGCTTTCGACACGTTGTGCTCAACGCCCGCCAAGTCGAACACGAGGCGGCGATTGTATCTCAAGCCGGTCAACAGGGCATGATTACCGTCGCCACTAATATGGCGGGACGCGGTACGGATATAAAACTGAATGCCGACGTGATTGATATCGGAGGCTTGCACGTGATCAGTGCCGAATTGCATGACTCCGCTCGGATTGATCGCCAGTTATTTGGACGCTGTGGTCGCCAGGGCGATCCCGGTTCGACCCGACTTTACATCTCTGCCGAAGATCAATTGCTGGAACTGGCATATGGCCGAACACGGGCCACGCGGATGCGAAAGGTCTCTGGTTGGCGGAAAGAGGATTGGTGGATTGAGCGATTCCACAAAGCTCAAGCCAAGTTAGAACATGAACATTTCAAACAGCGACAGGTCATGATGCATTCTCAAAAAGAGAACTTCAAAGCCTTGCGCGAATCCGGCAGGGATCCTTATTTGGACGTTGCCGATTAACCATTCCCCTTGCACACTCAGTTTTCCCAACAGGTGGAATCGAATGGCACGTGACTGTCGATCAGCGACGCGTTCGAATGCACTTAGGGAGAATTCAGGAAGCGGGGCACAACCATCAGGATGCTGGAAAAACAGCCAAGCGAAACGATGAAAAAAAATTCTTTTAACCAGGGCCGGCAAAGATGATCGAGAAACAAGCGAATCAAGCTGAGCAAGCTCAGATTGATGCGGTGAAGCAAAGAATTCGCCGTATCCTGGGTGAGTTGAAAGCGCTTGCGAAATCGCCCGAGGTAACCGACCAACAGTTCCTCGCTCAAATTGCAACGCGGACGCTGGAATCGACTGGTGCCGCCGGAGTCACCATTTGGCAGGTCAATGGTGACGGCGAAGTTGCGGTGGTTCACGAGGCGGGAAGCACGTCCAATAACTCGCAACTGGATGACAACCAGTTGACGATCCATGAGCGTTTGGTGCGCACCGTCTCCACGAATGGTCGGCCTACACTTATCGAACCCCAGGCAGTTGATCAAAACTCGGGCGAGGTCATTAATCCGATGGCTTTTCTGTTGTTGTTGAAACCTCTTAATGACCCCTCGTTGCATCGACGTTTCGTCATTGAGCTATTTCAACGTCCCGGAATCGCGGCAGCCGCGCGAACGGGATACATGCGATATCTCGAGGAGATTGGTGAGATTTTTGGTTCCTGGCAGGCCAGGCATCAGTTGCGGTTTCAAACGACTCAGCAGACTCGCCAACAGAAATTATTGGACTTTGTGCGGGATATTCACGGCTCTCTCGATCCCGGCGAGGTCGCTTATGCGGCCGCCAATGATGGTCGGTTACTAGCCGATTGCGATCGCTTGAGCGTGTTGTCCTTTGACGGGCGGCGGTGCCAGGTATTAGCCGTAAGCGGGCAAGATGATTTCGACGATCGCTCCAACGTCGTCCGCAAGCAGCAGAACTTGGCTTCTCTCGTATGCCGCACACAGCAGCCTTTGTGGTTGATCGGCCAAAGCGAAGAGTTACCTCGAGCCACTCGAGATTTGGTCGACGATTATCTCAACGAATCCCATTCGCGGACGATCGGCGTGATCCCGCTTTTTGATGGTAAAGGCGAGACCGATGAGGATACGGAACTCGAAGACGTGGATGCTGCAATTCCAACGGGTGCGCTGATCCTCGAGTGGTTTGCTCAAGATGTTACAGAGGAACAAGCCATGGAGGACGTCATTGTGCTGTCCGACCATGTCGGACGCGCGCTAGCGAATGCCAATGAATACAAAGGAATCTTCTTGATGCCAGTCTGGCGGACGATCGGGAAATGGAAATGGTTAATGTCGGCGCGAACGTTGCCGAAAACCATTGCCGTTGCGATCTCTGTTTTGGTGCTGGCTCTGTTTTTCTTGGTGTTTCCATGGTCTTTCGACATGCGTGTCGATGGCGTCTTGGAGCCGGTAGAAAAATACAATGTGTTCGCCAACTCAGCGGGGGTCGTCGAGGACGTTTTGATCCAGCATGGTCAGACGGTGCTCAAGGGAGACCCTTTGGTAATCCTGAGGAATAAGGACCTGGAAACAAAAATGACTCAGGCTTACAGCGAGTTAGGTGTGGTCAGTCAACAGCAGGCTTCTGCGAGTGCGGCCGCATGGAGAGCTAGGCAAGAACAAAATCAGGAACAGGAATTGTTAGCCTCGTCGGAGCAGGCAACTTTGCTGCAACAAAAATCCGGTCTGTTAACGACCATCAAATTGTTAGAAGCCCAAAACGAACAGCTTACGATCCGTAGCCCGATTAACGGCACGATCGTCAGTTGGGATCCGGTTCGGCAACTGACCGAGCGCCCTGTTTCACCGCAGGATGTCGTCTTGGTCGTCGCCACGCTGGACTCCGAATGGCACATGGAGTTGTTTATCCCCGAACGCAAATACGGCCACGTGTTAAAGGCGACGGAAAAACAGGACGGGTTTCCCAAGGTCACATTTTTCGCGGCGACCGACCCGAACCAACGCTACAAGGGGCAAATTACGCAAATGGAGAGCTACGCCTCGGAGCATGCACCATACGGTAGTAGTGTCCGAGCGTTCGCAGATTTTGACGGCGACCATCCCGAGCTTTATGTCGGAGCTGCCATTACGGCCAAGATTCATTGTGGAACCCAGCCTGTTGGTTATGCCTGGTTCCACGAGTTATTTGAATTTGTGCAGTCGCGGCTATTGTTCTGACAGGCGAGTGTAGGCAAACGACTTGGCAGGTTCCGAGCGTTTCCAGCATTGTCATAAATTGAAATACATTCCCTTTTCGTCTTCACCATGTCCACTGCTCTCGAATCTACGAACACGCGGCCCGTTAAGCTGAAGATGCGCGGTGATCTGACCGCGCATCGGCAGATTTACCAGGGGCAGGTGTTTTGGGTCATCAAGGAACCGGTGGGGTTGAGCTATTATCGGTTTCCCGAAGATAGTTATTATGTGATGCAGCAGTTGGATGGGCAGCACAATCTGGAACAAATCGAAGCGGCTTACAATGCCGAATTTTCGCCGCGGCGTTTGACGATTGATAAATTACAGTCCTTCATCGGCAGTCTTCACAAAGCGGGATTGCTGCAGGCGGTGTCGACCGGTCAGGGTCAGGAGTTACTTAAGCGAAGACAAAAACTGCGACGGCAGAAATTATTCAGCCAATGGGGTAATGTGTTAGCCTTGCGTTTCCGGGGGATCGATCCGGAACGCATCCTGAATAAACTGAAGCCTTCCTTCGGCTGGATCTTCTCGGCCCCGGCTGTTTGCGTTGTCATGTTCTGCGGGTTTTTGGCCCTGATGTCGATCTTCGTCAACTGGGAGCTTTTTCTCTCTCGGCTGCCGACGTTTAACCAGTTCTTTGACCCAATTTCATGGGTCCTGTTAGGCGTGGTGTTGGCGTTTACAAAGGTTTTGCATGAATTTGGGCATGGCCTATCCTGTAAACGATTTGGTGGTGAATGTCATGAGATGGGATTCATGCTGTTGGTCCTGACTCCCTGCCTGTATTGCAATGTCTCCGACTCTTGGACGCTGGCCAACAAATGGCATCGCGCAGCAATCGGCGCGGCGGGCATTTATATCGAGTTGATTTTGGCCACCATCGCGACCGTCGTCTGGTGGCATACAGCGCCCGGTATGCTGAATCAATTAGCATTACAGATGATGACGATCTGTTCCGTCAGTACGGTGTTGTTTAACGGCAATCCGCTTTTACGGTTCGACGGTTACTACATCCTGGCGGACGTCATGGAAGTACCGAACTTGCAACAGAAAAGTACCCAGGCGCTGACAAACCTGTGTAAAAAACACTTGCTCGGGATCGAAAATGTGAATGAACAAATGATGCCCACGCGGAATATGCCGATGTTCGCATTGTACGCCATCGCTTCGATCATTTACCGCTGGTTTATCGTCATCGTCATTCTCATTTTTCTGAACAAGTTATTCGAACCCTATGGCCTGCAGGTGATCGGGCAATTGATCGCCGCGATGTCACTGGGGACCCTGATCGGTATGCCCCTGTATAAGTTGTACAAGTTTTTAAAGAACCCTGGACAAAGGTATCAAATCAAGATGAAACGCGCTTTAATCAGCGGTGCTGTGATCGCGACTGTGGTAGGCCTAGTGCTTTCCGTCCCTTTGCCTTACCACGTCTATTGCGATTTTACCGTGCGTGGCAAGGGCAGCGAAAATGTCTATGTACAGACACCAGGCAGCGTCAAAGCCGTACTGGTGACCCCTGAACAAGCGGTCGAAGAGGGGCAGGAAATTATTCAGTTGGAAAATTTGCAGCTGCAGGAAAACCTGGTAGAAATCCAGTCTCAATTGAAGGTTCTGGAGGCTCAGGCAAGAACGCTGGAATTGCGAGCGTTTCGCAATAGTGCGTTGAACGAGCAGTTGGTGATTCTGCAGTCGCAAATCGAGGGCGAGAGGAGACGGGAGGCTGATATGCTGCAGCGGATCGACCGTTTGTTGCTGAAGGCACCGCGGAAAGGCTATTTGATGCCGGTGGTGGAGCAGCAGGCTGGTGAAACCGAGATGAGCCTGCCAATGGCCGCTTTTGAAACCAAGAATTACGACGGCTGGTTACCGGCAAGCATGCCGGTTTGTGCCGTAGGAAACCCTGATCAACTGGAGGCTGTCATGGCGATTCCTGAAGAACGGGTCTCCTTTATTCAGCCTGGAATGGTTGTGAAAATTAAACCCTATGCTTACTCTTCGCAGACGATCGATACGGAGATTTATCGCGTCGGCAAACAAGCGATTCCGCCACCGAAAGCGGACGCCCCGCAAACTGGATTTGGGGCGATGGCCCAGGCCGCGATGGCCTCCCCCTCAAACCAATATTACGCCACCGCAGATTTGGGTGACGGGCAGGGCGTTACCTTAAAGGTCGGTTCGATGGGCCGTGCAAAAATTCGAGCCGGATCGCGGAGTTTATTCAGGCGGCTCTCGCGGTGGGCTGCCGATACATTCCGTTTTCAGTAAACCTCAACACCGCTTTTCCATCGTCATGCAGCGTAGGGCCGCAGGGCACGGCCATGGCATGCCGGAGCGTCCTGTCGCGTTTTGAATGAATGGTCGATTACGGTTGGTCCAGTTGGATATCCATGGAAACGGCCGCTCCCGGATGCAGCAACCATTCGCTGTTGACTTGTTTGTTGGTGACAACCGCTTCCACGATGAACGAGCTGCTGCCATCGGCTGCGGGTTGAAAATCTAATCCGATAGAACGGACTCTTCCGGTGAATTGAGCTTTCTGTTCGCCAGCCAACGAGAGGTAAACGGTTACTGTCTTGCCCTTTAAATCAACGGCATTGAAGGCTCGTGTATTGACCCGGCCTTCGACTTTCACCTGTGACAGATCGACCAACCGAACCACGGTTTGACCTTCCTGTACAAATTCGCCCTCTTCCCGTTCGATTGACATGATTTGACCCGGATATTTGGCATCCAGAGCATGTCGGGATTTCAGTTCATTGACTGCCTTGACGGATTGTTCTTCAATTCGCACGGTGCCGGCATCTATTTCTTTTTGCGCTTTGCTGCGCACGACCTGTAATTCGGCTTGCCTCGCCGCCAGTCGCTTGCGTTCCAGTTCCTGTCGTGTCGCCGCGCCTTTTCGTTGTAGTTCTTTTTCCGTTTGATACTCCTGAAAGGCAGTCGCGTACGAAGCTTCGGCGTATTCTACGGGTGTGTTGTCATCGGCTTGTAATTGAGCGTTGGCCAAACGGATGTTGGCTGCCTCTAATTCTCCATCGACACTGACGGTGTCCAATTGAGCAATCACGTCACCCTCTTGGACCGTGTCTCCCTCACTGAAATTTACCTTGGAAATGAATCCTTTCACCCGAGCTGGCACCTCGATATCACGAAACGAGGAAACCAAACCGAGCGGAATATTCACCACGCGTTCGGCAGCAGTCTGCGTTTTCTCTTTTAATTGGGCTTGGGAGGCCAAAGGCACCATCATTGCCACTGCCAATGTCGCTATCAAAGCAGGGTGTTTCACGATTTCATTTCCTGAGAAAGGTTTCACGTTTATTTTCACTCCATTGTATCGATCGTGAGCGAACGCGTTAGACGAAAATCGCTATGATAGTAGGGTTGAAAGCAAGTAAGTCAGGTAAAGCAGAGGATTCGGGTTGTCGGATGATTATCCACATCGACATGGATGCATTTTATGCTTCCGTTGAAATTCGAGATAATCCAGCCTTGCGAGATAAGCCGGTCATTATTGGTGGCTCGCCGCAGGGCAGGGGGGTCGTGTCGACGGCTAACTATGTGGCAAGGAAATTTGGCGTTCACAGTGCGATGCCTGCCTCGAAAGCGGTTCGTTTGTGCCCTCATGCTGTTTTTCTGCGGCCCCGCATGGAACATTACGTTGCTATTTCGCAACAGATACGCGAGATTTTTTTCCGCTTCACATCGTTGGTCGAGCCGCTGTCTCTGGACGAAGCTTTTCTTGATGTCTCCGGTTGCGAATCGTTATTTGGCCCAGCACCTGAGATCGCTCGCCAGATCAAAACCGCGTTGCTGGAGGAAGTGGGGCTGGTCGCCTCCGCAGGTGTTGCTCCCAATAAATTCCTTGCCAAAGTGGCAAGTGATTTGGAAAAACCGGATGGCTTGGTGGTGGTGCCCGCGGAAACGATTCAAGCATTTTTGGATCCGCTACCCATTCGACGGGTTTGGGGCATCGGACCACACACGGAAAAGCGATTTAATGCCCTGGGCGTCAGCACGGTAGCGGGCATTCGAGGCTTGGCACGTGAGCAGTTGCAACGAGAATTCGGCGCCAATAGCGACCATTTCTATCGCTTGGCTCGCGGTTGGGACAGTCGCCCTGTGGTACCGGAACACGAAGCGAAATCTGTTTCCCACGAAAATACATTTCCGGTGAATATCGAAGATGCAGAGATTCTGAGGGCTTGGCTTCAGGAATTGGTAGGTCAAGTAACGGTGCGGATGAGGCGGGCTCAGGTCAAAGGGAAGACGGTGCGAATCAAAGTACGGTTTTCGGATTTTCGAACGATCACGCGCAGCGAAACACTAAACGAGCTTTCGTTCGAAACGCGGCAAATCGAAACCACTGCGCAAAAACTTTTAACAAAAATTCTCCGCGAATTTCATCAGCCTGTCCGTTTGCTGGGCGCTGGCATGGCGAATTTACGAGTCGGCGCGGCGGTGCAGCAGACTCTGTTTGATGCGGTTGAAAAGCAAAAACAGTCTCGGATCGACGAGGCCTGCGACGAACTGAAACAAAAGTTTGGTGCGGGTGTCGTGAGGACCGCCTCGGCGTTGGAAAGTGGCGTCAAAATTCATCGCAATCCAACCACCGAAGATCATAAATCGCGGTAAGTCAAAGGCTGTTTATTCAGGGACCCGGTGAAGGGTATGCCAACGCCCACGCATCAAACGGCTGCCGGCTCTTTCACGGCACTGGCACTGGCAATGGCGTCAGCGTCGGCTTTGCCGTTGATGGTAATCGAGGCCATATCCTGACCGTGATTCTTTAAAACTAAATCACCCGTGAGCGTTTCAATCACGGCTGAGCGGTTTTCCACCCAATCACCCGTGTTGCAGTAAATAAACGAGTCCTTTTTACTTTGCTTGAGTGTCGGCCGGTGAATGTGCCCGCATACGACCCCTCGGCATTGCCGGTGCCGGGCGTGCTGGGTGAGTGTTGATTCGAATCCGCCCACCGCACCAACAATGCGTTTGCTCAAGCGTTTGGCGGCAAAGCAATAATTAAACTCACGCAGGCCAACCGTTGTCATCATCTTGTTGGTGAAAAAATTGACGCGGGTTACACCGTCGTAAACGGTGGAACCAAATCGGGACAGGCGGTGGTGCTTCTTCTCTACCGAATCGAAGAGATCTCCGTGGGTAATTAACAAGCGACTCCCATCGAGCAATTCGTGAATGAACTCATCGGCTACTTCGACGCCGTTGACTGCTGGGTGAGGTCGCCGCAGGAAATCATCGTGATTTCCTGGCGTATAGAAAACTTGGGTCCCGGAGCCGATCATACCTAAAATGTGGTCGACCAGTTCATTGTAAACGGGAGGCCAGTGCCAGTGATTTTTCAGCCGCCAACCATCGAGGAAATCACCGACTAAATAAAGGCGTTCGCTGCGATAACTACGGAGGAAATTTAAACACGCTTCCGCTCGAGAAAAACGAAAGCCCAGATGCTGGTCGCTGATGAAAATGGTGCGAACGGTTTCGATCGCATCATTGGCCTGATCGTCCATGGCAAAGCTGAAAGTCCTGATACTGGGGTTAGGGAAGTCCCTATTTTATTAGACTGGCGTTCACAGGTCGACGGATAAATTCGCGGGAATAATAGATCTCAGGCACTCGCGCGAATACTCGATCGAGGTGTCGAGTGAGATGTCTGGCGGGATCGGCTGGTGTGAGCTTTATGAATCTTCTCAGAAGTTACCAGGCTGACTGACGTATCGGTTTCTCGGTTCCGAGAGTTGAACAGCAGAGTGGCAATGGCAAAAAGGGAGATCGCTGCCCCCGCTGCTAAAGCTGTGAGGTGTCCGGCGGCAACCCCGCTCCAACAGACGATCTGTCCAAAGATCAGTATCATTGTAAAGCACCGTGAGAAAACGACATCGCAACTGCACGCATCCTGTCGGTTCGGTGTGCTTTGCTTTTCTTCTCGTAGTTGGGCGATGCGTTGAGCGTAACCGGCGCGGATTTCGCGTATGGATGGTTGGTCCAGCGGTTCAGAAACGGCGACGGTTGGGGTCGCGGTAATGGGAGGCATAAAGGTTCCGGAGCGGGCAGCTTTTCATTTTTGGTTTGTAAACCGTGTCCCAGTGACATGAGTGAGTATCGTCACAGGTGGTTTGCCAGAACCATGAAAGTCGCTCAGGGCCGGTCGTTTCGGTTGCGACTGAGTAGCGTAACGCCTATTCAGCAGGAACCTATTCTTCGGAAAGAATGCCCCGGTAAAATCTGCCGGTTAATCGGAATCGTGGGGAGTCACCCACCAAGTTCCGAGCGCACATGGTTTAACACCAAGGGACTGACTTCTTCGAATGGCCCCTTTAAGAATGCTCCGGCGGCCGCTTTGTGGCCACCACCGCCAAACTCGCCAGCCACCAAATTGCATTGCGCGTCACAGCGGCTGCGGAAGCTGATTTTGAAGCCGCCGGTGGGTTGTTCGATCATGATCACCGCGAATTCCGTTCCCTGAATTTCCAAACAATGATTGACCAAGTCTTCGGTGTCCGTCGGCAAGGCCCCCGTCTCGATGAAATCCTCTTTCAAAATGTAGGTATGCGCAAAGCGACCCGCTAGTTCGGTGCAGATGCGATTTAACACGAGTCCTCTCAAACGCAGGCGACCGACGGTCTCTCGTTCATAGAGATCCGCGTAGATACCCGCAGGCGAGGCCCCGGATTCGATTAATTTGGCCGCCGCTTTGTAGGTGACGATGTTCGCCGAGGGAAAACGGAACCAACCGGTGTCCGTGGCAATCGCCGCAAACAGTGGCATCGCCATCTCGGCGGTGAGTTCCATGCCAAAGGCCTCGATGGCATCCACGACCAAACGGCCGGTGGCTTCCGCTGTGGTTTCTTTGAAAGGGGTTGCGTTCAAGTCGTCTTCGCCGACGTGATGATCGAAAATTATTTTTTTGCCGGTGAAGCTACGAATCACATCGCCCATGGGTCCCAATTGGACCCACGCGCTGGTATCCAAAATCATCCAAAGGTCCGCGTCCATCAACTCGGCTGGCTGGATATCTTTCCCAATGCACATGATGCGTTTTTTCGGGTCGATGAATGCTAGACTGGGCGGAGTTTCCTGGCCATTTACGATGCGCACCTGTTTCCCCATTTGCTCCAGCAGGCCGGCCATGCCCAATTCGCTGCCCAAGGCATCACAATCGGGTCGAATGTGGCTGGTCAAGACGACATTGGTAGCGTTGTCCAGAACAGACTTTAAGGCGCGCCAATCAATACTCATGGTTCTAGTTTTCGGTATTAGACGGTTGAGGATTGGTCAGGAAATGTCGACCAATATTGCGAGAGTTTTCTACATCTTCTGACAGTTGATCTTGGAGGGCTGCGGGTGAAGGAAAGTCCTGGACGCCTCGCAAGCGTTCGAGAAAATCCACACCAATGACTTGACCGTAGATGGATTCCGCAAAATCAATCAAATGAACTTCCACGGTGGGTCGTTTTACTCCAAACGTGGGAGAGGGTCCGATATGAATGGCTGCCGGGATTTTTTGCTCCGCCACCGTTGCTACGCCGGCGTAGACACCCATACCAGGAATCAATGTGTCAATTGCATCCAGGTTGGCTGTTGGGAAACCGATTTGGGTACCGCGCGAGGCACCATGAATCACCATGCCGCGAATACGGTAGGGCTGGGTTAGCATTTGACGAGCTGCGCTGACATCGCCATCGCGAATGCATTCGCGGATGCGCGTGCTGGAAATCAACGCGTCCTCGGAAATCCCCGGCTCCACAATTTCGCAATTCAGGGCGGAGTCATCGCACAGCTCCTGTAAGCGTTGCACGTCGCCTTCGCGCCCTCTGCCAAAATAAAAGTTGGGCCCTTCCACGACTGCCGCTGCGCGAAGTTGTTCCACGATGACGCGTTGGAAAAATTCCCGATAACTCAATTCCAGTAGGGCGCGATCAGTGGGCCAAGCGATCATGCAGTCCACGTCTAGTTCCGCTAAAAGCTGGGCTTTCCGTTCGGTCCATGTCAGCGGAGGGGGGGCTAGTTCGGGGCGCAGTAGACGGACCGGATGCGGGTCGAAAGTCAGCACAACGGCAGGGCCGTCAACTTGCTGAGCCCATGCCTTGAGGTGCCGGATGATACTGGCATGGCCTCGGTGCACACCATCAAAATTACCGATAGTGAGCGCACATCGTGCAAGGGTCTCGTCAATCTGATCTATTTGGCGGATGAGCTTCACGGCACGTGATTAAAATGGAGGCAGGAATTGATTTGTCAAATGCGGCGGGGCGTGGGGAAATGCAAAGTGAATTGAGTACCGCGGTCGACTGCACTCTGCACGTCAATCAACCCCCCGTGGGCCTCAATGATCTTTTTGGCAGTGGGCAATCCGAGCCCGGTGCCGTTTCTTTTGCTGGAAAAAAAGTTTTCGAACATATTCAAAAGGGTGCGTTCATCCATGCCACTTCCAGTATCAATCAAGTCCAAAGCAACCCCCTTCAGGGTCGGTCGACTACGCACTTCGAGGCGGCCGCCGTGAGGCATTGCTTCGATTGCGTTTTTGATCAGATTCACCAGAGCGGCTTGTAGAGTTCGAGAGTCCATCATGATGTGCGGCAAATCCGCATCCAGGTAACGAACGATTTCTACGTTTTGCTGCTTTGCTTCCGCAGAATAGAAATCCAAAACCTGTTCTAATTGTTTGTTCAAATCACCGGCAGAGAGCGATAGTTTGTGCAACCGAGAAAACTGCAGGAAGTCGTCCAGTAGATGTTCCAGACGCGTGCACTGGCTTTTGACGACACGGATTTTATTCAAAGCACGTCGTGATTCGGGTGATTTGACCTCTTCCAGATCTTCTTCCAGTAACTCGACATTCAGGCGAATAACGGATAACGGATTACGGATCTCGTGGGCTAACGAACCGGCAAGATCGGTCATCTCAGCCCAGGCGTCGCTCGGCTGATTATCGGGAGCTGGGGAAGCGTTCATTAGGAACTCAGTTTTGGAAACTCAGTTTTGGGAACTCAGTTTTGGGAACGGTGATGTAGGAAGCCAACGCGTCGCCCTTGCGGGAAGTGGTCATTCGTCGGTTGGATCCCTGCCATCCCATGTCATTGCTCACCAATTCGCAGATAGGCCTCTCCCCATGCGGGGAGAGGCTTGTTCCGCAAAATGTCTGCTACCGGCGTTCGTAACGGCGACCGCCGCCACCGCCACCGCCACCGCCGCCGCCGCTGCGATTGCCGCCACGACCGCGACCGCCACCGCCGCCGCCACCGCCGCCACCGCGACCGCCACGTCCGCCGCGTCCGCCGCCACCACCTCCGCCGCCGCCACCGCGGCGTTGGGGTCGTTCGCGATCTCCACGGTCGCCACGATCTCGATCTCCGCGATCGTCACGATCCAAGTCGCCGTCGTCATCAAATTCGCCGTCACCATCTTCTACGTCAAACTCATCTTCGAGTCCGAGTTCTTCGATGGCACGTTTGCGGCTGAGTTTTACGCGATCTTGGCCGTCAACTTCGATGACCATGACCTGCATTTCGTCGCCAATTTGGCAAACGTCACCGACATCGCTGATGTAACCGTTAGACAATTCGCTGATATGGCAAAGTCCATCGCGACCGGGGAGAATTTCGACAAAGGCACCAAAATCTTTGATGCTGCTGACGGTTCCGTTGTAGACCTTGCCGATCTGCACGGTTGCGGTGCAGGCTTCGATCTGAGCCAGTGCATCGGCAGCCATTTCGCCGTCCATTGCGGCCACGGTGACCCAACCTTCATCGTCCACTTCGATCACGGTTTCAGTGGATTCCTGGATGGCACGAATGTTCTTGCCTCCGGGGCCAATGAGCATGCCAATCTTTTCCGGGTCGATCTGGGTACGCAGTAATCGTGGTGCGTGTTCCGAGATATCCTCTTGTGGCTTGGGGATGACGGTTAGCATCTTGCGAAGGATATTAATCCGAGCTTCCCGAGACTGAGCCAACGTTTCTTTCACGATTGCCATCTCGATGCCGCGAAGCTTGAGGTCGAGTTGGATTCCTGTGATTCCGTTTTGCGTACCGGCAATCTTGAAGTCCATATCACCAAAGTGATCTTCGCTGCCCAGAATGTCCGTCAACAGAACGTGCTTGTCGCCATCTTTGACCATGCCCACCGAAATTCCTGCAACAGGGTTGGTGATTTTCACACCGGCTGCCATCAAGCCGAGGGTGGCACCGCAAACGGATGCCATGGAAGAAGAGCCGTTAGATTCCAGGATGTCGGAAATGACACGGATCGTGTAGGGGAAGTTTTCAGCCGTGGGGAGAACGGGTTTGACACTCCGTTCGGCTAACGCACCATGTCCGATTTCTCGTCGGCCGGGACCGCGATTGGGGCGGCATTCGCCAACTGAGAAAGCAGGGAAGTTGTAATCCAACATGAATTTCTTGGAGTACTCATCCATCAAACCATCGACGCGTTGTTCGTCGCGGCCGGTACCCAGCGTAATCGTGATCAAGGCCTGAGTCTCTCCCCGCTGGAACATGGCAGAGCCATGCACGCGTGGGATCAAATTGACCTCGCATTCAATATCCCGTAGTTCTGCGGGTCCGCGACCATCGGCACGTTGCCCATCGAGCAACATTTCGCGAATACATACTTCTTCAAGGTCGTGCCAGGCACCCTTGAATCGGGAAGTGGAAATGGCGCCCTCGGCACCGGGATCAGGAATCATGGCTGCCATGGCGTTGCTGCGCAGTTCGCTGGCTGCGGCGGCACGCTCGTGCTTGTTCCCGTCGGAGGTCAGCGCGGCTTTCAGTTGATCGTAGTATTGATCTTTCAGCTGTTCCAAAAGTCCATCGCTTTCGGGGGCTTGCCAATCCATTTGCTCAAGGCCGGCTTTGCTTTTCAGCTCTTCCATCATCTCGCAAACTTGTTGGACGATGCCGTGGGCGAAATCAATGGCGTCCAGCATTTCAGCTTCGGGCATTTCTCGTGAAAACCCTTCGATCATCGTGACGGCTTTCGGGGTTCCCGAAAGGATCATGTCGAGATCGCTTTCTTCCAACTCGTCGTGAGTTGGGAAGGCGACCAATTCTCCATCGACGCGACCCACGCGAACCGAGGCGACGGGCTCAGGGAAAGGCATGGGCGACGCGTAGACCGCAGCTGCCACACCGTTCATAGCCAGGACATCACCATCGTTTTGCTTATCGCTGGACAAGACAATTGCCTGGCATTGAACTTCGTCCTTGAATCCCTCAGCAAACATGGGGCGGATCGGACGATCGCACAAACGCGAGGTGAGGATTTCTTTCGTGGTCGGGCGACCTTCCCGTTTGATGAAACCACCGGGGAATTTACCAGCGGCTGCCGTTCGCTCGCGATAATCGCAAGTCAGCGGGAAGAAGTCGATGCCTTCTCGTGGGGATCCTGTGGTGACTGCGTTCATGACAGTCGTGTCGCCGAGTCCGACGATCACGGCACATGCGGCTTGCTTGGCCAAATGGCCGGTCTCAAATGACAATGTCTTGTCACCAATTTTTCGTTCAATTTTTAATTTCACTGTTTCAACCTTTATTCAAACATTCATTATTTTTATGACACAAATTAAGCGCTTGAGTCTGTTGATGCTTTACCCAAGCACGACGCTCCCAAATCCTGTTTGGGAGTTGCAACATCACAACGTGAAGCGTTGTGGATAACAGGGACCAACCTAGAAGTAGATTGTCACCGATACTATTAAAGAGTGGACCCGTGAATTGAAATTCACGGGGTCCCACGATGAATTGGCGCAGCAGCGCTGGCAAGTCGCCATGTTTCCATGACGAAACTACTTACGAATGCCTAGGCGACCAATGATATCGAGATACCGTTGGGGATCCTTTTGGCGTACGTAATCCAATAGGCGCCGACGTCTTGACACCATTGCCAATAAGCCGCGGCGTGTGGAGTAATCCTTCTTGTGGACTCGCATGTGTTCCGTCAACGCATTGATGCGAGTTGTCAAAATAGCGATTTGGACTTCGGGCGAACCAGTGTCGTCATCGCCCAGCTTGAATTCTCCAACGACTTCGCTTTTCTTTTCTTTTGTAATAGTCATCTGCAACAATTATCCGGTTGCGGCCTTGTTCTGCATCCTGCCGCTAAAACGATTCGGATCCAGCTCCTAAAAAAAACAACATCAAAATACAAATACATTCACAACAAATAACAGGTGGCCGCATAGGAACCTAAGGAAACGGGTGATGGCCGACGCAACAACAGCGCCTCCGACCCGAAAAGAATCTCTACTATTTCTTCGCTATGCTTTTTCCGATTAGGGCACATTCTTACCCATTCGCCCCCGTAAAACAAGTACATTTTCGGATCGGCGTTTCTGTGGTCAAGATCTACTGTATTTTCCCACCACATGATACTTCGGTCGGCCTTTCAGAGGCGGTAGCATGCCTTTAATCTTGCCATCCCATCCATTCGCGAATGAAAAATCTCAGGCCAGATGAGGCTGGGGGTGGTAATATCCAGCGAAAATAGGAACCAGTATGCGTAAAACCCTGATTGTTCACCCGCAAGACCATATGGTGGTGGCCCTGACCGATTTACCGGCTGGCTCCCGGGTGCAAGTCGATGGATCCGAGATACAGCTGGCAAATGAGGTGAAAGCCAAGCATAAATTCACCCGCTGGCCCTGCCGCGCGGGGGATTATCTCAAAATGTACGGGCTGGTGGTGGGCCAAGCTGTGCGAGATATGGCAGCGGGGGAGCGGTTGGAGACCGCCAATTTCAAACATGCGGTCGCGGAAATCGCACCTGCCAGTAAGCGGAGTGCCTGGCATGCCCCGGAATTTGAGCATTGGCAGGAGACCCGATTTCAAGGTTATGCCAGACCGGATGGTCAATTCGGGACACGGAATTTCTGGATCGTGGTGCCACTGGTCTTTTGCCAAAACCGCAATGTGGATGTGCTACGGGAAGCCCTCTGGGATCAGTTGGGTTATGGATCAAAAAATCGGTTTTCCAGCCTGACGCGGCGTCTCGTGGAGATGCATGCCAGCGGAGCCCCCCCGGAGGTAATTCGGGAAACGGCCTTCCATGTTGATCCTCACGTGAATGACTCAACGCCACTCTTTCCCCATGTTGACGGGGTCAAGTTCCTGACCCATGACGGCGGCTGCGGAGGTCTTTATGAAGATGCCCGGACGCTCTGCGGATTGTTGGCCGGATATATTAACCATCCCAATGTGGCTGGAGCGACCGTGTTGAGCTTGGGATGTCAAAAGAGCCAGATCGCCACCTTGGAAGCAGAGCTTCAGCGACGGAACGCCAATTTCCAGAAACCGCTGTACATTCTTGAGCAGCAGCAGGAAGGGACCGAAAGTACGCTGATGGAGAAGGCGTTGCGGTTTACGTTTGCGGGAGTGGCTGAGGCCAATCAGCAACGTCGCCAATCGGCTCCCTTGAGTCATTTGAACATGGGGGTTGAGTGCGGCGGCTCTGATGGATTTTCCGGAATTAGTGCCAACCCCGCGATTGGATATTGTAGTGATCTTTTAGTGGGGCAGGGCGGCAGTGTCATCCTCTCGGAGTTCCCGGAATTGTCGGGCTGTGAAAATGAATTGGTTTCCCGTGCGGAAAATGCCACCGTCTCTGAACGGTTCTTGCAGATCATGCGGGACTACGAAGCGCGAGCTCACCGAGATGGCGGTGGATTCGACCAAAATCCTTCGCCCGGTAATGTTGCCGATGGCTTGATTACTGACGCGATGAAATCAGCCGGTGCAGCTCGCAAAGGCGGCACGTCACCGGTCGTCGACGTGTTGGACTATCCCGAACCGGTGACTCGCAAAGGATTAAACTTGTTATGCACGCCAGGCGGGGATGTGGAATCGACGACCGCAATGGCCGGGTCGGGAGCCACGATTCAATTATTTTCTACCGGTTTGGGAACCCCCACGGGTAACCCTGTTTCTCCGGTCTTGAAAATCTCCTCGAACTCCGAGTTACCTGGACGGATGCCAGATATTATCGACTGGGATGCCGGGTCGGTCATCTCGGGCCAGGAGACGATTGAAGAAGTAGGGCGAGCGATTTGGGAGTTGGTTCTCAAGACGGCTAACGGTGATTATCGCTGCAAAGCCGAGCAGCTTGGTCAAAATGACTTCATTCCCTGGAAGCGTGGTGTCTCTATCTAGGACGTCGCGGGTTTGCTGCCAGCGGCTTTGTTTTTGACTCGGCAACTGAGTTGCCGTTGGATATTCGGTAGCCCTTATGGTTGGGTTTGATCCAACAGGGCCAAGGTCAATAAGGCCATGGCCGTTCCGTAGCAGCGCCCCAGTTCGTGCGAGTCGACGAAGCATCCGTCCAGTTC
>CAJQPP010000033.1 GCA_905480235.1 uncultured Pirellulaceae bacterium
AAATATTTTGCGGGCACCGTGGTCATTGCCGCCAGGGCTTTGTCGGCAGGCAGACCACGCTCTACGGCTTGCCTGACGCGTTTGAGAAATTCTCCTTTGTCATCCAGACCTTTCGTCGTAAACGCAAATTCAACGCCTGCATTATTCAACATGGCCGGATTCTCGGGTGCCAAATCCCAATGCATTAGTGATTCCAATGATACGTTCATGGCATCTTCGGGGGTTCCCACGGAGGGGGCGGAGGCGAAATTCACGGGTAGTATCAGAGGTCGGTTGAGTTGAGCGATCTCGGCTAGCCGACGATACTCATTCCCATTCCCGACGATCATCAGAGGTACATTGAATTCACGGGCGAATCGATCGGCTCGCAAAACCATCAATTCGTTCGAAGTGCTGACCAACAACGGTTGCTCGTTTCGCAGCACTTTTCCCAAGGCTTCCAAAGAAGCGTTTCTTTCAGGCCGATTAAGGTTGGTTTGTTGATTCGCCACGCCCCAAGCTGTTGCGTACCATTGCGCGTCGTACATGGCTTGCCGAGCTAAAGCGACCGCCCCCATTGGGGAGGAGGGATAAATTCGTGGCCCGCCGAATCTGCGCTGCACAGTTAATTCCGCGCTCTGCGCGACTTGATTGGCCAAGACGGATTGCTCTGGATCGGTTTCACTGGCCAAGACCAAGGCAGCCTGTCCCTTGAAGATACCCGCACCCGGCGTGACCAGTGCCGCCGTTATGCCGTTTTTGATGAATGCTTCGGTAGCATCTTCTTCCCACCCGAACAGTTGCGTCACGTCCCGTTCCGGGCGAATATTTGCATTCCAGTACCGAGCATGCTCGGGCGCCTCCGAGATGACGATTTCCTGTTCACTATAGCCATCGATAAAACCGGCATAGATCGTCTTGCCTGCCAAATCAATAACGCGATGACCGGCTGGCAAGTCGCCCGCATTGCGAACGCTCACAATGCGTCCCTGGCGAATTACGATCACGCCATCCTCAATCACGTTGCCGGGACTTACCACAATCTTTGCTCCCTTGAGAGCAAAGGCATTTGGCGTGTTTTCTTGCAAGCCTTCCTCGTGCCGAGTACTCCCGGTCTGTTGAGCCAACAGGTGAGGGGCCAGCAAGACCGTCATTAAAAAGGGGAGCAAACCAAAACGTAAAAGCATGTTGATTCCTCGACGGAAGAAATGCGTTAAAGACAGCAATGGGAAGCCTCAATGATAGACCAATCCAGAAAAAAAGCAGCCATGTGAAAGCGACCTTCAGCGGCTTTTTTCAAATCGGTCTGGGTGTGTGATTCCCCACTCAATTGGCGACCGTACGGTCTTAATTTACCGCACTCCCAAGGAAATTGCGCACCTCGGTTTAATCGGCAACCGTGGACAGGACGGAGTCGCCACGGTCAAACAGCGTCGCACCCTAAACGAGATGACTCAGTTGCTGCAAACCGATCGGCTCTCGGCTGGTAAAGGGTTCCCCAAAACGTACCCCAATGGTCTTCCCCCAATACGCCGCTTCGATCTCCAGTTGCTCGATAAAACTGGGCAGCAAATGCTCGCGGCCTTGGATGAACTGGCTGTGATAACACTCGATGGCCGCTCGTTTCTGCGGCCAAACGTCAGTGATATCAAGGATGAAGGCGGGATTTGCGGCCATCTTTAAATGGACACAATAATAATTGTAAATCCGCGTTGGGTGCCAAGGCTCCCCCCGCATATCCGTCTTGCTTAACTTGGCCCAGAATCTGGCGGCGTCAACCAACTCGGTGGCAGCGAGATGATCAGGATGGGCATCGACCCAATAGGGCGCGTAAATGTGCCGAGGGCGTGTCACACGAAAGACCTCGGCGAGCAGGCGGCGATTTTCCAACGTTGCCTCGAGGCTGCGATTCGGCAAACCCAGATTTTGACGCCAATCCAAACCCAGGACGCGCGACGCTGCTTCCGTCTCAGCCGCTCGAATCTCCAAACTACCGTACGGAGTCGGCTCGCCGTTTGTAAGGTCAAGGATTCCGACCTTTAGCCCAGCTTCGCGCATTTTCATAATGGCACCGCCCATCCCCAATTCCGCGTCATCCGGATGGGGTGCCACAACTAGCACATCAAGTGATTCAGCCATCGCTTCCCTTTTTTTCGTTGCTTGCAGGCAAACGACATCAGTGCCGAAACCCTTTTTCCAATAACAACTTACCGAAAATTCACGGTGCAAAAAATCCACTCTCTCTTTTTCTTTGCGTTTTTGCAGATATCGCCATGGACTTGAACTCTGAGTTCTGGCAACTTTCCCCGAACCAATGGAGATGAAGGGGGGCAGCACAACAATTCAAAAGGGAGCCAGCATGCGATTTTTCTGCTTAGCATGTGTTTTCGGAATTCTTGTCGCAGCCGCGAGTTTTTTTATCGATTTCAGAAACGCCTCACCTGATAGTCATCCGGCAAAACAAGTCGCCGCGCCCCTGGTCAGCGATCAACCCATGGAACGCTTGCAAACCGACGGTGGCCCTAACAATGGGTTGCAAATCACCTCAACGGGTAACTGAAATAAATTAGTTTCCCATATACAATGTAGGTTTTCACTGAGCGCCTGCGTTTGTTACCCATGGCTCACCTGCCACGGGGTTTCTCGGGACATACCATGGTCCCCCTGACGGATGGGCTATTGGACCGGCAGCATCCTTTTTGGATTTTCTGATCACCGTGAATAAAGCTCCCTCCAACGCGATCCAGCTCTCCGTTATTGCGGTTGGCGTGATGGCGGCCATTGCCTTGGCGATCCTCGTGATCTTTGTCATCTCAAGGCAAACCGACCAACCGCAGGCGGGCAACCCTAACGGATCTGCGGCAACCCGCTCTGCGGAATCCCAAAAAAACAATCTCAGTCCCGATATTTCTGAGGATGACGTCAAGAATAAACTCCCGGAATCTCGCACTTTACGGGAACGACGCATTGCAGAATTGCAGGCCGCTCTGGAAAAGCTATCCAGCACCCAACGCGGAGATAACAGGCCGGCGAGAAAGCGTTTGAAGACGTTTGAAAGTTTGACAGGCGAACAAAAGAATCTTCTTTGGTGGAAAATTGCCTCCGTCGCTTCCACAAAACAAGGGGGAGGTACCCGTTACCAATTAACCACCCGGCAAGCGATGCAGATCAGTAGCGAGGTAGGTTCCAGTGACCTCGATGTTTTCAAATTATTCCGGGAAGGGGTCGATGCGGATTGGCGAACCCCTACGCCACCACCTGAGATAACAGAAGAGAGCGAAACAGGGAAAGCGAAGTCCTGACGCTGGCTTTCAAAGGGGCAGGGCATTTCGGCAGATTCCGTGCGATCGTCTGCCTGACCAGTGGGTGTACGCGGTGCCGTCTCCCAATGGTTAGCTGTTCTGGAGGGCGGGATTCGCGTCCTGATTTTGCTGCTCTAACCACTCCATGTAATCGTCGGTGACTTGCCCCGCTGCGACATTCGCTACCGAAGCGTAGATGTCGTAGAAAACCGGCACCAGAATCAGAATCAACAACGTTCCCGTCATCAAACCAAACACCAGACTGGCCGCCATTGGGATCAACACCTGAGCCTGCAGTGACGTTTCCAATAACATGGGGAACAGACCCGCCACGGTCGTGATTGAGGTCAGCATAATCGGACGAAAGCGTCGTTTACCGGCACTCACGAGCGCTTCTTTAATGGGCACGCCCTCGCGCACACGACTGTTAATGAAATCAACCAGCACAATGGAATCATTGATAACCACGCCGGTCAGCGCGATCAATCCAAACATACTAAACATGGTCATATCCAGATCCATGAAAACGTGCCCCACAACGGCACCGATAAAGCCAAATGGAATGATCGATAAGATAATCAACGGTTGGATGTAGGAGCGAAACTCCAGAGTCAGCAAGATAAATATCATCAGCAGTACGATCACAAAATTGATACCGAGACTGCTGAATGACTCCATCGTCTGCTGTTGCTCGCCTTCCCAACTGACATACAAAGTCTTTCCGTCGTTTTTATACCGGCTCAACATATCGGGAATGAAAGAAGATTTCATTTCATTGACGATCTTGAAAGCGTTGGCTCCCGAGGATTTATCAACATCGGCAGTCACGGTGATGCAGCGTTTTCCATTGAGACGATTGATCTCGGAATTGGCACGTTGCACATCGACGTCTGCGACTTCCGTTAGCGGTAGTTCAACGCCATTGGCATCACGCACCCGAATTTCTTCGAAACTTGCCATCGACTTACGATCTTCCTCAGGGAAACGCACCATCAGCCGAACCTCATGCCGCCCGCGCTGCAAGCGCATCGCTTCTTCGCCGAAATAGGCCGCCCGAACGGTGCGAGTCAACCGCGACTCGTCGAGATTAAGGGATCGGCCTTTATCATTTAGACTGAGCACCATCTCATACTTGCCAACCCGCATATCATCTTCGATATCCGTGACGCCCTCACATTCCGCGAGCCACGCCTTGGCCTCCTCAGCGGCTTGCTCCAGAACATCCACGCTTTCGTTGGTCGCCAATAATTTAAATTCGATCTTGTTGCCGCCCGGACCCATGGCGCTGGCACCAAACTTGACAACATCTGTGCCGGGAATGGTCCCGAGTTCCTCTCGCCACTGATCAATGATGTCTTGGCTTTCAATCTCTCGTTCGTCGGGCTGAACCAATTCGACTTCGATGGTTCCTACGTGACTACCATTGGTCACCCCGGACGGACCACCCAGCGAATTTCCGATTTCACCGATGCGTTGGTAAACCACGTTGATAAAATCTTCGGACGTTTTGGCTTCCACACTTCGCAGAGCTGCCTCCAGCTTTTGGGTCGCTTTCTCTGCTTCGAAAGATGCCGTTCCATCGGGAAATACGACCGTTCCGGAGATCTTGCGTGCGTCCAGTTTGGGAAACGCTTCGAACGCCACCCAACCGGCTGCCACGACCCCGGCCGACAGAATGATTAACGACAGGCTACTGGCCAACACCAGAGGCTTGTTGCTGAGTGACCACCGCAGAAGAGGTTCGTAGAATTTCTCCACTGCCCATTCCATTCCGCGACCGGCCACTTTATTGAGCTTTTCAAAAGGCACCAACAGTGGCTTAAAAACATAGAAAACACGCGCTAGTGATCTCAGGAAAAGGTTGTTTTCGTGCGCTAGGTGGCAGGGCAGGATCAACAGGCTTTCCACCAAAGAAATCACCAACATGGCAATCACTGCGACCGGCATGACGGCTAAAAACTTACCCATCACACCGGTAATAAACATCAGGGGAGCAAAGGCCAGAATGGTCGTGCTGACCGACGCACAGACACTCGGCAGGACTTCGTAAGTCCCTTCCACCGCAGCTTGCACCGGTTTCATACCCAGTTCACGCTTGGCGTAGATATTTTCCCCAATCACGATGGCGTCATCGACCACGATTCCCAGCGCCATCAAGAAGGCGAACATGCTCAGCATGTTCAAAGTTTGTCCTGTCATCAACAAGACAAAGCCGGCTGCCAGGATACTGATGGGGATCCCCATGGCGACCCAAAAGGCGAGGCGTAGTTCCAGAAAAATCGCCAACACCAAGAAGACCAGAAACAAACCCTGCAAACCGTTTTTGGTCAGCAAATCGATGCGGTCATGAACATCTACGGAGACGTCATTCCACAATTTCAATTCATAACCCTCGGGCATGGTGAGCGATCTTTCGGCGACGTACTTTTTCACCGTATCAACGACCGTGAATAAATCCTCGTCCGCAGTTCGTGCCACATTAATGACCAGGGCCGGATTACCATCGACGCGATGCACCGAGGTCGAATCCGCGAACCCATCAATCACATCACCCACGTCGTCGACGCGGATGGCGTCACCGTTGGGTAGGGAAATCATTTCAATTTTCGCGATTTCGTCGCCATACTCGCGACGGGCTTTACTGCGAAGCAGCATTTCCTGACTGGCGGTTTCCATTTTCCCGCCCGGCATTTCCATGTTGTTCAAGCGAATCAACTGGGCGACTTGTTCCAAGCTCAAGCCAAAATCCTGCATCCGCTCTTCCGAAACTTCCACATCGATCTGGTAGTCCCGCGCAGCGATGATTTCCGCTGTGCTGATGGCGTTCCGTCCGGGAGGCGCGATCATGAAATGGAACAATCTGCGGAGAAAATTCTCAGGTTTAGCCGCCTCCAGTTGCAATAGGTCCTCACGCACTGATTCGGTCAGTTCCCGCAATTGAGTCTGTTGCGTGAGCGGATCAAGCTGGCTGTCATCAGGCCCGAGGATGCCAATGCTGATCGCGGGTATCTTGAAAACAATCTGCCGGACTTCCGGATCTTCCACCGAGTTGGGGAAATTCTGGATCTGATCGATTTGCGAGCGTATTTCATTGAGAACTTTCTGCACGTCCTTGACGCTCGCATCGAGTTCGATGACTAAAAAACCGAAGCCTTCCCGTGCCACGGACGTATATTTTTTGATCCCGTCTACGCCCGAAACAGCGGCTTCCACTTTTTCGCAGATGGCGCCTTCACACTCTTCCGGCGTGGAGCCGGGATAGGCGACCGACACCAACAGAATTTCCAGGCTAAATTCTGGAAACACTTCGCGTCGCATGACGACCATACTCACCGCGCCAACCAATAACGAGGCAATCAAAATCATGTTCATTGCAGGCGAATTTTTAATCGCCCAATGGATAACCGATTTCATGAACGAATTACTCCTGGCTCGGACTGAGCCTTCCTGGAATCCAAATCTTCCGCAGGCGTGCTGCTGGGTTGTATCTCGTCCCCACGCTCGCTTGCTGGCGGTCGCATCCTGCTGTGTATTTCTTCGATGTTTCTATCCGACGGTATCGTGAGTACTTCCGCATTAACCTCCGGTTGTGAGAGTGCCGAATCGACAATTTTCGCTCCCGCACTCAATTCGTCACTTTTGATGCTGACGACCACCAACCGATCTTGGGGATTCGGAGCGTCTTCGTAGATACGTTCGATAATCCGCACTTTTCTTTGTCCCAACTTGCCGTCCTCGACGATCCAAATCCGGTCTCCGGGATGAACCGCAACTTCAGGCAACTCGATAATCGACTCGTCCTCGTCAGGGCGGATATCCAGTTCAATATCAACATTGACGAACATCCCGCGGACCAAGGCTCTGGGACGACCGTCCTGCATTTTGATAGGTTCGTCGACGACAATTCGGCAGGGGATCATTTTGGTCGTCGCATCGACTCCGATCCCGTCATAACGGACCAGCATCCCGTCCCATTCCAATTTTTTCCCACTTGGTAGCGTGCGTTTCACTCGCACCGGTGTAGGCGGCAATTCATAGGCTTTGGTGGGGTCTAACAGATATCTGGAATCTGGTACCTGGTACTTCACCAATTTGGCGAGCTGTTCAAATCGCAGATTGCATTTCACATCGATTTTATCGATATCTTCCATGATCACGACGGTTTTCCCGGCGGCCACATAATCGCCTTTTTCTACCGGATCCTGGACAACCACTCCGTCAAAGGGGGCTTTTATAATGCAGCGATCCTTATTCAGTTGGGCTTCTTTCAAGCGCACGTCAGAAAGCTGAACAGCCGTTTGTAATCGCGTACGTCGGGTTTCCGCCAATCGTCGCGTGTTTCGTAATTCTGTGAGACTGCGTTCCGCGGACGTAAGGGCACGCATTGCTTGGTCGAGTTCACTGGCAGAGAGTGCATCGCCGACTTTGACTTTTCTCTGGTAGTCCGTTTTCTGGAGGTCGAACTCCTTGTTCGCCAGCTTCAGCGAAAGATCAAGGTTTCGCAGTTCCTGTTCCAGTTCATTGATGCTGGCCTCGGCTTGTGACTTTTCCGCCGCCAACCGATCGTAGGTTAGATCGTAATTCGAGGAATCAATATGGAGCAACGTGGCGTCCGCTTTTACATAGGTACCGGCACGGCACTCCAGCATCTTTTGATCAATTAAACCAGCCACTTGGGCAGCAATTTCAATTTCGCGATGGGGCTCGACGACCCCAGAAACCTTCATGCTCACCTGGCCATCAAAATCAACGGAATCGATTACCGTGACGGTTTTACGGGACTCGACAGCTTCCTTCTTCTCGTTGGCAGGGCGAAGAAACCACAACCCCAAGCAGACCCCGATCGATCCACCCAGAATTAAGACCGAAGTTGCGTAACGCCCAAAGTCACTCTGAAAGAAACTCTGCAGATTTTTCTTCGCCATTTAACCGTTCAAAATATTGAGGTGGTGGATTGATACAGATCCGAACCCGGCAATCTGCTTGAGAATTTTGCGACCTAGATTCGAACTAGGTTTTTCGTCTACTCGGATTCGTTTTGTGTTGGTACTTCTTGTTGTGAAAAACTAGCCAACCCACGCATAGTAAATTTCGTAATGTGATCAGCGAGTTGCTCAATTTCAAAGGAGTCACGCATATCCGCCGGCACCATCAGGTCCATCACGGCGGTGCCGTACCGGTAATGCAGACATTGTCCAATAATGCTAAATCCGATCTTCAAACGATCTTCTTCTTTCAGCGGTCCCTCAACCAACTGATCGATCAACACCAACAAACCGCGGAACATCGGCTGAAAGTACTCCTGTACAATCAAGCGGCAGGCTTCATTGGGTTTCATCAACTCACGCATCAGCAAATTGACTTGCCACGGAGCACCTTGCAACGCGGTCAACCGCCTCAGCAGAGACGAAACGAAATCGTACAACCGCTCTTCCGCAGGTGTCTCCTCGCTCCATCCTGGAAACGGGTAACGTTCGGCTCGCGATTGGCGAGCGTAAAGAACAGTTTCCAAGTAAAGATTCTTCTTGTCGCCAAAGTAATATTTAATACTCGCCACATTCACATTTGCCGCACTACAGATGTCACGAACGGTTCCGTTCTCGTAGCCAACTTCGGCGAAAATTGGTCCGGCAGCCTCAATAATTCTGTTTTTGGTTGAGTCTTCTCGCATTGCTGTCCCCTTGTTCCTGATACACCAATTCTATTAAACGAACGTTTGAATGGTAGGTGCTTTCACACTCAGAAAGTTTTTTAGATGAGATTGTTGTTGCTATGTCTTAACCAGCGAGCCACAAAGCCCACAAGGTCAGCTAAGCAGGGATTTCTTTATTTATACCCTCGGCAACGGCCAGTTTGGGAATCTCCATCGATTTCCCCATAAAATCTCGCTACAAATGCTGGCTTTTTCAGGTATCTCGACCATTAAACGAACAACCCGGCTACCTTTATTTGATGCGAAAAAGCGACATCCCCCAGACGCTTTGAGGAGACCTTCATGAAACGTTCAAAAGTACGGCGGCAAATCGCTTGGGAAGCCGCTCGTTTGATGTTTGATCGGCGGGAATCCGAGTACTATCAGGCCAAAATGAAAGCCGCACGCTATGTCTACAAGGGCTGGGTTAAACCAGCAGACCTACCGAGCAATGCGGAAATTCGAGATGAGGTTCAAAACATGTCGCGGATGTTTGACGGGCAAATTGAGGTAGACGCCAAGTTGCGGGAAATGCGAATTCGAGGCCTGCACTTGATGACTTTGCTGGCGGACTATCGCCCGCGTTTAATCGGCAGCGTTTTAACGGGTCACATTCGACGAGGGTCCGATATTGATCTGCATGTCTTTTCTGACAATCTTGATGCCGTCTCCGGGACCCTGGACTATCACGGTTTCCATTACGAGGTGGAACGGAAGGAAGTTCACAAGCAGGGCGAATTAAAAATTTACCGCCACATTCACATCCAGGACCGGTATCCGATTGAGATAACGGTTTATCCAAGCCATCAAGCGCATGTCGTTTTTAAGAGCTCGATCACTGGAAAGCCGATTGAAAAGGCCAGCCTCAACGAGCTCAAAATTTTTCTTTGCGCAGCCTATCCCGGGATACAGTTAGAGCAGGAAATCGCCATGGAAGCCGAGCAAGTCGATCCATTTCAGGTGTTTTATCATCTGCTGCTGCCTCTGGAAAATGTCATGCAAAACGCTCAGTACCACCCCGAAGGCGACGCGTTGTACCACAGCCTGCAGGTCTTTGATCTGGCCTGTGACGAATTGCCTTATGACGAAGAATTTCTTACCGCTGCTCTGTTGCACGACGTAGGAAAAGGCCTCGACCCTCACGATCATGTCACGGCGGGACTGGAGGCTTTACACGGGTTGATTACCGAACGCACCGCTTGGTTAATTGAACACCACATGGAGGCCCACAAATTGAACGACCATACGATAGGTGCCCGTGCCCGCAAGCGACTGCAAATCAATGAAAATTATGCCGAGTTGGTGCTGCTCGGTGAATGCGATCGGGCCGGCCGAATTCGCGGCGTGGCAACCCGTTCTTTGGAAGAAGCGATCGATTACCTACGCGAATTGGATGCTCAAAATTTCTAGATCTCGATGGGTTTTGGCTGAGGACTTAATCGAAAGCGGACTCAAGGTCCTCGATCACAGCCTTTTCGGACGCCGAGGTGCTGTGCACCCCGAGAAATCCACCCGCGGAATCAGCGACCCGTTTCGCTCGATCCAGAATGCTGATTTTAATTTGGTTGAGTGCCGTGGCGTCCAAGGGTTCTCTTAAAGCGCCAATATACTCTTTCCAACTGGCTACTAATTCGTCGGACGGTTTGTTATTCAACCACCGCAAAATCAGCTCGTAACAGCAATTACTTTTATCGATGCCCGATTCGGCCGCTGCTTTGAGCACAGCTTCCCGTTCGTTGTCTTCCATTTTGCCATCTGCCCAAGCCACGGCGACCAGAGGAATCAGCCCGATACTGGCCAGTGTTTCGACGGAAATCCCTTGGTCTGCAAGATGCTGAATCACATCGGCGTCATGGATTCCGGTCGCTTTCATCAAACTTTCACGGTTCTGGTCCGCTTCCGCGTCCGCTTTGAGCTGATGGAGCAATTTTTGGTCTACGTCGTGGAAAAAAAGATCTTCCATCGCCTTACCGCGGTCATGTAGGGAGTCTTCGGTCATCGAAAAAGTTCCTGAACCCTTAAAATCTTAGTAATTGTTCACCCAACCAGCTGCTTTTGGCACAGCCTGCGTTGATTAATGCTAGGAAACCCAGTGCCTTTCGTCTACGGGTTGGCTGCTAACGACCCAGCCGAGGGTCGGCGGGCTTTTTCGTAAAAGCCAGCAATTCCACCATCTATTTGCCTGATTTTTGCTTACCCCGGGGCCACAATCGCAATTTTTCATTGTAAAGTTTTAGGTCTAGTGTTTGATGTAGACCCCATTTCAACTAGTGATGACCATCCTGATGAACTATATCTTCGTGCGCCGATCCGCGATCGCTGCCGTATTAATTGTGACAGCGATGCTGAATTCCACGGCTTCCCTGCACGGCCAATCCACCCCAAACCAACTGTACTTTGCTGTGCAGAGCGCCCAGCTTGAATTGGGGAAGGGAGCAGCAGCCGACCAACTAAGAGACCAGTTCCTGATTCGGGAATTGGAAACCGAATCGGCGCGGGGCTTTACCGCCAACCTTGCCGTTCTGGAACAAGCAGCCGAAATATATGCCAGCACCGATGTGCCCGAGATGCTCGAGACGGTCCAACAAGCTTTGCTGCAACAAATTGCCGCCATGCAGGAGGCCGCTGACATCGAGGTCGACAAGGCCGTATCCAACTTGGAGACGGAGTTGTTGGAGGTTGATTTTGAATCTCTGGAAAATACCCGCAGCCAAACACTCGAGGCGCTCGAGGCGATGGACGATATCAATCTGCTGGAACTTTCCAAGTACGGTCGTTATCACCTCAACAAAAATCTTCTCGATTACGACGAGACGTTTCGCAAGCTCGAGGACTTCGAGTTTCGCGTAACCGACATCGACCCCGATGCCTTTCTGCAAACTGATGATGAAACAGATGAGGAGTACCAACAGCGACTTTCCGACCTTGATTCCGGAGGGCAAACGGAATTTAATCGCAAGCTGAACACCTTGCGAAAGGAGTTGGTCGCAGCGCGGCAACGGTTCGGTCTCGCGTGGTTAAATTATCAAAACCCGGCGATCGCGATTGCCGAGCGGAATCTATACCGCATGGAAGGACAAGTTGCCGCTTACTTGATGTATCAATCGCGACGGCGACCCGCCATTGAAAACCAACTCAAAGCCCGCAAACAGGCTTTTGTAGCCGCAGACGGTCAAGCCGTGGATTCTCTCAACCGCTTGTATCAGGCCGAACTGGGGCGATGGATCGGCTTCTTAAGCGTGCGCGACCAAGCCGAAGGATTAGATTCTGCGGTACGACGTGAATTCAGTCGCCCCAACCTTATGGTGACGGTTCAAGAATCATTAGCGAATCGCCTGGCCGGGCAGGGTCTTTCCCAAATGGACCACGTCGACGAAGTCATCGTCGGCAGCCGCGCCCAAGGCTGGAGTTACACTTCGGGAGCCGTCAATCTGGATTTTGTTGACTCCCCCTACAGCGGCATGGTGAAAATTGGCTTGGCAGGTTCGATTCAATCGTCAACCTACACCAAAGAAGGCCCGGTGACTGCCTACACCAATAGCACCGGCGGTTTTTCCGCTGACCGTAATGTGTTGGCCAACGTTGGTAACCTGTCAGTTTATACCCCGAACGCCTGGGCCGATATTTCGACGACTTTCCTCGGTACCAACTGCGCTCCATTCGTCACGCGATTGGCAAACAGACGATTCAGTGAGCGACAGATGCGAGCTCAAGAGATTGCCTCTGAGCGAGCTCGCGTGCGTGTCCTCGACCAGTTCACGGCGCAAACCAACGAAGCGCTGGAGCAGGGGGCCAAACGGCTTTCTGAAACGCGTGAACGGCGACAAGAGACGATCGATTTCTTCAAGGACCTGAGAAAAAGTATCTCTCAGGAATTTGCCAAGAACGAAACGGGTGAAATCCAAAGGCCTTTCGATTTGATTGATCCGTTTGTACTACCCCGCCTGTTCGTTACGTCGTCCGACTCCAACCTCCGTGTGGCAGGCATTTTGGAAGGGGCAAACCGCTTGGCGGCTCCTAACAATCCGCCAACCAAAACCGTCCCAGTCGATGTTCGCGTTCAAATTCACGAATCCATATTGTCTAACTTCCTGGCTCCCTTCCTGCAGAACCGCTTGCTGGAAAACTGGAAAATTCGCAACACGATCGAAGCCTTGGTTGGCGACAATGCTAAACTACCGGCACAAACAGACGACCGTCCTTTTGGCATTCGTTTTGAAGATGGACGTCCGATCCAATTCGAATTCGCAGGTAACGAATTGGGTGTTACGATTTTTGGCAAAGAGTTTCGTCAAGGCGATACGTCCTACGCAGATCCCCTGAATATTAACATTCGCTTTCGATTGATAAATGACAACGGGGAACTCAAACTGATGCGTGCGGCCAATGCCGTGACCGAATTCACCTATGATCCACTGCCTGGGAAATCGCTGGACGTGGGTTTCAAGTCTTTCTTGCAGGACAATCTGGACAAAGCGATGGGCAATGATCCGATGGAGAATGCCATTTCCTTGCCAGTCAATCTGATTCCTTTGGACCGCATCGAAGACGCAGATTTACGGAACCAGATTGCAAACGCCCAACTGACAGAACTTTCCATGGAAAACGGCTGGCTGACGCTGGGCTGGAGCTACGTGGAAGAGGGCCAAACAGCCCCCAAGACTTATACACCCGCAATCTGGAATGAAACGCCTGCTGTGGATGCCGCGGCCAGCGTACCTGAGGTAACAGGCGAACTGCAATAAATGATCTCTGGAAAGCAGCAAACGAGCGGGTGGCAACACCCGCTTTTTTTATGCGCTGGATGTTGCCATCGAAACAGCCCGATGCCATCGAACCCCATCAAGCCACGCAGGGCAGGAGTCCCACAGTCTCGCCAATCCTGCTGCACCCATGGGGATGCTTGGGGGCGGGCTACTCGTTTCGGCTGACAAAATCAGGCCTGTTCGATCCGCACGGCACATACTTTGTACTCACCCGTTTGTGTCACGGGGTCGCCGGCATCGTTGGTCAGGATATTGGCTCGTGCTTCCGCAAAATGCATAGGCATCCAAGTACATCCCGGTCTTACGCGCGGTGAAACCCAAACCTCCGCGTCAACTTTACCGCGTCGCGAAACGACTTTCACCATTTGCCCGTGAGCCACGCCTAATTTCTTGGCATCGCGACGGTGTACCTCAATGAAGTTCTGTCGTTGTTTGGCCACCGGACCAGGATCGCGACGTGTTTGCGTTGCCGCGTTGTAGTGATACAGGGTGCGACCGGTAGACAAGACAAGGGGATACTCGACGTCGGGCAATTCCGCGCTGGGACGGTAGGAGACCGCTTGGAATTGCACCTTACCGATTAAAGGGCCATCGGTATGCAGCGTCGGGGTTCCCGGATGATCCGGTTCGGGGCAAGGCCAATGCAAACCACCGACGTTGCCTTCCAGGCGTTTGTGAGAAATGCCGGCGACCTTTGGAGTCAACGCGGCCATCTCGTCATAAATTTCCGCTGGGCTGGCGTAGTGCGGCATGTCATACCCACTGGCTCGTGCAAATTCGCACAGAATTTCCCAATCGGCTTTGGCATTGCCGGGGGGATCGACGGCTTTTCGCACCCGCTGAACGCGTCGGTCACTGTTGGTAAACACGCCATCTTTCTCAGCGAAACAGGCGCCCGGGAAAACCACATCCGCAAATGAAGTCGTCACGTTATGGAAGATTTCCTGACAGATCAAAAAGTCGCAATGCTCGTTTAATCCTTGCTCGACCTTGCCGACGTTGGGTTCGGAAATCACGATATCCTCGCCCATCACGTAGAGCCCGCGAATCTCGCCTTTCTGCAGGCTTTTCATCATCACGTTCAGGTTCAGGCCGTTGTGGGGTGATAATTCCACGCCCCAAGCATTTTCGAATTTCTTGCGGACCTGCTCGTCTTCGACGTTTTGGTAACCGGGATAAAAGATCGGAGTCGCGCCCGCGTCATTGGCTCCCTGGACATTATTTTGACCACGCAGAGGATTCATGCCTGCCGATCGTTTCCCCAAATGCCCGGTCATCGCGACCAGATTCGCCAGGCAATAAACGTTGTCGGTGCCGTGCGTATGCTCGGTAATCCCCAACGTGTAATAAATACCTGCCTTTTTAGTGGTCGCGTACAATCTGGCGACTTGTTCGATATCCTCGGCAGCCACCCCAGTAATTTTTTCGGCAGCCTCCGGCGTGTAATCCTTTACGGCTTCCACCACATCTGCGAAATGCTCGGTGTGCTCATTAATGAAATCGTGATCGACCAAATCTTCTCTGATGATAACATGCGCCATAGCATTCAACAGCCAGACATCGGTCCCGGGCTTTAATTGAAGATGTTTTTCGGCCACTTCAGCCATCCAGATTTCTCTGGGATCAGCGACGACCAAGCGCGATCCATTTTTAACCGCACGCTTCATTTCCATTGCGATAATGGGGTGGGCTTCGCTGGTGTTGGAACCGATGACGAACATCATTTCCGTCTCACGAATTTCATCGATCGAATTCGTCATTGCACCCGCACCAAACATGGTTACCAGACCGGCAACCGTAGGTGCATGTCACGTGGCGGCACACTGATGAATATTGTTCGTCCCAAAAGCGGCTCGCGACAATTTCTGCATCAGATAATTTTCTTCACCAGTGCAGCGGCTACTGGAGATGAAACCGAGTGCATCCGCACCGTGTTCTTCTCGCACCTTTGCCAATCCCTGCGTGGCGACCTGCAAAGCGTGCTCCCAGGTCGTGGGGTGCAATTCCCCGTCCTCACCTCTTACCAGTGGTTCGGTAATCCGGTCTTCGTGATTAATGAAGTCATAAGCAAAACGGCCTTTGACGCACAAATTACCGTCGTTCAATGTCTCGCCAACAGGAGGACTGGTAATTTTAACGACCTTGCCTCCCTGCTCGTGTAAATCGAGTTGGCAGCCCACGCCACAAAAATTGCAGGTGGACCGAGTTGTCTTGACGGGCTTGGCCTGTAGTTGCACCAAAGGGGGCGCTTTCTTTTCAATCAAAGCGCCGGTCGGACAGGTATCAATACAGCCTCCGCATAATTCACAGCTGGTATCCAGCAAGCCCCGTTCGCCGGCCGTCGAAATGGTGGTTTCCCCGCCACGCCATGCCAGCGTGATGGCACTTACGGCTTCCACCTCGTCACAATAACGGGTGCAGCGGGCGCAGAGAATGCACAGGTCAGGATTGAATTGTATGTAAGGGTTCACATCGTGATCACGTCCCCGTCGCGGCGCTTCTACCGGTTCCAGAGAGACCACATCGGTTTTTTCGCACAGCGAACGCAGCTGATTCTCGTTGGCTGAAACGACTGGTAATCCCGCGTCATCCAATTGATGGTCAGCCTGATAAAGTCCGTACAAGACCTCTCGGTGCCTTTGAATGCGGGAAGATTCCGTGGTGATCTTCATGCCCTCGTTGACTCGCCAGGCACACCCGGGTTGCATCCGCCGTTGACCTTCGACTTCGACAAGGCAAACCCGACAGGCGCCCGCAGGATCCAAACGCGGGTCGTGACAGAGAGTGGGTATATCGATGCCTTCGCGACTAGCGACTTCGACAACCGTCTCGCCCATCCGAGCTTTGACGGTCTTGCCGTTTAGTTCAATCTCAAAGGTACCCGTCCCGATGATCTCATTCATATGATTCCAACCTTCTCAAAAAAACGTAGAACCTCGCATCGGTATACGAGACTGCTATGCCTAAAGCCGGCGGCGACTTTTTAGTGTTTACCATTTCGTTTCTGAAACGCTTCGGGAAAGTGTTCCTGTGCGGTCTGCAACGGTTTGAAAGCCACCATTCCAAGCCCACAAATAGACCCCTCTTCCATTTCCCAACTGACGTCACCCGTCATCTTCAAACTGTCAACTGTTCCGGTTTCCAGGTATTTGTGTACCTGCCGTCTCAGGTATTGAGTTCCGATTCGGCAAGGGGCACATTGCCCACAGCTTTCCCGTTCAAAAAACTCTAACTGCCAAGACACCGCTTGAGCCATGTCGATGGTGTCGTTTAAGACGACCACACCGGCACTGCCCAACATCGAACCAGCGTCTGCCAGACTCTTATAGTCTAACGGCAGGTCCCGATATTTCATCGGCAGAAAACCGCTGGAGGCACCACCGGGGCTGAACGAATTCGGATTTCCGTCGTAACCACCGGCAAGTTCTACCAATTCGTCCAAAGTAATCCCCAGGGGCGCCTCATAGACACCCGGGTTGTTGACATGCCCTGAGATGCAATACAGCTTGCTGCCAGCCTCAGTTCGGCCCTGTTCTTTGAACCAAGCCCCACTGCGCCGCAAGATGGCGGGGACACAGGCAATGGTTTCCACGTTGTGCATTAGCGTCGGTTTATTGCGAAATCCTTGCTCAGTGGGGTAGGGGGGCTTCAGTCGCGGCATGCCGCGTTTCCCTTCAAGCGATTCCAACAAAGCGGTCTCTTCGCCGCAAATATATGCGCCATGCCCTTTGGCGATGTGCACGGTGACATCCCCGAGCATGGCCTCGGCTTCTGCGACCGCTTTCTTCAAGGAGGCAATCTCGTTGGTAAATTCGCCACGTATGTAGATAAAGATATCTTTTGCCTGAATCACATGGGCAGCGATGGCTAACCCCTCAAGGATCAAATGGGGGCGCCGCAAAAGCACCTCTCGATCCTTGAAAGTACCAGGCTCGCTCTCATCCGCGTTGCAGACGACATAGCGTTCTTGATCGACTTGCTGGCGGACTGAATTCCATTTGAAATGAGCAGGGAATCCGGCGCCACCCCGGCCCTGCAGGCCAGCCAGTTTAAGTTCTTCAATGACCGCTTCCGGCCCCATCTCACGAGCCTTCGTCAATGCCGACCAAGCCATGTCTTCCGCACCGCCGAGGTTCATCGGTAACTCCGGATCCTGCGGGCTGATGTGCGTGGTCTTCCCGTAGGTCACCAGGTTCATTGTTTCGTCCAGGGATGCAGGCGCTCGGTCACACTGGCCCAAACAAATGACCCGTTCAACCTCTTTCCCGGCTTCCTTCAATTCTTCGACCAATTGATCAGCACCCATCATTTGACAGGTTAAACCGTCGCAAACGCGGACCCGCTTGCCGGGCTGATTGATCAACGAGTAGAACATCCCGGCACCCCAAATATCCGCTTCCGGGACACCTGTTTCGGCACTGACTTTGCGAACTGACTGTTCCGTAACGCCCCCCTCATGCTCGAGGAGTTCGATGATCTGCTCTCTGTTTGCGCCGTGTCGTTTCATAGTTCATTCTGGTTATTAGGAATGTCTGCTCTCGGATATCCGCGACGGGAAGCCAATGCACCGACCATTATAAATTCGTTCATTCGATACGTTCCCGCCCGGCGTACACATTAAAGCGGTCAGGCGAGGCGAATCCGATCAACGTGATATTGTATTGTCGTGCCATCTCTACCGCCAAACTGGACGGCGCGCCAACGGCAACCACCATGGGTAAACCAGCGACCAGTGCTTTTTGCATGATTTCAAAGCTGACTCGACCGCTGACTATCATACCGTATTTTAGCAACTGAGTTTGGCCGTCAAGAAAACATCGACCGACCAGTTTATCTACGGCATTATGACGCCCCACGTCCTCACGTGTACTGACCACACTGCCCAGCGGGTTAAACAAACCGGCGGCGTGCAGCCCTCCGGTTCGGCTGAACGTTTCCTGATGACGACGCAAGTCTGCCGGCAAACTGCGCACAGCCGCTGAGTTGATTTTGAAGGCGTCGCCACTGATGGGTTTCAAGCCTTGCATTTCGAGGGCCTCCAATGAGGCTTTCCCACAAACGCCACAACTGCTGGAAGTTAAGAAATTTCGTTGCAGACGACCGAGATCCAGCTCCACATCGCTGGCCAGATCGACTCGCACAATATTGCCGGTCTCCTGCCCCTCGGAATCCACACCCAAAGATTTAAAACCCACCATCTGTTCCGGGGCGGTGAGTATTCCCTCAGCCATCAAAAACCCCGCTGCCAGTTCCTGGTCGTTACCTGGGGTGCGCATGGTGATCGAGACACTGCGCATTGCCCGTTCCGCATCCGCCCCAAAGACAATTCGGATTTCCACGGGCTCTTCGGTTACGACAACGTCATGACGAGTTTCGCTGCCGGCGGCAGAAAACTCAACAATTTCAAATCGCGTTTCTTGAGATACCGAGATCTCTTTGTGGTGCGGTTTCATAGACTCATCTTAACCATTGCTGCAAATCCCTTCTACATCGACCTGAGCGACTCTCCGCGACAATTCACCGTTGCAGTTCGCTGTCTGTCCAGGAATTTGAAAATTTATCGCCTTATCCTCAAAACCGAGCGCCCCATCATGCCCTCCCGCAAAAGCCACTGGCAGCTGATTAAATCGTCCTCACGCGACCGCGAATCAAACATCGCGTGCCCGGGGCACTCGATTGCCGAGGCATTTATTTACCGAGGCCGACAGGCCTTGCTTATTCGCGACGCTGCAACGATAGTTCTCAAGAGACACCGAACCTGCGGGTCGAAAACACACCAAGCAACCCTTTCCCAGCTTTCGAGGAAGCCATTTCCGTATGTCAAATGAGTTTGAAAATCAGCCACCCGCTGTAGAAACGCCCGCCAAACGGTCTGCTCAGCGATCGCGGGCCAAAGTTTGGATTGGTGGCTTAGTACTCATTTGGGGCATAACCTGGCTCGTCGCTTCGGTATCAGTGCCGATGGTGTTAAATCGCATCTTGCCCAAAGTTGCTGCCCTTGCGAAATCGCAAGGTATTGAATTAACAGGCTTTCAATTTGAGTCCTTGCGGGTCTCCCCTCTGCTAAACGGCGTCCATGTGCGTCAACTCCGTACGTCTTTTGATTTAAGGCCGAACGACGAGCGAAACATGAACTCACAAGTAGAAGCTGCGCGCATGTCCGCCCTCCTTACTCACCCGCTCAGCATGCGTGGAACGCTTAACATTCAGGGACTGGAGGTGAGATTTGACGAATCCGACCTCCCCGCCAAAATACCCTTTGACCGATTTACTAATGGAGAAATCAGCCTGCCCAACCTTTCCTTGCTACATCCGCAAGCGGCCATTCGAGAAGTACTCGAAGGACTGGAGACCCTATTCTCTGAAAATGCAACAGAATCTAATTTCGATTTTGCCGGCGACGTTAAAGTGGTCGTCAATGAGACCACTCAAATTGCTCGCATGTACACCGAACGCAACGGCGAGCAATCCCGTTTGAGATTCAAAAGAGCCGATATAAAAAGCATCGCGGATAAAATGAATCTGGTGTTGGCTCCCGAACAAATCGACATTGTTTCGCTTTACCCATTGCGCGTCCCCGCGATTATTTTAATTACGGAACAGGCTCGAGAACTTTCCCAACAATATGAACCCACCGACATTTGGAGAAAAGATGCGCACCGCCATGTCACATGGAGCTTCCTTTTAACGAAACTCTTCGGTGCCGAATTTGCCCAAATCGTGACCGATGCCAACGAAATGAAAGATGGCAATACTGATGATGAACGAGCGATGGATTTTCACAATAATGCCATCGGCCGCCGCCTGGCTTTAGAGGGGGTCACGGAAAAAGAACTGGCAATTCGCATCCAAAGCGAAAGCGATATCATCCGCCACCCGGCAGAGGTCCAAAAGCTGCTACCGGGGCAACTTCTCAATTAAAAAGCGGAAATCTTTCCCCGACCTGCACTCCATGAACACTTCGACGGCGGGTGTTTCACAACGTGACGTGCGTTTTAGCACGGACCTTTTCGAATAATACGAGCTCAAATCCGATTCGCCCGTTTACATCCCAGCGGTAACAATTAGATTTATTCTGTGTCGTCTCATGGTTAGGACTTTCGAATCCGTGACTCCGGTTTTCGAAACCTCCTTTTGCTGCTTGCTTTAAGGTTTGGAAAATGAAGAAAACTCTCGTCGCCTCTCTGACAGTTTTTGCGTTTGGTGTGTTGTCGATTTCCCAAATCACGTTGGGTGGCCCGCTAGATGATGAAATTAAAATCAAGAAACAACCTGCCCCTGTATCGGTATTGCAATCGCAACCCGTCTCACCTGCGCAGGACCTCGCGGTTCAAGAACCGGAACCTTCACCATCGGATGTGGCTCCCGCGGCTCAACCCGCTCCGCAAATGGCAGCTCCCGTGATGTCCGCTCCCATGCCAGTCGCGTTGCACCAAGGCTGCTCCAGTGGTTGTGGCTGCCGTAATGTTTGTGACTGCCCCGTGCCAACGGTTTTCGTGTTAGTTGATGATTGTGGATGCCCTCACGAGGTTTGCATTGAGATCCCGCCATGCTGCGTCGGCGTCGCTCCAGTGATCGAATGGCGAAACGGCATTTTGGGAAGAAAAATTGCCAAGCTCTGCTGGCCCTGCTGCAAAAAACGAGCTCGCGTCGTCATCCCCGCCAACGGTGACCCCAGGGTTTGGGACTAACCATCTCGGCGGAGCGGAAAATAAATAACAAATATCAGGGGATCCTTTTAACAGGATCCCCTGTCTCATTTCCGTCGGCAAAACCCCAGCACCCCAACTCATTCACGGGCCGGGTATTGCGACAAAACGCAAAACCTCCACTCAAGCTACTGGAATTTGGCAAACGGGTTTCGTATTCTCGATGCTTCGGCAATGGACAAGCATCGTGCAATTCACACGCACAAAACCCGCCACACCCCATTTTTCCTGCAGGCCAGACGGCACCATGAAACTAAAGAGTCCCAGTATCGGTTTTGCGTTTTTTCTTGTTTGCACCGTCATGGTGAGCCTATTGCTCAGGCCCGCTTCCGCCCAAGATCGGCAACCTAACATTGTGCTGATCATTTCAGATGACCAAGCCTGGACTGATTACTCGTTCATGGGTCATGACGAAATCAAAACACCCAACCTCGACGAACTTGCAAAACAAAGCGTGTTGTTCCGCCGAGGGCACGTGCCAACTGCACTCTGTCGAGCCTCTCTATTGACCATGATCACAGGCCGCTATGCCCACCAGCATGGCGTCACGGGAAACGACCCTTCTCCCAAATACGCTAAATCAGGCAGCGACCTATACCGCCAACGCTGCGACACCTTGATTTCTTTCATTGGTAAATTGGCAACCATCCCTAAATTACTGACCTCCCAGGGCTATGTCTGTTTTCAATCCGGAAAATGGTGGGAGGGTGGTTATCAACAGGGAGGGTTCAGCGATGGCATGACACGGGGATTTCCCGAAAAGGGTGGACGGCACGGTGATGACGGTCTGCAGATCGGCCGTGATGGTCTGCAGCCAGTCACTGATTTCATCGACAAGGCGGTGGCCGAGGATAAACCATTTTTCTGTTGGTTCGCTCCCATCATGCCTCATACACCCCACAATCCACCCCCGCGTTTTCTGGACAAGCGGAAAGACAGTGGCATCCCCGAATCGATCGCCAAATACCATTCCATGTGCGAGTGGTTTGACGAATCCTGCGGTGAACTGATTCAATACATCGACGCCAAGGGCCTCGCGGACAACACGTTGATCGTTTACGTTTGCGACAATGGCTGGATTCAAAATCCCAACTCCCGCCGCTATGCCCTGCGCAGCAAACAAACGCCTTACGAAGGTGGCGTGCGGACGCCCATCATGTTTTGTTGGCCAGGTCACTTGAAACCAGCCGATCGTCCCGAACTATGCAGCAGTATCGACCTGATGCCCACAATCCTAGCCGCCGCCGAGGCCGAGATCCCCCAAGACCTGCCGGGCTTGAACCTCTTACCTTACATGGAAGATGGGAAACCGATTCCCCGAGAAGTCATTTTTGGTGAGACCTTTGCCCACGACATTGCCGATCTCCAAAATCCGGAAGCTTCCTTGTTGTTTCGCTGGTGCATCGATGGGCCATGGAAATTGATTCTTACATACGATGGTGAGGTAAATCGCCATGCTGCCACCCACCCCCGAACGGAGAAACGACCGCAACTGTTTAATGTCGTTACCGATCCCGGTGAAACGAATAACGTGGCTGGAGAACACCCAGAAATTGTTGCGGCGTTGGTCGAGAAAATAGGCGACTGGTATCCTGTCACAGAACGAAAGACCATCACCAAGTTCGAATAAATTTGCACGTTTGCAACCCGGCGATCCCCACCGTCTCAGCACCGAGTTGCTTCCCTGAGCATGGCCGCTACGGAGTACAGGAAAGTGCGTGAACCTCCATGGTAAATTCCGAAAATCCAACCTCGTTAACGCCTCACCAACCAATCCATAAACCATTCAGGGAGTCGGCTTTGCCGAATCAAACCATGTGGAGAATCATCACGGCAGTACTCGTCTTGGGTCTTACGGTTGAGTTACGGGCCGACGATCTTGGCGACACAGCCCTACCCAACATTGTGGTGATACTGGCCGATGATCTCGGATACGGTGATGTCGGTTGTTACAACCCGGAATCTCGTGTTCCCACCCCGCATCTTGACCGCTTGGCCCAGCAGGGAATGCGTTTCTTGGACGCCCACAGTCCTTGTACCGTTTGCACGCCAACGCGATACGGTCTGTTGACGGGACAAATGCCGTTTCGAATTCCGGGGGGTGGCAAGGTATTTACGGGAGCAGGGGGCCCATCGTTGATCGCCAAAGATCGCTTAACGCTTCCGCAAATGCTAAAGAATGCCGGCTACAGCACCGCCTGTTTTGGTAAATGGCACGTGGGTTTGACTTTTTTTGACTCGCAAGGACAACCGATTCACAAAGGTGGTTTGGATGAAGTAAGACGCATCGATTACTCGCGGGATATTTTAGGTGGGCCACTGGATTGTGGTTTTGAGCAATTTTTTGGAACTGCCTGCTGCCCCACGACGGATTGGCTTTACGCGTGGATTGAGGGCCGCAAGATCCCTGTGCCGCCACGTCAAGTGCTCGACAAAACCCACCTGCCCAAACATCCTTATTCTCTTGACAATCGCCCCGGAATGGTTGCCGACGATTTTGATTTGGAGAACGTGGACTTAAAAATTCTGGAAAAGAGCCAACGGTTTCTGACCGAGCACGTGCAAAACCAACCTGGCAAACCCTTTTTTCTTTTCCACAGCACACAGGCTGTCCATCTACCGTCTTTTCCCGCCAAGCCATTCCAAGGAAAAACCGATGCTGGGCCGCATGGAGACTTCATTTTCGAACTCGACTTCGTCGTGGGCGAGCTTATGAAAACCCTTGAAAGTTTAGGCATTGCCGATAATACACTGGTGATTTTCACAAGTGATAATGGCCCCGAAGTGGATGCCATCGTGAACATGCGAAAGGACCACGAACATGATGGCGCTCGCCCATGGCGTGGCATAAAACGGGACAACTGGGAGGGTGGCCACCGCGTTCCCTTTCTGGTTCGCTGGCCTGGCAAGATCGCTGCCGGCACCGAATCGGACCAAATGATCTCGTTGACCGATGTCATGGCCACTGCCGCCAGCGTCATCGGAACAACCTTGCCGACAACTGCCGCGGAAGACAGTTTCGACCTGCTACCGATCCTGCATCAAAAAACCACGCAACCCATCCGCCCTTTTTTGCTCATGCAAGGCTTTCGAAATCGACGCAGCCTTGTCATCCGAAAGGACAACTGGAAACTAATGGCACACCAAGGATCGGGCGGTAACAATTACGAGAAGAGTGCCAAACTAAAGCCGTTCCAGTTGCCGAATAATGCGGATTCGGCACCGGCCCAACTTTACAATCTGACAAATGACCCGGGCGAAACGAAGAACTTGTTTTTCACGCAGCGCGAGAAAGCAGACGAGTTACAAGCGCTGCTTGATACCACGTTGAAAAATGGACGCAGCCGACCTCAATGAATCCGCCAAAAACAGGGCGGGGAAGGGGCTACTTATTTTTAAGCCAACGCTTAAATTCGGGTCGGCTCCGCCAAGCCTCGATGTACGGTTGGTATCTTTGATCATTCATCCACGAGCTCGGACCGGGTTCGCCTTCCCGAACATGACCTTCGGGATAGTCGGCACCGTCCATGCTACGCTGCAAGGACTTTCTAAACTCGACCATTTTTGCGGCCAACGGATGCGCATCCAAATGGACCGTTCCCGAGTCTCCGGGCTTCCATAAATTTCTTTTTTCTTGAGGGTCGGCCTTCAAGTCATAAAGCTCGTAGGTAGGGTTCTTTTCACCGACGAACATCAACTTTTGATCGTTATCGATTAGCACATACTGATTTAAAAAGCTGAAGGGAATCGGCTTCTCGCGTGTTTCAATCTCCTCCTCGAAAAGCTTTACCAGACTGCAACCATCTTGTGGCTGAATCAACGTTGCGGCATCGGCCCCTGCGATTTCGGCCAACGTTGGCATGATATCGAGGGAGGCCGCTGGAAAATCCGTGATGCGAGGCTTGATACGGCCAGGCCATTCAATGACCGCCGGCACGCGTAACCCGCCTTCGTAAAGACTTCTCTTAAATCCTCGCAACCCTCCCGTGGTGGGCGGATTCATTTTGGGAAGTCCACCATTATCACTGGTGAACCAGACCAAGGTATTGTCGGCCACCTGGGCGTCCGCTAACGCCGATCTTAGGGTGCCGATACTCCGGTCCATGGCAACCAATTCCCCGAGCTGCTTTCGGGTGCGTGGCTCCAAGTCGACAAAGTCCGACATATCGTCTTCACTCGCGACAAAAGGATCATGCGGTGTGCCGAACCAAATGACGGCAAAAAAAGGTTTGTCTAAAGCAATTTGTTGACGCATGAACTTGATGGCCTCATCGACGACGATTTCCGAAGAATCCCCGTTAAACTCCTCAAACTCTCCTTGCCGGCTAAGCAAAGGGTTGCGATCAAAAAAATTCGTAACGGAAAGCCACTCGTCAAAACCAAAGACCCCGGGATGATGCGTGTCATCGCCAAGTACTGGTGCCCCCGGACCGCGCAAACCGTTCAAATGCCACTTGCCAAAATGCCCGGTCGCATACCCTTGGTCGCTCAACAACTGGGCGAGCGTGAATTCTTGACGGCGTAAAGCGTAACCATGAGTCTCGACACCCGTACGACGATTGGTGCGACCGGTCAACACGCTGGCACGCGTGGGAGAACAAACCGGCGCAGCCGCATAAAAACGATTGAACCTCAGACCATTCGCCGCCATGGCATCTAAATTGGGCGTTTTCAGCCGTGCATGCCCGTTGTAACTGGTTTGCCCCCAACCTTGATCGTCAGCCATGATCAAAACGATGTTGGGCGCCTCGGTAAGCGTATTCCCTTGCACCCAAATTGGCGCTAACACGTTGAGGAACGAGGCGCAGAAAACCAAAAGAGATAAACGGGCCATGGTCCACTTCGCTTTCATCCAAAATCTTTTGCAGAACTTGGATAGTAGTCTAAGTCGCGAAGCTTGCCGAATCCAGTAGCGGATTAAACTGCATTCACCATGTAATTGCGAGTTTCATACTGTTCTGAAAGCCATTCGCAAAATCTGTCGCTAGACATGGGTTTTGCATAGTAAAAACCCTGATGGTCGGTGCAACCGATACGGCACAGGATTTCTACCTGTTTCGCCGTTTCGACCCCCTCGGCAACCGTTGAAATATCCAATTCATCGGCCAACCGAATCAGCGTGCGAGTAATCGTCTCGCCTGCGCCGCCGTATTCAATATCTTGTATTAAAGCCTGATCTAACTTGATTCGATCAATCGATAAATCAAGCAAACTGGTGACCGCGGCGTGACCGGTGCCAAAGTCATCCAACTCAATCATAAATCCGGCCGCTGAGAGCGCGTTAATGTTGTTTACGATCACCTGTGTGTTGGAATCAAAAAACACAGACTCCAAAATCTCGATGCTAATATCCTGCGGCTCAAGATCAAATTTTTCCAAACGCGCCTTGAGCTTTTCCACAATGTTCGGCGACTCCAGTTCTTTGAGCGAAAAATTCAAACCGACGCGAGGAATATGATGTCCCAAATCCCGCCAGCGAACGAATGCCTCTAGTGAATGGCAGAAAATTTGCTCGTCGATTTCTGGCAGCAATCCAGTCTCCTCAGCGAATTTGATAAACTCAGCATTGGGAGCGAAGACGGCGTTGGGTTTGCACCATCTGGCGAGTGCTTCCACTCCCACAATATGCCCAGTTTTACTGTCGAATTGAGGTTGGAAAAACGGAACGAATTGCTTTTGCTCGATCCCTTCCCGAATTTCTCTGGTCACTGTTTCTTTGTATTCAAATTCGTCACGCAATACGTCAGAGATGATCTGGTATTGATTACGGCCGTTATTTTTTGCCGCATATAATGCGATATCTGCGTCCATCAGCACGCGTTCGAAATCTGTTTCCTTTGGGCCCGAGATCGCCAGGCCAATGGAACACCCAATCGAACAATTCACATCCTCGAAAACGATGGGCTTCGACAGAGCATGAATGATTTTTTCTGCGGAAGCTTCCAACTCACCGATGTCGTTAACGCTAGGGCAAAGTACGGCAAATTCATCGCCACCCACGCGAGCGATCAAATGATCAGTGGACAGGTTTTTTCTCAAGCGTGTGGCCACCGCTCTCAATATTGCGTCCCCCGCGAGATGCCCCATCCTGTCGTTCACGCCCTTGAAGCAATCCAGATCCAAATGCATGAATCCAATGGAGGACCCACTGCGTTTGGACTCCAATAAACTGGCCTTGGCCCGTTTGGAAAGAAAGCGGCGGTTTGGCAACAGCGTTAGCGGATCGTGATTGGCCGCCCAGTCAATTTTTTCGTGAGCCGTTAGGATCGGCTGAAATACACACAAAGCCTCGAAGACCAAAACAGCCAAAGCAGCGACAAATAATGCGGCTTCGATTCGTCTGGCCTGCCGTAACCGATAACTGGCACTGTATTTGACCAGCGTTGAACACTCCTCAAGGTTCTGTGCCAACTCACCACCAGCAGAATTCGCAATTTCATCAGCGGCGGCAGGCAATTCTGGGTCAGCGAAATTCAATTTCAAGAATCCACTCACTTGAGTAATAAATTCGAACGCACTGAGACTGACTTTTTCATGCGGCAAAACCCCCTCAGTCGTGGCTAACACATGTTGGGAAATCTCCCCAGATTGCAAGCGCATCGAGCGAATAAATTCTTGCCGAATATTAATGAGTCGACGGTAGGCTTGATTAAATTCATGCTTTTCGGTGGCGTCAGCCATTTGCCGGCTAACGATCACCATTTCTTGGGTAAGCAGTTGGCCCCGTTGGTTGTTCGCAATCTGATTCAGGCTCGCAAGCTGTTGCTTCAATGTCCATTGCCCCATGAGAAACATGGTCGTTAGACAAATCGCAATTATTGCGAACGCCAAGATGTACGATGCAACCGCCCCCGGAAGGGAAGCCCCAGTAATGTAAAATAACCGCTTCATGATTTTAGAGCGTTTCGATCCGTGCCTGTCTGATGGTCATTTCCAGACCCTCCGTTGTCGGAGAGACCTCGTGAAAAAGGCGTGCATTTCAGGTGCCCTTTGCATGCCTAACGAAATCTAGTTCACACAACTCCCTCTCATACGACATTCACTTCCCTAAGAGCTGTTATCGAGCATGATTTTTTTTGTGAATCGGCTCACTATTACAACCGTTACAACCGAAAGGGCGAGAATATTTGCGGCCGAGACCAGGGCTTCGCGGTAGTTATTCGCTGAGTAAAAACCGCCGGAAATCGACGATCAGCGGCAACTTATCGAGCCAAGGCGACGCGTCCGCCTTATGATCGTCAAAAGGGCAAACCTGCCCTGCGAAGCCCGGCGGAATCTGACTGTAAAGTTCATTGCCAGTCGCCGTGGCTTCCATATGGTGATATTCGTAACCTGGCAGAAACAGATTGTCATCGGCCACGACATCGACCGTGCGCACGCCATAGGACGACAATGCTGCGGTCGTAGCCTGTGGTGGCATGAGCCATGCATGGCGAGCCCCCGCATAAAAGTAGTATTGAATCTCCCGGTTCATCGAAAGGACTCGGAATCGTCGCAACTTCCCACCGTACAAGCGACTTTTCGAAATAGCTCTCTCGAGCACACCGGCTGCGAAATCCGGCTCAAAACCGGCGACCACTGTTAGCGATGTGGGGTCGTTATGCCGCAAAAATTTAGCCACGGGCTCTCCTCGATTGATGTGATTTCGAGGATCGGACTGAGCGATTTCGCGGGGCCGCCGAAAATCCGCGTATGGCTCGACCCGGTTGACCGGACCACGCCGCAAAACCTGTTCCAAGACGCCTGTTCCGCTGGCAGCTCGCCGGGTCCATGATAAAAGGTCCTCCAACGCCGTCTGCATCTCTAGGGGTAAATCAGTTGTCGCTTCGTTGGATTCGATGGTTTGATAAGCGCCATCCTCGGTGATGCGAACGTCTCCCTTACCGACCCATATATTTCCATCAATTAACGAATAATGCGACGCCGTCCGCCATGCTAACGAGAGGTCTTTGTAGATGATCCGCGGGTAAATTCTCACTCGCTGTTTTATTTTTTGCACGACGTAGCCCACAAAAAACCTCAACTCCGGTATTTGCCGCACGTTGGAGAGATAAAATTGCGTGTCAAATAGGTCGATTCGGTGCTTGGGCCCGAGTCCTTTGGAAAACAATCCGTCCATCGGGTTTTTACTTAAGCCTGCCGCCATGACCTGCGCGTCCTGCGTTAGCAGGCGCGCGAACTGGCGTTTTACTCGGCCGGGGCTGTCATCGGCACGCAAAACACTGGCAACAATTTGACGTGGAATAACAGGCATGCAACGGGATATCTGGAGAGAAGAATGGGCCGGGCAAACGCAACCAAGGGCTTGCACAAAATCAGATCAACTACGCGGAAGACGGTTAAATAAGCTCAACCGTTGGATCGGGAATCGCAATCGCGCCATCGGTTGGCTACCGTTTGGCAGGTCATGCGTTTCGAGGCAAGGGCGTTTTAAGACAGAGTCAGCGAATGAAGCGCCTGATGATGCTATTCGCAGCACCGCGATTTTTCACCCTCTTTAATTCCCACTTAGCTTGCTGGACTTGAGTGTCGTTCAATTTTTTCAGCAGCACCGACTTCCACTCATCCACTTTTTGCTGCGTATGGAAACAACAAGCATAACGTTTCATCTCATCACCCTCGGGCACCATTACCAAACCAACATAATGGACAAACCCCGCGACAGGCGACTCGTAATCAAGACTTCCCAAGTAGTCGATCATGTTCTCTTCATTTTCCTGACTGTCTTCGCCAAAAAATGCATGGAAGTGTTCTAGATTGGCAATCACGGGTTCGCCACTAGGTGCCACCATTCCTCGCATAGGCTTCAATTGACTCATTTGAGTCACATACTCGTTAAACTTCCGCCGTTTTTTTCGGGACAAAAAATGCACGATGCTCCAAGCAGCGGCGTAACCCGTTGAATCTAAGCGGGGCGCGGTTACCGTTTCTCGTATCGTCTTTCCATCCACCCCTTCAATGAACCGTGTTTGCAGAAACGACTCTAATTCAAACATACGCAGATTATTGATATCACCCGCGCCCTTCCAACGCATGCTGCGGCCAAAACTGGTGGGTGCAAAAAATTCGGCGATTCCTTCTGATAACCACATCGGCCACATGGAAAGGCGATTCTGTACGCCGATGTTATGCAGTATTTGATGCGCGCCTTCGTGCGCAATCGTGGATATCAATTGACCTTGAGCTAGATCCGGTCGAATATTCAAAAGCGGCGACTCTTCGCAAAGCACAATGTGGTTGCTGACCATGTCGTAATAGGCCACCACCCCTTGAGGCATGGCTTGGTAGGCCTGGAACTCAGCTTGCGTTTGAAACATGATCACAACCAAGGGCACGTCTGGTTTATGAGTTTCCATGCCCATATTCTCGGCATAGGCTCTGACGCCATTGAACATCGACACCAAAATCTTTTCCGTACCCTTGCGAAAATTCTCGCTCGTGGTGTAGATGAAAATGTAGGGCTTTGCCGCGTTAAAGTGGGTTTTTATATTCGAGAAACGGCCTAGATTCTCTGTGATGACTTTGCGCGCCAAAACTTTTGGATCGGTCGGTTCAAATTTTGCATTCGTCGCTTTGACTTGCTTGGCGAATCGATCTACCAACTGGCCCGTTGGCAAAAGAACAACGTAATTTTCACCGACCTTGACATAAGATTTAGCCACGACCGGTTGCTCGTCGTCGTCGATTGTTTCGACGTTACCAAGGTCATTGGGAAGCACTTGGGCCACCGGGATTTTGAAACCGAACGAACTGGGCTGCAAAAGCCGGCTGCCCTTTACCTGTTGGTTGTCTTCGGCAATTGCTGACGAGTCTTGGGCTACGACCTGCGTTGGTAATGCCAAAATCACCGACCCAAGAAACACCAACCAGACAATACCGTTGGTTTTGCAGGCAACCCGGCGGGAGCTCTTCAGTGATCGATGGAGCCTTGCTTTTGGCTGCCGAGCAGCTTTCTTCGCCAATTCTCTAGCCGATGAAAATCGGCTATTAATTTGAGCCATTTAGTTCCCTTGTCTCATATTTCGCGGACTTATCGGCGAAAAACCCTAAATTCGTTCACTTTCCGACTGAATTAGGGGCCCACCATTCCAAGAATCCCCCGTTAACACGGGGATTTTTGCGAAACGATTGGTTGTCCAGGCGGTTTCATTATACCGAGGCGGCATGCCGAATGAAAATCTGCCCTTCCGTTTTTGACGGTTATGAAGGACACGAGCCATTGGTTTAGCACGAACGCTGTTTTCTGGTTCGTCGCATCTTAAATTTCCCCGGTATTACAACTATTTTTTATATCTGACATCGTTTTTTATCGCGATGCCCCATAAGAGAAGTCAGGTAAGAACTCCATGAAGTTGAACATAAATTTTTGCTGGATTCTGATGTTGGCAATTTTGATATTGCCCACTTCGACCTTTGGTCAAGAAGATCAGCAATTAAAAGCGCTGCCCGAAGGTACCATTCGGTTTGACAAGTTTTCAGGACAACCCTGGGGTGACATTATTGAAGTGTTCGCCAAGCAGGCTGGCTTGGAATTGGACCAAGTGGAACCGCCACCCTCTGGGACTTTCGAATTCCAAGGCAACCGCGATATGAGCTATCTCGAGGCACTGGACTTTCTTAATGAGAAACTGATCCCACGCGAGAGAATCCTTCTCCGTAAACGCCACATGCTCTACCTCTTCTCGCTAGGTGACGACGAGGGTATCCCAGAAGAGATGATCCAGACGGTCACGCCGGACGAACTCGGCGCCCGAGGTAAATACGAAATTCTAGAGTGCCAATTCGACGTCAAAGGCTTGGAAGCTTCCGAACTACGGAATCAGATTGAACCACTCATCGACGACAAATTTCGTCGCAAAATGACGGTCGTGCCCTACGCGAATCTTTTAATGATTACGGAAACCGGCAGTCGTCTGCGTTTTATCCGCGACAACATTGTTAATTCAGCCAAAGCCAATGCCGACAACTGGGACGCGGAGTACCTGACACTGGAACACGCATTGCCCGACGATATCATCAAGGCCTCTGAAATTCTGGGAGTCGACCCTAACACAGGTCTTGACGAAGACGGCACGCTGTCGATTACGGTACACCCGCATGGCGATAAAATCTTGCTGATGGGCGATCCGTCAAAAATCATCCGCGTCAAAAAACTGGTCGCGGCGCTGGATTTGGAGTTCAAGGAAAACGCGGACGAAAGAACGGACCCTTACTACAACAGCTACCGCGTCGAGGGCAATGTCGAGCTAATCCATGAAGTGCTCCAAAGCATGATGTCTGGACGTGATATCAAACTGGATTTTGACGAAAAAACAAATCGCATTCACTTGTTTGGTCGCAACGAAGACCACAACGACGTAAACGAAGTCATTTTAAAGACGGGCAGTGGCAGCAGCAATTTCAGCGTTGTTCGACTTTTCATCATCGATATCGAGGAAGCTCGGGAAAAAATCGAGGAGGCGTTTGGTCTGGGACTCACGGAAGCTCCCGAGGATGCCCCTACGATCACCGAATTACCCCCCAATCGCCTGGTGATACGAGGCAACCCGGGAATCGTCAGTGAAATCGAGCAACTGCTCAAGCAAATTGACACGCCATTTTCCCGCGAACCGGGGACACGCACCACGCGCCGAGATATCAGCATGAGTCCTGCCGAATCCGACCGGATCATGGGAATGCTCGGCGATGTTCTGCCCAGCACCGGCCTGAATAACCAAATTGATGTCGTTCTTCCCGGAGATAAAAAATGGCAATTTAATCGCAAAGCACGCGCATTCGAGATACACCGCGGTGAGGAATTGATGCGGGAAATGGAAGAGGGCATGCCGGCGATTCCAGAAACACAAGGGCAGGAAAAGCGGAAAAATGTACCGCAGGGTAAGGCCGAAAACCCAGGCACTGGTAATCAAATGCCCAAAACCTCGACCCAGAAAAAGGGCTCGTCCACCAAAAAGGCAACCACTCTGCGCTCGTTGAAGCCCACCATCCAACGCTTGCAGAACGCGACGACACAAGTCGTAACAGAAGTCTCTGGAGCGATGTTTGTCAGCACCGCCACCTTTCAGCAAGAACAGGAAACACCAACTACGCCAGCTACGCCAGCGCCCGTAGGAGATCTACCTACCGTCGATGAAGTGGAGTCCGAACCGGGCGCCCCGATCACTTTGTATGTCAACGGTCGTGGCATCACGATTCTCACAAAGGACCTCGAAGCCGGTGACATGCTGGAAGATCTCATCATGGATGAGCTTTCCAACACGGCAGGTTTCGATTCCATGAAGCTGTTCCTGCTTCGCTATCGAGAAGCAGCCGACGCCAAAGCGCAACTGGAAAGCTACCTCGGAATGGGCGGCGGCGGTGGCGGTGGCGGCGGCATGGGAGACATGATGGGTAACTTCATGAAAAATGCCCTGCCGGGCGGTGCCGGTGGAATGGCTGATGCCCTCCTCGGTGGTGGTGGAGGTGCTTCCGGAGGCGGCGCCGTCAGAGAGATGATGGGAGATGTCACCATCGTCGCTGACGCCAAGCAATATTCGTTATTGATCAGTGCCATGCCCGAAGACATGGATTTAATCGAACAATTACTGGACTTGATCGATCAACCCACAGCCATTCAAAATCCCAACCCCAACGGCAATACCTACCTGATCAAAATTCAATACATGGATCCAGAAACTCTGGAAGGCATGGTGCGTGCCAACCTCGCCGCAGTACTGAAAGGCTCCGAGGAATCGAGCGGCCAAGGTCGGGGCGGTGGGAATGCGGAACAACGTATGCAACAACAGATGCTGAAGGCCCTCGTGGGCGGCGGAGGCGGCGCCGGTGGAGGTGCTGACCAAGAG
>CAJQPP010000034.1 GCA_905480235.1 uncultured Pirellulaceae bacterium
TTGCCAGCAGATTGTCCACCCGAAGAAGCCATTGTTTCATCTCCCTTGGCGTTCCAGGAACTACGCCCAAGGGTTCCCAAATTGAATTCCATTCCTTTTGATGCGTTTGCCTGGCCTCATTCGCCTTGCCGACTTCTACCGTGATGTCGTCGTGACGCGATGTCAGATTTTCAATCTGCGCCTCAAGATCCGCTCGTTTCACCACCTGGTCTGCGGCTAACCGGAGTCGATCCGATACGTGATCTGCAAGGTCGATTTTTTGCTCATAAAATATCGCGAGATCGGAATCAGACGTAAACTTCGCAATGTCCTTGTCGACATCAATTACTTCGATGTATTTTTGTTTAATCAGTGTCCATCCGGTGTTCCGTTCCAAGCGAGCGCGATCAAGCTCTGAAATTGTCGGCACGTCACTTGTCAATAACAGCGTTTTTAAGTCCTGCGCTGCCTGTTTGTGCTCCTCTGTGAGTTCTTTTTGCCTGCGACCGCAATCCCTGCTTTTTTCGCTGAGTTGATCAAAGCGCTTCTCGAAAGTGTCCAAGGTCTCCGGCACCGGCATGGAAACGTTTGAAAGCACCTCGATGGTTCCGGAAAACCTTCCGAGTCTGGCAAGCTCACTTTCACAGGTCGTTTTCTCATTTGAAGCGCGTTTTTGTGAATCGGTCAGGCGCCGCTCAAGGTCACCGGCCTTGCGAGCAACTGCGACCGCAGCCTTTAATTCGCTGAGGTCCAAATCCGACTGCGCCTGTTCCGCCAACTCTTTCTTGATTGTCTCTTGCTCATCTTCGACATCCCGCAGTGTTGCCTCGGCCTTTTCCTTTTTTTGATTCAGGAGACTATGTTTCTGAGTCAAGCCGGAGATCCGCTTTTTGTTGTTGGTCAGCGGTCGCAGCTGGTCGGCCTTATCGAGGTCGACATCGGGACGTACGCCCTTTAGCAGATGCTCTGCCTCGGTGCGCAACAAACGCTGTTTCCCATCTTGCCGGGGACGATCTTTGATTGCGGTTTCCACAGCGCCAAGTTCTTTGTGAATGGCCAGAATGGCCGCTTCGTTATCCAGCAATTCGTTGCGAACATTCAACGTTTCGGATTCTGCTTTCAAGCGGGATAGCTTGGCTTCAGCTCTTTTTTTAGTTTCAGCGGCATTTTGCAATTTGTCTCCGGCGGTTTTTCGTTTGGCGTCGAAGTCTTGCGGAAGAAGCAACACTTCTCCCAGCTCTTCAATTCGAACCATTACCGCACGGCGCTCAGCCAACACACCCTTGACGCGGTTGAGTCTAGCCAGACGGCTTTTTTCTTTGCTTTTGCCATTGATTTCTTCTTCAACCTGTTGAATGGCGAAAAGGGTGCCGGCGAGTTTTTTTTGCAGCCTTTTCCATTCCGCAACCGGAAGACTCGAATCTTTGATTCGCTTTTGGGCCTCTTTGAAACTCGATATCGCCTGGTTCACGCGCTTTTTAGAGGCTCTGGGCTTGAAAAGTTCTTCGGCACCATTTTGTAAATCAGACAATATTGCGCGAAGGCTTGCGGTTCCAACCGCCGCACTAAAGAGTGCTTGACCGAGGTCGCCGGATTGGTTCAGCAGTTCCTGGCCACCCGCAACCAGTCCATCATGGTCGATGCCATACAATTTCGTGAATAAATTTTCATCTATACCAACCGGTAAAAACGGCGCTAAGGCCGAATTCTCGAGGGGTGCATCCGTGCCCGGTTCTAACAGCGTGCCTTTTTTACCCTTCCTTCGAACGAAATCTATTTCTGCGCCGCCTGAAAGCTTGAGCTTACCGCCAATACGCAGTTGAGGATTCGCGTGCAGGTAATTGTCGTTAGTACGCATTGGAATGCCAAACAGCCACGCGATGAGGGCTCTCAGCGAGGTACTTTTGCCCGCTTCATTGTCTCCGTATATCAGGTGCAGTCCCGAAGCCCCGTCCGATAGATTCAATGATTTGTCGCTGAAGGGGCCATATGCAATTAAATCGAGTCGGTCGATTCTCATTTGGCTCCTCCCGCCATCAACAACCTGCCAACCAACATATGTTTGGCCTCATCGACCAATCGCGCGACGATTTGACTTTCATCAAGATTCAAGACGGAGTCAGCGCTAAAAGCCTCTGATGGAATCTTCTGCCTGAGATCCGCGATCACATCTTTGAGGCCACTTATTTCGTCCGGATCGTGGGGTGTCGCCAATATGTCTTTAAGCAGTTTTCCAAATACGCTATCGTCAGACAATGTAGCTTCCAAATCGAGTTTGCCGACCGCTGCATTTTCGACTCTCTCGATCCACAAATCAGCACCGGCTATTTCCGCGCCAATTGCTTTGATTTGTTGATCAAATCGTTCTGGAAACGCTGATAACTCATCCGATATTGAGGTTGCCCCTTCAAAACGGATGCGCATTGCGATCGGTCGTCCATCCGCTGCTGCTCTTTGGTTTTCAATGGATTCTCGAGCGCGTTCGAGTACCTCTCGCATTTCAGCAGCATCTGTTAAATCGACGCTGCACGCGACCCAACGCAAAACATCCAACGGGCAC
>CAJQPP010000035.1 GCA_905480235.1 uncultured Pirellulaceae bacterium
TTTCCATTTCTCCTAATGGATAGGGATCGTCCAGCCCCAAAATGACCTGCTCTGCCCCTTGATTTTCCACCAGCAATTTCAATGAACCGGTATCGTGGACCAGGGTGTCAAAGAAAATATTGGGATGGCCCACCGCTCGCCGCGGATGAGTCATGTCGTCAAACAGGTCGGGGCGCCCGTCAAATCCCTGGATTCGGCGACCGAGGTTCATTTGTGCAAGTTGTCCACCATGCGCGAAGCAGGTTCGCATGTTGGGGTACTTTTGCCAGTAGCCCTGTAATGTCAGGAAATGATAGGCGTCTGCGCACTGTGCGAGCATCCAAATCAGATGAAACCGCCAAGCGACATTTTCGAGCAGTATAAACTTTTCCCCATCATAAGGATGTACTTCCACCGCCAAGTTGTAATGACTTGCCATTTCAAAAATGGGCTCGTTTTCTTCGTCGAAGATACAACGCCACGAGCCAATGGTGTCCATGTAGTGCGTCGGTAAGCAAAGCAAACGCATGTTATGTTGCTCAACACATCTTTCAATTTCCCAAAGTGCACCTCGCACAAAACCAGGGTGCACGACGAAACCGCAGGTAAATCGTGAAGGGTGTTCACGTTGGATTCGCGCGTTGAAATCGTTTTGGAAACGCAGTGCCTGTTTCATCTCTTCCAGACGCAGGCCGTTCCCATACAGCTGGGAAAGATTCAGGACGATGGCATGATCGATATCGAAGCGATCCATCCAATCCAGTTTTTCATTAAGAAAGAAACTGGAGTCCGTAACAGGACGTTTCCAGCCCTTCTGGAGCATGAACTTACGTTCTTCATCAACCCAGAAAATCTCCTTCTCCTTCATGAACTGAGGGATTTCTTCCGGGTAAGGAAGGAGATGCGAGTGCCCGTTGATTCTGAGTTTTCGTTCCATGTCACAATGCTATGCGGTAAGACTAGCAAAAACCAGCGGGTAGACAGTGCATCGTCACCGGAGCCCAGCAGGTTTATTGCTTTTGTTTTCGCGCCAAGTCGGCTTCCGCAGAGATGTGACCAAAAGCTGGCCAGCCATCGCTTGAGATTATCTTTTTTAATTCTAATTCTGCTTCTTGAGGAGCTTTTCCTGCAGTCTGTAGCCAATTCGCATAAGCGTATTTAAGCGAGTCGCCGGACGGGGATTGGTCCAGCCCTTCGAACAATTCATCGCGTGAAATGAGTTTTTTGTAATAAAGGCAGGCGCGGTGATAGCTGTGGTTTTCGATAATGTTCATATCGATTTGAATGTTCTCAAGCGATTCATCGGCAGCATCCGGTTTTCCCATCCTTTGTAAAATGCAATAGATCCAGTGGCCCGAGGAAACCAGGTTGTCATCGTTTTTACCGATTTGTTGGCAAGTTTGGTACGCGTCTAACGCTTCTGGCCATTCGCCTTTTAGGTAATGAGCCAGTCCCTTGTGGTAATAGATGTTGCCATGCAGTGTGCTGATTGGGATGTTTTTTGGGTTGGGCATTCCGTCGGGTTCGATTGGATTGGGTTGCCCTTCGATCAATGGAATTGCTTTATCAAAATCCTCAATGGCTTTGTCAAATTGCCGGAGTGTGATGTAGCGGTGGCCTCGATGCCGGCGCATTCGGGCGTCTTGCGGAAATTGCTCAATGCCGGTCGTGAAGGTCTTGATCGCGGCCAGATAATCACCGCTATAAGCTTGGAAACGTCCCAGCCAAATCAAATTATCGGCGTTGGGGTTTTGAGTGAATTTTTTTTGACGGTTGTTTAACTTTTCCAAGATTTCCGCATTAGGTGACGGCGAATCCAGTGGCTTGCCCAGTAATGACGTGGTTTGTTGACCGTGCAGCAGGCCTCCGCAACAGCAAAATGCAAACGTGAGGATCAGGCTGATGGCTCGCGCGGGTCGGTTGCCGCTATATCTAGGTTTGATTTTCTTCATTCTTAAAGTCCTGATGGGAGGGGCAAGGGGCTGCCTGTGCTCGGTCCGCAAACACCCCGTGAATTTCCAGCGCCTCTGCAAAAAGTGATTTAAGTTGGTCGGCCTGGGGTGGCTTGCTTCCGTAATAGACGATCATTTTTCCGTATAGGGCCTCTACGCAAATTTTGGGTTTTCTTTGCATCAACGTGAGGATTGAGTCATCAAAAAATTCCCGGATCTGTGGTTCGTCATTACACTTCAACAAAAACATTTTGGAAAAGAGTGGGTGAGAATCAAAATCGATATCTTGAAGACCGATGATGGAGCCAAGCTTATCGAAAACATTTTCCGGTCGCAGCGTAAAGGCAGGGATCACCAGTTCCGCTGATTCGATCAGGGCAATCGTTCGTCGGTGATGCTGTTTCTGTTTGCCACTCCCGATTGAATAATGATAATCGAAAATGACGATTTCTAAATCGGCTACTTCTCCGACCACGACGTTCAGGATTTGTTGACTGTGTCCTTTATTGAATAACTTGAATGCGGCGACACGATTTTGGAAATTGTCATCCGCTTTGGGATGGTAGACCAAGCCCATTCCTTCTGCGAGGTTTTGGACATCCTCTTTGCGTTTTTTATCTCGACGAGTTCCCAAAATCAGGAAAAATGCAAACATGGCAGCCGCCAAAACCATAACTCCAATTAATATCTGGTCAAACACAAGCAATCCTTTTGATTGTCAGCGAGGTCGAAAACTCATTCCCATTCTAATTGATTAGCGGTTATCATAGACTTAGCGGAGTGATTTGCGAAGCAATGAACAGCCCAAACAAAATTGTGTTTCCCGGTGAATTATGAGCAGAATCTGCAGCAACATTCGAGTGGCTTTGATCTTAGTACTGACCACCTTCAGTTGCAGCAGCGGGCTCTTTGCCCAGCAAAAAAAACCATTCGATTTATTTGAACAGCCTATTGATAATCGGGTGATCTATCGACATTTCGAAAGACGCGCAACCGGCATGATGCAATCCCAGGCTGAGGATGCGGTTGCTTCATTTCAGGAGGAGCTTTTGCAAGCACCACGCTCAAGCGATATTGTGGAAGCCTCGTTAACCTCGCAGCGTGCGGCCAAGCCATCTGAAGTTTATCGCCACATGGTGAAATCGACAGTCTACATTGGTGAGCTTTACAATTGTGGGAGATGCGATCGAACCCATGCTGGATTTTCCGGAGGTGTGGTGGTCAGCGAAGACGGGTTGGTGTTAACCAATTACCACGTTTTGGAGTCACGCGACACAGGCAAAACCGAGGGGATTTACGCGATGACCTGGGATGGGAAGTGCTGGGCGGTCGATGAAATATTAGCGGCGTCAAAAAATGACGATGTCGCTCTGGTAAGACTTAAAGGAAAGGGTCACAAGTTCTACGCCAGTCCCGTGGCCGCGAAAGCACCCGTACCCATGGATCCGATCCGCATTGTCAGCCATCCATTTGGTGAGTTTTTTGTCATGACCCACGGCGAGGTCAGTCGCTATGCACGGATGCGGAAAAAACGAGATTCGGCTGCTGCTAAAAAAGCTACTTGGATGGAAGTCACTGCCCCGTTTGGCTCTGGCTCCAGTGGCTGTGGCGTTTTTAACAATCGCGGAGAAGTCGTTGGGTTGGTCTCCAGTATTCGGCCTTTGTTTCGGAAACCCTCCCAGTCGAACGAGCGTGAACCGGAAGCGGAAGCACGCTCTCCCTATGTGGAAATGTTAATTCGGAAATGCGTACCTTTGGATGCCATTGATGCCTGCTTTGCCAGTCCACGCTAATGTCTTTTGCAGCTGAACCGGAATCGTATTTACTGCGGAGTCGTATTTACTTAAATCGGTTTCAAAACGTATGACTGTTAATTCGTTAAGGTCGATTGTTGAATAGCTGTTAGCCCAAACATTCTACGAGAACGGTTTGCAATGAATTTGTCCCAAGTGATGACTGAGCTGAAAAAGAAAGGCTCCGCCCAAACGGTAAAGATTTTTTCTCGGCATGGAGCGCCTGGAAATATGTTTGGCGTAAAAGTCGCTGACCTCAAACCGATTGCTAAAAAGATCAAGGGGGATCAGGCGCTTGCCTGCGAGCTTTATGCAACGGGCAACTCGGATGCCATGTATCTGGCCGGTTTGGTGGCCGATGGATCGCAAATGACGAAACGCGATCTCAATACTTGGGCGCGAGATGCGTCTTGGTACATGATTTCCGAATACACGGTGCCTTGGGTCGCTTCGGATAGTAAGCACGCCCAAGAATTAGCTTTAAAGTGGATGAAAGCCAAAAAAGAGAATGTGGCATCCAGTGGTTGGACCACCTATGCAGCGATTCTTAGCCTTCGCGATGATACAGAGTTGGACCAGGTTGAAATAAAAAAGTTGCTGAAGCAGGTTGAGCAGGAGATTCACCAAGCTCCCAATCGGGTGCGTTACACGATGAATGGATTTGTGATCTCAGTGGGGACCTACGTTAAACCGCTCTTGAAGCAAGCCCTAGCCACGGCCAAGAAAATTGGCAAAGTGGATGTGCAAATGGGGGAAACTTCGTGCAAGGTTCCTCTCGCCACAGATTACATCGCCAAGGTCGAAAAAATGGGACGCATTGGTAAGAAGCGAAAAGTTGCGAGGTGTTAAAACGCAGTTGGTGAGTCCGGGTCTGCTTGGCACGCTTCGGTCCGTCGTACCAAATAGTTGGAGCGCTAGGGCGTCATTCGCACACTTCGCTGGACGATTCGGCGGCGGCCACAGCCGCAACCAACATATCCTACGTATCAGATTTGACGAGGATTTGCTAAAACTGTGCGATGTTAATCGCAATTCAAATTCTGTGTGGTTTTGTACTGTTAATCGTAGGGGCCGAAGTCCTCGTTCGAGGTGCGGTTCGCCTGGCAGCGCTGTTGGGGATGACACCATTGGTGATCGGTCTGACCGTGGTCGCTTTTGGCACTAGTTCCCCTGAATTAGCCGTAAGTCTCCAGTCCGTGTTTTCTGATTCTGCCGAATTAGCGGTGGGCAACGCGGTGGGTAGCAATACCCTGAATATTCTTTTGATACTGGGACTTTCGGCCCTGATTTTTCCGATGGCGGTGCAGCGCCAAGTCATTCGGTTGGACTTGCCTGTGATGATTGGGGTAACGGTGGCCCTGCTCCTGATTTGCCGGGATGGAGAAATCAATCGTTGGGAAGGCATGGGTATGGTGATCTTCCTGATCAGCTACATCTCATTTTTGATCCGAATATCCCGCCGCGAAACCAGGCAAGCACGCGAAGCAGCGAAATTGGCGCTTGCAGAAATGGAAAAGGATTCCGGTGAAACAAGCAACGGAATTCAAGAACCAGCCGACTCCTCGTTCGCCCTATTTTCGAAACAAGCTGCTCTCGTAATCGGGGGCCTATTAATCTTGGGATTCGGTTGCCGATTGTTCGTAAACGGCAGCGTAGATCTGGCACGCGTCTTGGGAGTGAGCGAATTAATGATCGGCTTGACGGTGGTCTCGATCGGTACTTCGTTACCCGAACTGGTGACGACGGTGATTGCCAGTATTCGCAATCAGCGAGAGATGGCCGTGGGCAATATTGTCGGTAGCAATCTTTTTAATATTCTTTGCGTTCTAGGTGTTACCGCCAGTGTCTCACCAGTGGCATTGCCCGTACCCGATCAGGCGATTCAGTTTGATATCCCTGTAACGTTGGCTGCTGCGATCATTTGTTTACCTATCTTCTTTACCAAGATGGAGATCTCCCGCTGGGAGGGTTTACTGATGGTGGTGCTGTACAGCGCGTATCTTGGTTATTTGGTGCTGGTCGCTACCACTTCCTCTTACCTCGATCTATTTACATTAATGGTATGGTACGGGTTGTTTCCCGTCACATTGGTCTTGTTGATAGGGTCGACTTTATTGAGTTTGAAACATGCCGATCCTCGCGGTTGATTCTGACCGGAGCGCGATTCGATGTCGATTTATTATTTTTTGGCGGTACTGCCGTTGCTTTGCTTAGCTAGTGGCACCCTGTATTGGTATGACAAACGTCAGGCCAAGGCGGGTGGGCGCCGAATTCCGGAAATCAGTCTGTTGACGCTGGACGCATTGGGTGGCTGGCCAGGTGGCTGGTGGGCCCAGCAAAGATTTCGACACAAAACAAAAAAATGGTCCTATCGGCTGCGCTTCTTTTTAGCGATCGTTATTAACTTGGCATTCATTTATCTCGTCGTCTTCGCTGGAAGTACCTGATTTTTTACCCCTTTTGAATCTGGAGCATGAAAATCATGAAGCTGTTGTTGTTCAGCGATGTACATTGCAGCCAACCCGCGGTTGAAAGACTGTTGAAACTAGCCGACGAGGCTGATGTATTGGTGGGCGCAGGCGATTTTGGAACGATGCGGCGCGGCACCGCAGAGACGCTGTTGCCGTTTCGTGATTTGGAAAAGCCGCTGGTTTTAGTGTGCGGGAACGGTGAATCAGATCAGGAATTACGAGAAGCGGCGCCCTGGGATCACGCCTATGTTCTGCATGGCAGCGGTGTTGAAATCCAAGGCCAAGCGTTTTTTGGTTTAGGGGGCGGCATTCCGGTAACGCCATTTGGTTCATGGAGTTTTGACCTCGACGAAACTCAGGCGGCGGAAGCTCTAGCGGGTTGCCCGCAAAAAGCAGTGCTCGTCGTACATTCCCCACCCTTTGGCGCGGTAGATGTGTCGAGTCAGGGACGCCATTTGGGTAGCCAGTCCATTCGCCAAACGGGCCTTCGAGCTTTTTGTTGTTCGGCTCGATGAAGCCTTCGATCACGACCTCGGCATTCGCCGGGAACGGCAGTCCGGTGTGCTTGCCCTCGATGCACTCGATGGCATGGCCGCGATAGCCGCCCAGGATGTCGAGTTCGTTAGTGTTCGGTGGCATCTCGGTGCAGCCCATCAGGAACGCCATCGGATCGCCGCCCAGCACGATCAGCGCAGGCATGGATTCGCCCTTGGCTTCGTACTTGTCGCGATGGATCCGGCCGTGCTTGCCGGGGGAGATATAGAACCCGACTTCGTTCTTGCTCTGGATCATCACACGGTAGGTACCGATATTGATCCAGCCGGTGTCCGGGTCGCGAGTGATGTTATAGGAACCGGTGCCGATATAACGGCCGCCGTCCTTGTCGTG
>CAJQPP010000036.1 GCA_905480235.1 uncultured Pirellulaceae bacterium
CCGTCTTTCACGGGAAACAGAATGGCGGGTGAGGTTAGGGTCGGATGACAGACCAGTCAAGGTCGAACGCCACAGCCGCTAGTGACTCTACCCATTCCTCCGGTTTCGCGCGTTTCGGTGAGGTCCAGCAAAATATCGGCGAGTTTCAGAAAGTCACCCTAGATTACCAGTGCCGGCGAACCGACGTCATGAACCACCAACGCCAAGGGCTCGGACAACAATGCATCGGACCCGACTTATCATCTAGCGGCACAATGCCAGCTAGCGTCAAAAAATCACCTTGGCCAATTAAGCGGACATGGAACGAATCGCAGCGGCTAAACCGCTAGCAAACAGACAGGAGAAAAACACACCCTCTTACCCGCCAACCTCCTAAACCACCGTGGGGTGGCCGTAAAGAGTCTCCGCGCTGCGCTCTGCGGTAACCGACGGACGGATATCAACCACCCAACCGCCTCGGTAATTGAGTGGGGGGGGTTACTGGGTTACTCATCCGCGCTTGCGATACAGGCCAAGTATTTCGGATGGTCTGCTTTGCCGGTCATTTCATAGAGAAATCGGCTGGGCATGGTGGCGATTGGTTTCCCCCATTTCATCCGCGATAACGAGAGTGACAAAGTCAGTCGTTCTTCGGCGCGGGTAACTCCGACGTAACACAGCCGACGTTCTTCATCGATCGCCGCATCGTCTTCCAGACTTCGGTGATGGGGCAGAATCCCTTCCTCGAGACCGACCAGATAGACCTCGGGGAATTCCAAGCCTTTGGCACTGTGCAGTGTCATCAAAGCGACGGCATTCCGCCCCAACTGCTTTTCCTTTTCGTCTTTGATCTGAGCCTCGTCCAACATTAGCTGATCAATGAACTCACCAAGGTCAGGTTGCCTGCTATCTTTCTCGTATTGCCCCACTGCATTGACAATTTGCTCGACATTAGCCCAGCGGGCTTCCCTTTCTAAGGGTTCTGCATAAACCCGCTCGATCTCTTGACGATAGCCGACGCGTTCAATCAGACTTCTTGCTTGATCGACCAGGGATTCCTTTAACCCTCCGGTTATCAAATTATACAGTCGATCCAACCCGGCATTGGCCGCCTTGGAGATGGCAGGTCTAGCAGCGGGTTGGGAGACCACATTCCAAAGTTCGATTTTCTTTTCTGCGGCATGTTGCAACAGTTTCTCAACCACCTTGGACCCCAAACCGCGGGGTGGGGTATTAATAATGCGGCGCAGGGCAATTTCGTCATCGGGATTTTCTAGCAGTCTCAAGAACGCCAGAATATCCTTGACTTCCTTGCGATCAAAGAACGAAAAACCGCCAATCAGGACATAAGGTATTTTTGCTTTCCGTAACTCGGTTTCAAATGGACGGGGTTGCTCATTGGTACGGAACAAGATTGCAAAATCGCCCGGCTCCACGCCTGGCTGTTTCAGCCGATTTCGAATTTGTAAAACGACGTCCTGAGCTTCCTTGGTTTCATTGTTGTGCTGCATGATGGCCGGAGCGATGCCGCTGGGTCGCCCACTGATCAGTGATTTGTCATGCCTTTGCAAATTAAATGAGATTAACCGGTTAGCAAATTCGATAATCGGCCCTGTGGAACGGTAATTGAGCTCCAGGTTAACGAGTTTTGCTTTGGGCCAATCTTTACCAAAACTGAGGATGTGCTCCACTTCGGCACCACGGAAACCGTAAATCGATTGATCATCGTCCCCCACAACACAAAGGTTTTGGTGATGGTTCGCCATGGCTTTAATGATGCGATACTGGCTAGCGTTGGTATCCTGATACTCATCCACCAAGATATGATCGAAACGCCCAGCTTCCTCTCGACGAATTTCATCGAAGGATTCGAAAAGATCTTCGGTTAACAAAAGTAAGTCATCAAAATCGACGGCCCCCTGCAGTTTGAGTTTTTGTTGGTACCTACGATAGCCGGCGGCGGCCAGCATCTGTCGATCATCCTCCGCACGGGACTGGGCCTGGGAGGCACGAATGGAGCGGGACTTCCAGCTACTAATCTGCCAGATCAACTGCGAAGGCTTGAGGCTGGTTTCTGGGGCATTGATTTCCTTTAACACGCGTCGGGCGAGACTCTCCTGGTCACCGCGATTGCAGATGATAAATTTCGCCGGGTACCCCAGATGTTGAATGTGCCGCCGCAGAATCCGCACGCAAAGAGAATGAAACGTCGATATCTGAGGGCGTTGCGTCGCCTTTTTACCCAACATGGGTCGCAACCTCTGTTGCATTTCGTTGGCGGCCTTATTGGTAAAAGTTACCGCCAAGATACGATCCGGAGCGATCCCGCTGCGAATCAGTTTGCTGATCCGTACGGTGACCACCCGTGTCTTACCGGTACCTGCCCCTGCGAGGACCAACAAAGGGCCGCTCAGCGTGTTCGCAGCTTCTTTTTGTGCAGGGTTCAAACTGGCCAAGACTCACTCCGTTGGGTCAATTTCGGGGGGCGGATCATCATACACACGGATGGGGATGGTCTCTAGTCGCTCTATAAACTCACAAAAATCCCGGCAATCAGCACCTTCTGACAGGCAATCTGATTGCCAAGTTTGCTTTTCGGGTCGCCTTGACCCTTTTTTATCGGCCCCGGTATACTTGGGGAGTCCTGCGTTACATTGCAGCTAACCGACATTTGACGTCACAACGTGCATTCCTTGCGCGAAAAAAAGACCAACATGAATAAAAAGAAACGTGAACTCGAGCAAAACGAATTAGCAGATGCTCTGGGTTCGAAAATCGAAGAATGGACTCCCTACCTCCCCAAAGTCGCATTATTTACGGGTTTAGCTATCCTGTTGATCATTGCCGGTGCCTTCTGGATCAACACCCGCGAAAGAGCGAACGCTGACCAGTGGCGGGAATACTTCGTCTCATCCCGGTTTACAGATTCCCGAGGCATGAAAACAGTCGCCGAATTTTTCCCCAACACCACGGTGGGTACCTTAGCGCTGATTAGCGCAGCGGACGCGGATTATGCGAATGGCTCGCGGAACATTATCTCCAACCGAGAAAATTACAACAGCCAAGTAAAGTTGGCGATTGATAATTACGAACTCGCGTTAGGAAATTCCAACGCGGACAAATTCGAACGAGCCCGCGCGACGTACGCCCTCGGTTATTCCTTGGAGGCGATCGGACGATTCGACGAGGCTCGAAAAATGTACAAAGAAGTTATTGAACAACTGCCCGAAACTCCCGAGAGCGAGTTGTCCGGAAAAGCGCTGAAGCGTGTCGATAACCCGCAAATCACATCCATTTATGCTGCGTTTACCGCTTGGGCTCCATCCGACGAATCGGCACCGGGAGAATCTGGAGCGTTGCTGCCGGTACGACCCGACATCACGCTGCCTAGCGAAGCCGATGAAACGGCAGGCGACGCCGAAGCCACTCCGGCAACCGACGCTGAAACCACTCCGGCAACGGACGCTGAAACCGCTCCGGCAACCGACGCTGAAACCGCTCCGCCTAGCGAAAGCGGTTCGGAAGCGGGGGAAGAAGGTGGTTCCGAGCAACCTGTTCCCGCTGCGGAAACGAAAACGGACGACAAAGGCGAGCAGAAGGAATCGGACGGCGATTAGATCCGTGCCAGATTAGCTTCCTCTCCTTGGCTGGAGGAACGATGTCTTTTTTGGAAAAAGTGCGAAAATTTTATCTCGCTGGGTTACCAAAATCGACATCCCAGTCGCTTTCTCTGGGACAACGCGGAGAAGCCAAGGCTGCCAAGTTTTTGACAAAACAACGCATGCGTGTCGTCAGTCGTGGATATCGCAATCATATCGGCGAGATCGACCTGATTGCGGTCGACCGAACGACGAAACCGCGGTCGATCGTGTTTATCGAAGTGAAAACACGAACTTCCGATCTCAAGGGACTACCCGTAGAAGCTGTTGATGGGCCCAAGCAGGATCGTATCACCAACACCGCCCTGGTTTACCTGAAACAGCACCATTTACTGGAATGCCGATTTCGTTTTGACATCGTGGGGATCCTCTGGCCTGCGTCCGAGTCGTCCCCGATCATCCACCACTTTCGCGATGCATTTCAGCCGACTGGGCAAGGGCAGATGTTTCGGTAAGATCTGGCACTTCGCAACGATCAGGTCCGAGGCTGCCTGCCTTGGAGTTACCGAACTTTTTCATCACTCCGTCTGCCAATCGCACCACCATTCTTTGATTAAAAGGGAAAACGGGAATGGGAATCGGTGAATTTGCCGCTGCAGCTGCGGCATTCTGTTGGGCTTGCTCCAGCGTTATTTACGGTCGCACACGGCTCAATGCTTGGACCATCAACTTTGCCAAGAACCTGTTCGGTTTAGGCTTTGTGGCATTGCATCTGGTTGCCATCTGGCTGCTGGGAGAGCATGGTCTTCTATCTTTTGGTGCGACCGCCTGGATGTATCTAGCGATCAGCGGGATCGTCGGCATCGCAATTGGCGACACTTTCTATTTTCGCAGTCTGCAGATTCTGGGGCCTCGCCGGTCCTTGGTGGTTTCTACCTCTGCTCCGATTTTTGGAGCCATCATCGGCTGGTGGCTGCTGGATGAATTTGTGCCCTGGTGGTCGCTTGTCGGAATCTTGATCACGATTACCGGGATCGCCGTGGTGGTCTTGGACAAGCAGGCGCGGAAGGAATCGCCTGGTCACTTTCCGGGTTCGGAGTGGATTGGCGTCGGCTGCGGTTTGGTGGCTTCCTTTTGCCAAGCCGCCGGGGGAGCCATTTCAAAAATGGCGATGGATGAGTGCTCGGCGTTGGAAGCGACGTTCGTGAGGCTTTTGGCGGCGGTTGTTATTGGATTAATATTCCTGCCTTTTTTGCAGCGGCTCAAATTAAAATTAAGCCTCATTTTCGACAAATCCAATCTGCAACTCCTGCTCCCGGCAGCCGCGCTAGGAACTTGGCTAGGGATTTGGTGCAGTCAAATCGGCTTTTACTATACCAGTGTGGCAATCGCCACGATGCTCATGTCAACGAGCCCTTTATTCGCGATCCCTTTAGTACGTTTCTTTGACGGGCACCGCATTTCATCACGAGCGATATGGGGCACCTTGATCGCCTTATTCGGTATCGCCATGGCACTGCATTTTTCGGTTTCGCAATCGTAAAGGTTGCGTTACCGGTTTTCTTTGCGTCGCAATCAACGAAAGAGAAATTGACGCCATTTTACCGACCAACGTCAATGACCTAAGCGTTATTTTGAGGGCCCGGCATCGCTTTGGCTCGCTGCAGCGTTTCTTCCCAACCATCGACGTACTCGATCGGATCAATCCGTCCAATCGCATCGAAAGCCAGCACGCGCTCCACATCCGATCCGGTCAAGCCATGCGCACGACCTGAACTATCGGGTTGGTAACTCGTCAGGGTGTTGGCAAAGACGGTTTCAAAATCCAACCCTAAATCAGCAATGGAAATTTCAGCGTCCCGCAAGATATCTGCCTTATCAGATTCCAAGTAAGGCAAGTACAACTCGACACGATCTGCATCCCAGTTCCCAGCCTCGAAAGCGGCCCACAAGGCTTTGTAAAAACTTGGTCGACAGTCTGGATAAATTGCGTGATCCCCTGAATGCACGCCCAGACAGAGCCGCACAGGGCCCGGAAATTGCTGCGCAATGGACCATGCCAAGCCATACGCAATCGAGGCAAAAATGGCATTTCGATTGGGAACCACCGTTTCCTTCATATTCTCCTGCTCGTAATGTCCTTTGGGTACCTCCCAATCCGCATCTAACAGAGCCGAGTGAAACAACTCGCCAAGGGTGCTCATATCAAAACAATGGTGGTTGATTGGCAAATCGTTGCTGCTCAAATAGTCGAGGTTTCTTTGCAAAAACTCCAACTCCATGGCATGCTTCTGACCGTAATCGAAGCTAATGCCATAAACTTCATCACCGCCTGCCAGTAAACGCAAAAGCAAGCTGGTGGAGTCGAGTCCGCCGCTGAGGCAGATTACCGATGCACGATTTTTTGAATTCATATTTTTTAGCTAGTATCCAAAGAAGTTCGTTCCCTTGGCGATCTAGGTTCCTAAAGCGCATAATCAACGGGACGCCACCCAGAATATCTATTCGCAGTGGAAAGTCCAACGCAGTCAATTGAACTGACAGGTATTAGAGAGATCATGGCTCGTAACGAACAACTGATTCGCCAACACAAAATACTACAAATCCTGGAACGGGTACGGTTTGGCAAAACGCTCGACGAAATCAAGCAGGATGTCATCGATGAATTGGGACTGACATCCATCCATGTCCGTACTTTACGACGCGATCTAGAGGCATTGCAAGCGGCCGGCATTGATGTCCAGGCGCATGAGACACAACGGGGTAAAGTATGGAAACTCGGGCCTCTGGCAAAATCGACGACCAAAATCAGTGTTTCCTCAACCGAATTAATTGCTTTGGCACTCGGGCGAAGGCTTATGTACCCACTGGCCGGTAGCCCTTTCTGGCGTGGGATTGAGTCGTTTTGGAATAAAGTACAGGAAGAAATTCCAGCCAGTGTCCTGGAACATTACGAGAAATATTGGCGCACGCTTCGCGTCGTAGGCGTTCCGGTCAAATCGTACGAAAAACACCACGGCATGCTCAACACGATCCACCGAGCGATCATTGAGCACCGCGTACTCGAAATTAATTACGAAGTACCTGGAGGCACTCCCAAGACGCGTCAGGTGGAGCCCTACGCCGTTGTCCTGTGGCATTCATCGCTTTACGTCATCGCAATTAATCACGGCGATGCCGACTCCGGTATTCGCACTTGGAAATTGGACCGGATCAAAAAGACCCAGGCTTTAGATCAGTGGTTTACCGAGAACCCCGAAATCGATATCGATCAGTTCATCTCCGACAGCCTCGGAATTTTTGTCGGAGGCAAGGCGCGAAACTTCAAAATCCGCTTATCCCCGAAAGCCGCTGGCTGGGTGACCGAAGAACCTTGGCATCCTGACCAGAAATTAAAGCAACTCCGTGATGGCAATTACGAGTTGACGGTGCGGGCAGGCCATGATGTAGAAATCATCTCGCGTGTGCTACAGCTCGGCAGTGAAGCCGAACTGTTAGCTCCCGCCAGCGCCCGCCAAGCTGTTGCTAAAATCGTGAAAGACTTGGCCAAGTCCTACAGCGATTGATCTGTCGCCGGAAAAACCGAGCTAAGTCGAGGTTTAGCTTAGCGATTGTCTAACGCCACGAAATCTCGCTCGTTCTCACCCGTGTAAATTTGACGAGGGCGACAAATTCGGGAAGTTGAGGATTCCTGCATCTCTTTCCAATGGGCAATCCAACCCGGCAGCCGTCCCATGGAAAACAGAACCGTAAACATGGGTACCGGAATACCCATCGCTCGGTAGATGACGCCCGAATAGAAATCTACGTTCGGGTAGAGTTTTCTCTCAATGAAGTACTCATCGTTGAGTGTGACTTTTTCCAATTCCTGAGCTACCTCAAAGAGTGGGTCTTTAATGGCCATCTTTTCGAGCAATTTGTCACAGGCACCTTTGATGATCGTGGCTCGTGGATCGAAGTTTTTGTAGACACGATGCCCAAAGCCCATCAGCCGATATTTATCGTTTTTATCCTTCGCTCGGTCAACGAATTTTTGCAAGTCGCCACCGCGGCGAATTTCTTCCAACATGTTCACGACGGCTTCGTTAGCCCCCCCATGAAGCGGGCCCCACAAAGCACAAATCCCAGCCGCAATGGAGGCAAACAAGTTGGCTTGAGAGGAACCGACCATTCGCACAGTCGACGTGCTGCAGTTTTGCTCATGGTCAGCGTGCACAATCAAAAGCATATTCAGTGCTTTTACAAAATCTGGGTCAATTTCATAGGGTTCGCAGGGAACCGCGAACATCATCTGCAAAAAGTTCTCGCAGTAGCTAAGATCGTTTTGAGGATAGATGAACGGTTGGCCGATGGATTTTTTGAAGCTGTAGGCTGCGATGGTGGGTAACTTGGCCAGCAATCGGTAGATCGAGATCCCAACCTGCTCGGGATCTCGCGGATCAAGTGAATCTTGATAAAAGGTGCTCATGGCACTGACGACACTGGATAGCGTTGCCATCGGGTGAGCGTCTCGAGGAAATCCGCGATAAAAGTAGCGGATATCTTCGTGCAGTAGCGTATGGGAGCGAATTGACTGGTTAAATTGCTCTAACTCAGATTTGTTCGGCAGTTCGCCGTAAATCAAAAGATAGCAAACCTCGACAAAGTCGCAGTGCGTCGCGAGATCTTCAATGGGGTAACCGCGATACCGCAGAATCCCTTGCTCACCGTTCAAAAAGGTGATTTCGCTGCGAGTAGACCCAGTGTTGACGTATCCCTCGTCCAGAGTGATGAACCCAGTCTGCTGGCGGAGCTTCCCAAGGTTGATGCCCTTTTCTTGCTCCGTACCAACGACGACGTCCAATTCGATTTCTGAATCGCCAATATGTAGTTTGGCTTTTTCCGCCATGGTCTCTTTTCCCGTTACAACGCTACTCACACGCTCTCCTTTATACTATCAAAACCGAAAAACCGCTCGCCTGGTTGGCTTAGCGTCGTCGATTTCGTCCCGGTAGTTTACCTGCCCTGACTTGAATAGAAAAGCCGCGCAGGTGTAGCTTAACCGAGCATTCGCCGGCTTCTTATCCGACCCAAGGTATTTTAAGCCACAAAGCGAGTTTTAACCCCAACAGATACGGTTAGTGTCAGAACGCCTTGTTTTCGTCATAATGAAGTTTCCAATTTAATTATCTTGACCGAGGGTGTGGCCGTAATGAGCAAAGCCTTTGTAGCGATCGATTTAGGCGCAGAATCCGGGCGAGTTGTCGCGCTGACGCTGCGGCAAAAGTCCCAAAAATTCGAATTGCATGAGGCCCATCGGTTTTCCACCAACATCGTTACCCTGCCCAGCGGTTTGCATTGGGACGTCACCGCGATTTGGCGGGAGATCGTCAAAGGTTTAGTCTTGGTGGCGGGGTGGGCCGATGAAAACGGTCATGAAATTTGTTCGGTGGGCGTCGATTCCTGGGGAGTCGACTGGGGAATCGTGGACAGTCAGGGAGAATTACTTGGCTTGCCCCACGCCTACAGAGACCCTCGCAACAACGAGGCTTACCAAGCCATTAATGAGCAGATCTCAGCAGAGGAGATCTATCGACTAACCGGCATTCAAATGATGCCGATCAACTCCCTTTATTCCCTGTTCGCCCTAGCTAGCCACAGTCCTGATTTAGTGGCTGCTGGCGATCACTTTTTGCACATTCCCGATCTGTTCCATTATTTTTTGTCAGGTGTTCTCAGCAACGAAAAAACCATTGCCTCGACCAGCCAATTACTCGACATTCACACCGGGAACTGGTGTCAGCCTTTATTAGAAATTTGCGACGTTAACGTGGACCTCTTTTCCACGCCGGTGCCCCCGGGCACCACCCTCGGCAATCTGCGCGGACCCCTGACGGCCGAAACGGGACTTCCACAATCCGTAAAGGTCGTAACACCGGCCACACACGACACTGCCTCCGCGGTTGCCGCTATCCCTGCTGATGAAAACCGATCCTGGTGTTTCATTTCCAGCGGTACATGGTCGCTGGTCGGCGCTGAAATCAGGACCCCCTGCCTTACGAACGAGGCTGCCGCCAAGATGTTCACCAACGAAGCAGGTGTCGATGGGACGATTCGTTTACTTAAAAATATCGGCGGTCTTTGGCTGGTGCAGCAATGCCGCCGCGCGTTCGCAGCCCGTGGCCAAACCTACACCTATGAAGAATTAACCGATATCGCAAAATTGGCAGAGCCCTTTCGAACCTTGCTTGATCCCGATCACCCTCCCTTTGCAGCCCCCGGAAAAATGCTGCAAAAAATTAGTGAGTTTGCCGCTTCCACAAATCAACCCGTTCCTGAAACGCCAGGCGATTACCTGCGCTGCTGTTTAGAAAGTCTGGCGTTGGCATACCGCCAAACCATCCAAAACCTTGAATCCGTCGTTAACGAGGATTTTGACGACTTGCATATCGTTGGCGGCGGCGGAAAAAATCGACTGCTAAACCAAATGACCGCCAATGCGTCGGGCAAAACCGTGATCGTGGGTCCAATCGAAGCGACCGCGATTGGAAATTCCATGGTCCAAGCCATGGCGTTGGGGGAAATCTCTGACTTAAACCAGCTTCGAAAGATTGTCGGTAACACGGTTCAGCCTGAACATTATCAGCCACAGGAGGCCGATAGCTGGCACCAAGCTTATGAGCAATTTCTCTCACTGCCGGGCCGTCAACTGAAACAGTAACGGTGCACGCAGCTCACAAGTGATGAGTGAGCTATTTTTTTTCCAGCTTCAGGTAATCGAATAACCGTCCCTCGAGATCAAACGCCTTAAATTCCAGCGTGCCTCCATTCACGTAGGCCATGCAGTAATGATGCCCGCGTTTGACATTATTCTGAAAGAAGGGACGGAAAGGACCGGGTGTCTCCAAGCTTCCCCCGCCTCCTCCGGTAACCATATAGATCGTTCCCTGAGCCGCAGTGGTGGCCGCATTTCGGTAAATCGGCCAAGTCCTCTCGTAAGAATGGATATGGCCATTCCAAACTACGTCCACATGATGTTTATCATAGAGTTCGGCCAGTACACGCACCCGCGCGTCGCCCCGAGTCGATTGATTCGTTTTCCACAAATTGCCGTAGTCATTCTCATCCGATGAAAATACCGGATGGTGATGCACAACAAACTTCCACAGCGCGTTGGATTCTGCCAATGCCTTGTCTAACCAGCGGTATTGTTCGCTGCTTGGATCGACTTTTTTATTCGTGTCCAACATGAAAAAGTGCGCGTTGCCATAGCGAAAATCGTAATAGTACTCGGGTGCCGGTAAATCAAAGTAATCGTAGTAATTCCTGGCATTAACTTCGTGGTTACCCAAGACAGGGAACATCGGCACCCGACCAATTAGCGGTGCCATGGCAGGAAAAAACTGACGAGTCCAATGGCTATCGTTGGTTCCGGTGCTCACAAGGTCGCCAGGGTGGATCAAAAAACTGGGCCGTTGCTCCCAAGCCATTTCAGCAATTTGACCTGAGACTTTGGGGTTCCCCTGAGTATCGCTGATGATGGCAAATCCAAAGGGAGTCTCCTCCGAACACGCGGTTTGAAAAGTCAGCAAGTCACCCTGCAACGTCTCTCCTGAACTATCGACCGATTCCACTTGGTAAAAGTATTGGGTATTCGGTTTTAGGTCGCTGAGAGTCACGTGGTGAATCATTTTGCCCGCGATCCCGGACGCCGTTTGTTTTACCGCGTCGGTTTCACCGTATTTCACAAGCGTGCTCGCCGGTTTACTGGTTTGCCAACCTACCGTCATCGAGGTTTTCGTTGCCCGCTGTAGATAGGGGGGGACGACGACCGCAAAGGGTTCATTGACGGAATCCAGACCGACCTTTTGGGCAAGGCTTTCCAGATGTGCAAACTCCTGCTGCACCCAATCTGGTTTGGCCGCCAAATCATAGATCGCAATGTCGTAAATTCTACCGGCATGCGAAAAGAACTCGTCGGCGTCTTGATAGGCACCGATCACGACAGGGGCCTGCTCGGGGTACAAAATCTCGCCTTGCTGAAGAGTCGATTCGGCATCCAACTTTCCGTTCACGAACAACTGCAGAGTCTGGCCGTCATAAACGGCGGCGAGGTGATAATAACGCCCTAGCTCGTAATCAGTGCGCCCTTTTAAATAGGTCATATGACCATCGCCATCGTCGGCCCCCTTGGTGGACAACGCGACAAAAAAGTTTCGCTGGTCGTAGCCTACAACCCAGCCTTTTTCATAGGAACTATTGTCCTGAAAGACACCAATAATGCCTCCCCACTCCTGCCGTTGGTTAATGGAGGCGCGAGCCGACACCGTGAACGCCTGCTGGGGAAGGAATCGTTTGACGTTGGTGAAATCGTCGGTAATGAGAATTCGCGATTGTTTCCCATCAAGCAATAACCCGCCGTTACTTCCGACGATCTCATGGCCGCCCTCGATGGTGCCTGCGGGACCTAACCGCGCCTCCACTTTGGCTTGGCTAACCGTTCGCGGGTTAAAAATCCAATGCGCAATGGGGTCTGGGCCTTCGTGCGGAAGAGCTGCGAGCAAGGGAGTTTGCAACGCGCACCAAATAACACCTACCAGCAGTGGGGATTTCGTTTTCATGGTCACCTTTCGTGTTGGGTTAAATCGATTGTAGCTGATATGGGTTGCAATTGAATCCAATCAGGGTACGCTCCGGAAAACTCCGCTATTGAGGTTCACTTGCCAACGTTTTGGCAACTTAAGGCCAGCCCTGTTTTCGCTAATTATCCCGTAGGGCGTCGAATCGTTCCAAATTTTCGATTCGCGGACATGCGTGGTTGCGGGCACAGCGTTACCGCAATACAAAAGAAGCCGTGATCATCATTTTCACTCCCTCGCTAAACATGCATTAACAGGAACCATCGATGCCTGCCGCCGAAAACGGAACAACCGCGAAATCCAACAGTGACCAAGCCGTAAAAGAAAGATACTCAGCGGCCGCCCAAGCTTCCGAGGAAGCCCTGTGCTGTCCCGTGTCATACAACCCGCGGTACCTCAAAGCGATTCCCGAGGAGATCATTGAAAAGGACTACGGCTGCGGTGACCCCTCACCGTTCGTGGGACCCGGCGAGACGGTATTGGATCTTGGCAGCGGAGGTGGAAAGCTTTGTTATATCGCCGCTCAAATTGTCGGCCAAAACGGTTCGGTAATCGGGGTCGACTGCAACGCTGACATGCTGGAACTGGCTCGTAAATACCAACAACCCATCGCTGAAAACCTGGGTTTCCATAACACGGATTTCCGATGTGGACAGATACAAGATTTAAAACTCAACCTGGAACTGCTCGCCGAACGATGGGGTAATCGCCCACTGAACAGTGCTTCGGATTGGTTAGATCTAAGGTACCTAGAAGAAGAATTAAGACAGTCGCACCCACTGGTGGAAAACGATTCTGTGGATTGCGTCGTCTCCAATTGCGTTCTGAACTTAGTCAATCCTAATGATCGCCAACAACTTTTCCGCGAATTGTATCGCGTTCTAAAAGTCGGCGGACGCGCTGCGATCAGTGACATCGTGGCCGATGAGGACGTACCCGAAACGCTGCAACGGGACGGAAAACTGTGGTCCGGATGCATTTCGGGAGCCTGGCGAGAAGATCGCTTTTTGGAAGAATTTCGTAACATTGGGTTTCAAGGAATTCACATCGCGAAATTTGAATCCCAACCATGGCAAACCGTGAATGGAATCGAATTTCGGTCCATGACTGTCGTTGCCACAAAAACAGCAGACGGCGTCTGCTTAGACCGGAATCAAGCGGTTATTTACCGAGGCCCTTTCGAATCCATCATGGATGACGATGGCCGGCATTACGTTCGCGGGCAGAGAACCGCTGTCTGTCATCGGACATTTGCAACATTGATGTCCGAACCCTATCAGGGTCAATTCATTGCGGTAGAACCCAAATCGGCGATCGCGTTGGAAAGCGCTCCAGAATTTGACTGTACCGTCGATCAATTAAGGCCGCCCCAAGCCACCAAAGGCGGAGTGGTCAAACTTCAAATTTCGGAAGGTGTTGCTGACAAGGAGGGGGATTGTTGCGGTGGTGACAGCTGCTGCTAACCCCTAACAGGCGCGATCTTTTGCCATCGGTTCGCATGAGTCGAGCTCAGGCTACGAACAATTGCGTTCAAATTTGCCATGAGTTACTCAAAACACCTCTAGCGACGAAGCCAGCTACATGCCAATTTTCCTGATAAAAGAACCGCGATGCCTATTTGCCCACATCCCGAAAACCGGGGGTAATTCCATTCGCAATGTCGTTTTTGAGAAACGATACGAGGGGCCATGGTTTGGGGATGAAATTCCTGCCGAGTGGAAACCCCTCTTCAGTTTCGGGTTCGTACGTAACCCATTTGACCGAGTGGTTTCCGCTTGGAAAATGTTTTGCCAAGGCACCGAAGACGATGCATGGCATTTGCCGGAGGGCGGTTCACTTGATTTGACATTGGCGGATGTATTGCGTTTAGGTCTTGATGAGACCGCCGCTTTGGGGCATCCGCACTACAACCAAATAAAACCGACACCACTGATCCGTTTAAAGAATCACATCATCCCGCAAACGCATCCCTACCATGGTCTCAGCTTGGTGCAATTTGTCGGCCGCTTTGAAAACCTGCAAAGGGACTTTGCCCGAGTGAGCCAAGCACTGGGGATCGCGGAAATGGAATTGCCCAAGACCAACTGGACAAAGCATTCGCATTATCGAGATTATTTTGATTCGGAGAGCCGCCAACTCGCCGAATCACTTTACCGCGAGGATCTTGACACGTTCGGTTATCATTTCGAGGAAGCTACGACTCATTAGGTCGTGCCAAAAAGAAACGCCGCACCCGGCCGGAACCGGAGCGACGCTGAATTTGATAACGGCGCGATTTTTCGCGGACTAGCCGTGAGGATCTTTGGGAATATCGAGCGTGTGCTTTTTGCCATCGATTTCGAATTCGACTTTGACACCAGCCGTTTTTCGGGCGATAGCAAAATCTTCATTTTCGATTTCGAACCGTGCGGCCATTCCGTCGTCTCCAGCATCAACAGCAGGAATTTCTACGGTTTGAACGTCGCCCTTTTTGAAACTGCCCGTCAACATCTTGCATTTAATTTTCTGCTCTGTCTTTCCGTCATCGCCGTAAAAATAAAACATCACGAGGTTTTGCCGATATTTGGCGACACACTCCACCTCGATGTCCGTCCCCGCGACCTTGAAAACCTCTCCGCCTTTGGGGCCATGCTCGTGACCCTCATGGTGATCGTCGTGTTGGGTATCTTTCGAGCCAACTGGGGTTTTGGCGTCCTTTTTGGGGTCCGCACAACCCGAAATCAAAAACCCGACAAATGCTAATCCGAGGATAAAATGTTGAAAATGCCTCACAGCCGATCTCCCTATTTATAGTGTTACTATGTTTTCTGTTAAACGATTTTTGAACGACTTCCGCAATTGTCCATGCCAAAAAAGAGAAGGCAAGTCCAAACCGCACAAGGACGATTTTGAAGGACCGTAATCCGACCTTTCTATCGTTCACCGTTCCCCTGTAGATTAGATACGTTATTCTAGTGCTTTGGGTTTGCTTGACAAACCGCCGCCACCATTTCCTAGGATCCTTGTTGTGACAAATTTTGGGTTCATTATCGACAACCGTCGCTGTATCGGTTGCCACGCGTGTACGGTCGCTTGCAAAAGCGAGCATGAAGTCGCAGTCGGCGTCAATCGAACATGGGTGAAATACATTGAAAAAGGGCAGTTCCCGCAATCGAGACGATTGTTTTCTGTTATGCGTTGCAACCATTGCGACGATGCGCCCTGTGTTGAAATATGCCCAGTAACGGCACTTTTCCGGCGTGAGGACGGCATCGTCGACTTCGATAATCGTCGCTGTATCGGATGTAAAGCTTGCATGCAGGCATGTCCCTACGATGCGTTGTACATTGATCCCAATACGCATACGGCGGCCAAATGTAATTACTGCGCACACCGCATCGACATTGGCCTGGAACCGGCATGCGTAAATGTTTGCCCAACTCAAGCTATTATTTCCGGTGATCTCGACGATCCCAACTCGCGGATTTCTCAATTAAAGTCGCGTGAAGTCGTCACTGTCCGCAAACCTGAAAAAGCGACCAAACCGGCTTTGTTTTATATCGAAGGCGATCGCGCCTCGCTGGAACCGACCGCCACCGAACCCATCGGTCAATCCATGTGGAGTCATCAAACATCGGGCGTAGGCCATTACGCATCCTATGTCGAAAAACGAGTGGCCGCGAAAGCGAAATCTAACGGCAGTCATCAAGTTGCAGATACGCCCGCCGAAAACCATACCGATCATCCTCTGGATCAATTACACGGGATGCTCGATTTGGGAGACCGGAGTGATGGCGTACTGAACCCGCGGCCGGGAGACAAAAAACATGTCGAAAGCACCCAAGCCGTCGAAAAAGAACTCGCTCGTCGGGCCTACGACGCCCCCAACAAGGGTATTTTGTGGGGATGGCAAGTTTCGGCCTACGTGTGGACCAAAGCGATCGCGGCAGGCGTAGGACTGGTAGCCTCGGTCGCGGCAATTAGCGGCCTTGCGACGGTGACACCGGCGGTCCAGTGGCTGACGATTGCGGTCGCCTTGGCATTCATGGCCATCACCGGATACTTGCTGACCATTGACTTGGATCAACCGAAAAGATTTCTTTATGTGATCTTGCGTCCACAATGGCGTTCTTGGTTAGTCCGCGGCGCATACATCATCTCAATCTATTCTTTGCTCTTGGTGATGTGGCCAGTACTAGGGTTATTAAACGATTTCCAAATACCCAAATGGTTCTGGTGGCCACTGGCGATATTTAGTGGTTTGACGGCGGTTTACACGGCTTTTCTTTTCGCACAGGCCAAAGGGCGTGATTTTTGGCAAAGCCCGCTACTGTCAGTTCACATGTTGCTGCATTCCGGGATTGCTGGCGCCGCGATTTTCGCGATCACATTACCTCTGCTCAACGATGCAAGTTGGCAGGCTTTTATTCCAAAAATGTTGATGGGTTTGTTGGTTACCAAATTGATCGTGGACTGGTTCGAACTGGCCTCCACGCATGCGACGGCTGATGCCAAGCAAACCGTTCACCAAATTACAAAGGGGTCATTTGCCCGAATGTATTGGCTGGGGGTCGTTTTGCTGGGCTGCTTGATTCCGATAATAGGTCTGGCAACCTTGCCTCCGTTGGTCATCCCTATTTGCGGATTCATCAGTCTGGTCGGCTTGTACCTTGCCGAACATATTTGGGTTCGAGCTCCCCAACAAATACCCCTCAGCTGATTTCATTTACAAATAAACACCCCGGTCTCTGGCCAAATAATTGGGTTCCAAAATAATGACTCAACCAAAACGCAGTTTGATTGAACGTCTTGCGACCAGCCTGAAAATTATTCCGGAATTGGATAATCAGGACTTGGCCTACGGCCCTCAGGAAATGCAAACCGTCGACCTTCAACGCTTTCCACCAATGGAGCAATGGGACGATTGGTTTGAATACGATCCGCATGCTTGGCCCGTTCGCGAGAAAAAGAATTACGCCATCGTTCCGACCACTTGCTTTAACTGTGAATCCGCCTGTGGATTGGTTGGCTATGTCGACAAGGAGACGATGGAGGTACGAAAGTTCGAGGGCAATCCGTTTCACCCGGGCAGCCGCGGTAGAAACTGCGCTAAAGGGCCGGCAACGATCAACCAGATCAAAGACACCGACCGAATCCTCTACCCACTGAAAAGAGATGGTGAGCGAGGTAGCGGTAAATGGAAACGCATCTCCTGGGATGAAGTCATCAGCGAGTTGGGCGATCGCATCGGTAACGCTTTGCATGAAGAACGGCATAACGAAGTCGTTTATCATGTTGGCCGCCCTGGCCATGAGGGATACACCAACCGGGTGCTTAAAGCATGGGGTGTGGATGGGCACAACAGCCACACCAATATTTGTTCGGCGGGTGCGCGGTTTGGGTACGCTCTGTGGCACGGGTATGACCGCCCCTCACCTGACCACGCCAACGCCCGATTTATCCTGTTGGTAAGTGCCCACCTCGAATCGGGACACTATTTTAATCCGCACGCCCAACGAATTATCGAAGGCATGATGGATGGCGCGGAACTCGCCGTGTTGGACCCACGCCTCTCCAATACGGCCAGCGCCGCCGATTATTGGATGCCAACGCAACCTGGCAGTGAAGCCGCTGTTTTGTTAGCCATCGCCGCCGAAATCCTTCGCGACGGAACCTACAACGAAGCCTGGATGAAGCAGTGGGTCAATTGGCGTGATTACCTAACGGCTCGTGGACATGCCGGTCCGCATGAGTTCTCACAATTCATCGAGGCTTTGAAAAAAGAGTATGCCGAGTACACACCGGAATTTGCCGAACAGGAATCGGGCGTATCAGCTCAAATGGTTCGTCAGGTTGCCAAACGAATTGGAGCGGCCGGCGATCGCTTGGCGACGCATAATTGGCGTAGCGCCAGCAGTGGCAACCTCGGCGGTTGGGCAGTCTCCAGAACCTTGCACTTTCTCAACGTTTTGACCGGCAGCGTCGGCACCGTTGGGGGCACGTCACCCAGCGGTTGGAATAAATTCAAACCTAACTTTTTTGATGATCCACCCGCGGTAAAGTTTTGGAATCAGATGCATTTCCCGAACGAGTACCCACTGTCCCATTACGAATTGAGCTTCCTGCTTCCGCACTTTCTGAAAGAGGGTCGGGGAAAAATCGACACCTATTTCACGCGTGTTTTTAATCCCGTTTGGAGCTACCCAGACGGCTTTTCATGGATCGATGTACTGTCGGATGAGGAGAAGATCGGTTGTCACATTGCCATGACTCCCACCTGGAACGAGACCGCTTATTTTGCCGATTACGTACTGCCTATGGGGCATGCCAGCGAACGGCACGATCTTAATAGCTATGAAACCCACAGTGGGCTATGGATTGCATTCCGCCAACCCATTCTCAGAGAAGCAGCTCGTCGCGCTGGCAAAGAGGTCGAGTTCACCTACGAAGTGAATCCCGGGGAGGTTTGGGAAGAGGACGAATTCTGGCTGGAACTCTCTTGGGCTATCGACAAGAACAATGACCTCGGGATTCGCAAACACTTCATGTCCCCGTATCGCGAGGGAGAGAAGATCAACATCGATGAGTATTACCGATACATCTTTGAAAAGACCCCTGGCTTAAAAGCGAAAGCCGCCGAACATGACCTCGAGCCTCTCGAATACATGAGACGATTTGGGGCCTTTGAAGTCGAGAAGAAATCGTATGCGAAACACCTTCAGGAAATCCCCGGCGACGAACTGCAAGGTGCACAGACGGATGCCGATACTGGTTCCGTATCCCAGCAGGGTGAAATCATTGGCGTGTCTATCGATGGCGTTCCAAGACGTGGCTTTCCGACCCCCAGTAAAAAACAAGAGTTCTTCTCAAAGACCATGACCGATTGGGGATGGCCGGAATTTGAAATTCCGACCTACATCAAATCCCATGTGCATCCAGAGAACATCGATCCGCAAAAGAATGAATACGTTCTCTTGCCGACCTACCGGTTGCCAACCTTGATTCATTCACGAAGCGGCAATGCCAAATGGCTGGCGGAGATTTCAAACCAAAATCCCGTTTGGATTCACACATCCGATGCTAAAACCCAGGGAGTAGTAACGGGTGACTTGGTTCGTATCACTACCGAAATTGGATTCTTCGTGGACAGGATCTGGGTCACCGAAGCCATCAAGCCCGGTATCGTGGCCTGCTCGCATCATCTCGGACGTTGGCGGCGTGAGCAGGACCCCAAGGCGAACCGCTGGGCAAGCAATACGGTCGAAATCAATAAAAGCGATGACGGAGTTTGGTCGATGCGTCGCAAAGGTAATATTGAGGGCTACCAAAGTGGCGACGCCGATTCCTCGAGAATTTTTTGGAGCGATGGCGGGGTACATCAAAATTTAACGTTCCCTGTGCATCCGGACCCCATTAGTGGAATGCATTGTTGGCATCAAAAAGTAACCGTGACAAAAGCGCATGCCGATGATCGTCACGGAGATGTTGAGGTGGACACCAAAAAATCGATGGCCGTGTACCGAAAGTGGTTGGAAATGACGCGGCCCGCGCCGGGGCCCAACGGGCTAAGACGTCCGCTTTGGATGAACCGACCGTTGCGTCCGGAAACCGAGTTATTTTATATCGAAAGCTGAGGTTCCCGCCCAACTCAATACCACCATTTCAGCCGGCCATCCGCATCTCAGGAAATGGGTGACGCAGAGGAACCGAGGTAGGCCGTCGGCATTTTTTCTTCGGTTGTGTCCGTTGGAGCATTTAACTCGACGAAGACTTCATAGGCCAAAAACATGCTGAAACAAAATATCAACAAGGCGAGCAGGCGTTTCAGCTGAACGGCCGGTAGCACGTTGCAAAAACGTGCTCCCACCACAACGCCAAACAGGCTGCCGGTTAGCAACGCGAGCACCACCACCAGATCGATACTACCATCGACCGCAAACAGGATGGTGCCAATGACGGAACTTAGTACCACCATAGCGAGTGAGGTCCCCACGGCGCGATGGGGCGTCATACCAACCATTAAAACCAACACCGGTACGAGAATGATTCCGCCACCGATTCCTGTCAGGCCTTTCAGGATACCAATCGTCCCCCCAATCAAAATTAACAACGGAATACTAATGGGAGGTATCTCGGGTTGGCCGAGCTTGACGAAGGGCGGAAGTGGGATTTTCGACAACAGTGGCTTACCCTGCTCCTTATCGCTTTGCCACCAAACCAATAAACCGATCGGCAGCAGCAATAGACAGAAGATCCCATTGACCAAGGTATCAAATTCGTGTCCCCAAGCGTCCTTCAAGTCGTGATGGAATTGATACCCACCCAAGACTCCCAGGCTGGCCGCAATCGCGATCGGCCACATGGCACGTGGCTCAAAATTACCGGCACCGCTGTGGCGCTTTAATGCCAACGATCCATTGACTAGCGTGAACCCCATACTGCAACCAATGGCAACCGAGGGGTCTATCCCAAACGCCAAGATCATGATCGGGGTGGTAATGAAAGCACCACCAATCCCAAACATCCCTGTAAGAAATCCGACAATCAGCCCCAGGCAACTCAGGCCTAACAGCAGAATCGGTTCTGTTTGAAGAATATCCATAAAGAGGCAGGGAAGTTCAGCTCGTCAATTCACAGGCAGTGGGTCAAATTGACCAAGGAGATTGCTGATTTCAATACGGCAAGAAAAATTTGAGCTATGAACGGTCGTCAGAGGCTCAAGCAGTTATTCCCGGGAGGATCAACTGTCAGAACTTTCCCAAGTCTGCATGTTACCTAACGGGGGACTGTAAATGTGAAGTGTGATTAGATCGTCACCCAGGGGATGTTCGTTTGCTACCTGATGGACATCGTCATCCTGAGTACAACAAACCTGTCCCACGTCCAACACCCGGTATTCAACAGGGTCGACTAATCCGTCTGCACGCTCTTCAAAGGTCGTCTCAACACCTTGGCCCGTCAAGATCCTTAGACCGCACGTTGATTGGGCATGATTATGGATAAGACTTTTTTGCCCCCCTCTCCAGCAGATGCAAAGCAACTCATACCAAGTGTTTTCGCAGATCAAATTGCGAGAATAAGTGGTATCACCGAACTGCATGAACGGTAGAAGGTCCCGCATGTCCACGTCCAATTTCACCAGTTGCTCCTCCAGGCCAAGCATGGGAACTCGCCCTTCTAATCGATCCAAAAAATCCACCAAAGGGACTAATGACTCTGGAATTGCAACCGTGCTCATTTGCCACCTATCTAGGGTTGGGTTTTGGAAAGGGTGAAATCGTTTTAGTGAATGCAAGCTGAATGGGCGCCACCTATTTTGGCTCCGACCGCACTTCGATTATGGCCTGATCAGATTTTTTCTGCAATGAAACGCGGCCTGCGGAGCTCTAACAGGGCGGAAAAAGCTAAAAAACAGGCTTTTCTCACCCGCACAATCCCTAGGGCTGCACTTCGATTTGGTTTTCAATCCGATAAATCCCGGGTTCCAAACGGGCCATGCGTTCGGCGCGATTTCGCGCGTCGATTGTGGAAACCACCCCTGAAAGGTAAGCCGTTTTGTTTTCCACGCGCACCTGCACGTTCGCCATCGGATTGCTGGCCATTTGACTGCTTGCTAAGCGTTGCTGAAATCGGCTTGAGACCTGCTCAGGCGTTACCGGATTTTTCACCGTGATCCGAGGCACCAAACGCGTTCTCAGTGACCGCCGGACTACGCTGTTGCCGGTCCCATTTTGCAGCCCTCGCTGGCCCGCATTGCCACCTCGTGCACCGGCAAAACCGCGGCCACCAGCACCGCCACCGGAAGAAAAAACACTGCCGGGCGCAGTCGCATTACTACGCGGATGTGCCTGAATCCCCAACGTCTCGAAACGCTCAATCGAGCGGCCGACGAAAGGTTGATTACGAGTATTTTCAATTTCCGGTATCTCAGGTATCTGCAACTGATCGACCAAATTTCCAAAATCAAAGTCGCCACCCGTCTCAAAACTACCCTGAGTTCCCGGGGCAGTCGTCGCTGGCGCTTGAGTGGTTTGGGTCGTCCCGGGATCCACCGTGGGAACGCCACCCGTACCACCGGATTGTTGGGCCAGCAAAGGTGTGCCCAAGCCGCACAGAGTGGCAAATACTAGGGCAACGTAAAAAAGGCGGCCTGAACGGATCATTTCGTTTAACTCGCTTAAGATATAAGGAACTCTCCTCATCTATCGTCGGCAGGAGGCGGAAGACTGTCAAATTAAACCCCGGAAAGCCCTGCAGGTGTCGTGGTTGGTTCAGCTGGACCAAGTTTGCCACGCAATGAGTTTGCCAAAAACGTCGAGTCTGCGAATATTTCGGCTTCTAACACGAAAATTTGCCCTTCCGCCAACCTGCGGTTGATATCACTTACTCCAGCCATCCGACGGTGACTTATTTTCAAAGGAAACCCGCCAGTTTCGAACTGGGGATCATTTTCATAGGAATCGACGCTAAAATCGCAGGACAAAATGAAACCTTGGGGCACTAACTGGGGTTTAATCGATTAGACCACCGGCTACTCTATTTAATGACCCTGCCTGGCCTCGTTAGCCGCCCCTTTTTCGAGTTTGTTTCCCCAGCACCCCCTTCGGTAGAAATACATGAAATCAAGCTTTCCTTTCGTCGCACTCAATCGCATTTGCGCAATCGCCCTTTTGCTGGGCTGCCTCCTGAGTGGTGGGTTTTCGTGTCCGTCGCAGGCTCAAGAAATAGAACGGCCCCAAGCGGTCGATTTGTTACCCGAGCGAACCGCTCTGTTCGTCAATGTGAATAACATTCCTGAATTGGTAAGTGACTTAAAAGATTCCAATTTTGGAAAAATGTTGCAAGACGAACAGATCGCACCCTTTGTCCGATCCCTCTACGGTGAGGCGAAAGACAACCTAGACGAATTAATGGACAACGACGACTTTGGCTTTTCAGTGGCCGAGTTGGCGTCACTTCCGGCTGGAGAAGTTTGTTTTGCGATCGTCACGCCGCGACGGAAAGAACCCAAGTTCGTTTTGATCATGGACATCCCCGAAGATTCTCAAGTCGCCGAAGATTTGATCGAACTCGGTCGAGAAGCCGCAGCAGACGATGGCGGTATTTTTGAAGAGAGCAGTGTCGCCGATCTTGAATTTCAAACCGTCCGCCAAGGCACAGGAGATAATTCTGTCACGTACGTGCTCCACCAGGGAACCTTTGTCGCCAGTAATGACGAAGAAGTGTTCAGCGATATTATTACCCGCTGGGTCGGCGAACCGGAAGAAAAGGATCGTACGCTGGCCGGCAATCGCAAATTTGTCACCATTATGAACAAGTGTAAGAGCACCGAAGATTTGCCGATGGCGGTCTCATTTTTCTGCGATCCAATCATGCTGGCTCGCAGCGCGTTTATCGAAAACACCGGTGCCAGAGTCGTTTTTGGATTCCTGCCGACTTTGGGTTTGGATGGTGTTGGTGCCATTGGTGGTGCTGCCCTGTTTAACGAAAAAAATTATGAAAGTGTTTTCCACGGACACCTATTACTGACCAATCCGAGAGCGGGAATTATTCAAATGATCGCTCTTCGACCTGGCTTTTATGAACCCGAATCTTTTGCACCAGAAGATACAGCGACCTACGTGACAAGCAGTTGGGATTTCCAAAAGTTTGTCTCTGAACTAGAAAAAATCGTGGACACCTTCACCAGCGAAGGCACCTTCCAAAGTCAGATAGAGACTTTCAACGAGGAACTGGAAATCGACTTTCAAAGCGATTTACTTGATAACTTGGCTGGACGCGTCTCGTTCTTTCAATGGAACAGTGAAACGCCGACGCTAGATGGACAGTGCAATTGCATCGCGATTCAAATGAAAGATGTGGACAAAGGTCAAGAATTGATCGAAACCATTTTGAATCGCCAAATGGAGGAAAACATTCGTGAATTCATCATCGAGGACGAGCATGAGGGAATTACCTATTGGCACGTCTCTTCGACGTTTGAAGAGATGGGCCTGAGACGCCGTGACAGAAGACGGGAAAGACGCCGGGAAAACGGCGAGTCAATTCCCGATTCATCGGATGAGGATCTGACGCAACTCACCTTAAACGGCACGCAACCCACGATGGCGTTTATTGACGATTATTTCGTGCTAACTGGCAACATCTCCTTCATGAAGCACATGATTGAAACAGCTGAAGGAGAACATGAACAACTGGTTGATAACCCGGAATTTAAGGAGACGATGCGTGAAATCCGTACTCTCATGGACGGCAACTTACCTTCCATGTTGTCGTACGCCAGGCCCGACCTATCGCTGAAAAACTTCTACAACATGTTGAAGACAGACAACACCCGGGACGTGCTTTACGAGCGAGCAGAGGACAATGAGTTCTTTCGCATCCTCAGTGACTTGATGGAAGAAAATGAACTACCCGAATTTGAAGATCTGGCGGGATACTTTCCGGCTCAAGGCAGTTTTGTTATCAACGATGAGACTGGGTTTCATTTCCTGACTTTTCAACGCAAAGCGAATATTGATCAAGACGACGACTAAGTCTTGCGATTTGCGGAAATAATCTCCCACGGCGATTCCTTTGGTCGCCGTTTTTTCATTTGTCGGTTAGAACTCAATCCGTTCTTACTTGACGCCTGTCGTACAACAACCGATAACCGATCGACTTTCTTGCTCAATCGTTTACTGATCGCCTGATTATGAATATTGTTGTGCTCGGTGCCGGCACGGTCGGAATGTCGATAGCGAAACTGCTCTGTAATCAGGGCCACAGCGTTACGATTATCGACAATAATTCGTCAAAGACCCGGTTAGCCAACGAACAATTAGATGTTCGCGCATTGACCGGATCTGCCTCCATGTCGAGCGTACTGTTTCAGGCCGGTATCGCCACCGCCGATATCTGTATGGCAGTTACCGGTGATGATGAGACCAACATCATTGGTGCCAGCCTCTCCAAGGCGATGGGGGCGGGCAGAGCCATTGCACGTGTCTTTGCACCCGTTTACCACGATCTCAGCACGTTCGATTATGCAGAACATTTCCGCATCGATCGCATGCTCAGTCTCGAACAATTAACGGCGTTGGAACTAGCAAACCATTTGCGAGACCTAGGCTCCGCCGTCGTCGAGCAATTCGCGTATGGTGGATTGGAAGTCCACGAGATCATTGTTAATGAGAAAAGCCATGCTGCTGGGAAAGCGATCTTTGATTTAAAGATGAACTCTACCGCGAGAATCGGAACGATTACTCGCGATGGAAAGATGCGCATCGCCCGCGCGGATTACGAACTGGAAGTGGGAGATCGATTGCTGGCGTTTTGTCGTCCTGAAGATGTTTCAGCGTTAAAGAGTCAATTCAAACAGGGACATGCACAGCGTCGCCGTATCTTTATCGCCGGCGGCGGTGAAACCGGCTACCATCTCGCACGAAAGTTACAAAGCCACCGTTTTTCAGTCACTCTTATGGATTCGGATGAAAAACGATGCGAGTATCTGGCAAGTCATCTTACGCAAACGCAGGTGATTTATGGAAATGCGTCGCACTGGGAGGTTCTCAAGGAAGAAGGCGTCGACCACGTCGATACTTTTGTTGCTTGCTTGGGTAATGACGAGAATAATATTCTTGCCGGTGTGGAAGCGCGGGATATGGGCGCGCCGGAAATCATGGCAGTCGTCAGCAGGCCTGATTACGCCAACATTACCTCAAAATTGGGAATCGATGTCGCCGTCAGCGAGCGCGATGTGATGGCCCGCAACATCATCTCTTACTTGCAAGCCGGTAATGTCCTGCGGCGTGAGACCTTGCCAGGGAGCGATATCGATCTGATTGAACTAGAAGTTGGAAACCAATCCAAGGCGACTCTTTCCGCACTTGTCGATTTTGATTTGGATATGAACTTTCTAATTTGTGCATTAATGCGAAAAGAACATATTCGGGTTCCCGAAGCATCCGATCAATTAAAACATGGCGATCACATCGTGCTGCTGGTTGAAAATCACAATGCCGAGGCTCTCATCAATTTCTTCACCCGAGCCGAAAATTAGCCTCTGCGGAATATCTACTGCTGCACCAGCAATTTTTCGCCGCATACCTGATTTGCAAACGCCAATCGTATGGAGCCTTCTCTTGTTAGGAATGGCTCCTTAATAATTGGGGGTTGGGGGACGGTACTGCTCAGGATCGATCGTCTTAAACCATTGAATGGTCTTCTCTAAACCTTCACGCAAAGCAACCTTGGGTTCCCAGTCGAGATGTTTTTTAGCCAAAGTAATATCCGGCTGGCGGCGCGTCGGGTCATCCAGGGGTAGTGGTTTGTAAACCAATTGGGAAGGAGCACCCGTTAACTCAATTACCATCTCCGCTAGTTGTTTGATGGTGTATTCGCCCGGATTCCCCATATTCATGGGACCGATCTGTTCGTCTTGATTCATCAACCTCAAGAACCCTTCCACTAAATCGTCTCGATAACAAAACGATCGTGTTTGGGATCCATCACCAAAGATAGTGATGTCTGATCCGTCCAACGCTTGGCGAATAAAATTGGAAACAACTCGCCCGTCGAAAGGATGCATCCGAGGCCCGTAGGTATTGAAAATTCGGCAGATGCGAACTTTCAGTTTATGCATGCGATGGTAATCCATAAAAATGGTCTCCGCTGCTCGCTTGCCTTCGTCATAGCAGGCACGAATTCCGATCGGGTTCACGCAGCCACGGTAAGATTCCGGTTGCGGGTGGACCTCGGGATCTCCGTAAACTTCACTGGTTAAAGCTTGGAAAACTTTCGCGTTACAACGCTTTGCCATGCCCAGCAAATTGAAGGCTCCGATTACCGAAGTTTTCATCGTTTTGATCGGGTTGTATTGATAATGGCCTGGCGCGGCAGGGCAGGCCAGGTTGTAAATTTGGTCGACTTCGAGAAAAAGCGGATGCACGATATCGTGACGCATCAGCTCGAAATTGGAATTTCCGAGCAGGTGCTCAACATTGGATTTTTGACTCGTAAAAAAATTATCTACGCAGATCACGTCATGTCCGTCTGCGACCAATCTCTCACAAAGATGAGATCCCAAAAAACCTGCGCCGCCCGTAACCAATACCCGCTTACTCGTTGACATTCCGTACTTCCCCAATAAATCGCCCTGACGGCTGAAACATGTCGGGCTCGATCTTGCTACAATAAATTACAGATTGCCAAGACTGAAATCCCACAACCGGTGCCAAGTATAATTTAAAAGTTTGGATCGCCGCAGTGGGCCTCAACTGTTTCTCAAAAACTGGGAGTTCCTTTCACATGAAGTTCATTCTGCCACGAGGATTCGCGGTTTTATTTTTATCGCTCCTCGTTTACCTACCTTCCCTGCAAGCCCAACCCGACCAGCAAAGCGTCATTCTGTTCCTCGCCGGAAGGCCCAGTCATGGTTACGGAGCTCATGAACATTACGCTGGGTGCCAATTACTTGCCAAAAGCCTCGAAGAAGCCATGGACAATGTGACGACACAGGTGATCCGCACAAAATGGCCCACAGAAGGCCAACTAGCGATTGCTGATGTCATCGTGATGTATAGCGATGGAGGCGGGGGCCATCCTGTTAATAAACACCTAGAACAAGTTGACCGCCTCGCGAAATCTGGAGTCGGTATTGTTTGCATTCATTACGCTGTAGAAGTCCCCAAAGGTAAATCAGGCGAGAAATTTCTCGACTGGATCGGCGGCTATTTCGAAACGGACTGGTCGGTGAATCCGCACTGGCGAGCCGAATTTACGGAACTACCAGACCACCCGGTCACACGCGGTGTGAATCCCTTTTCGTCACAAGACGAATGGTATTACCACATGCGATTTCGAGACAACATGCAGGGCGTCACGCCCATTCTTAGCGCCATTCCCCCGGAATCTACTTTGTCGCGTCCAGACGGACCACACAGCGGCAACCCCCACGTGCGAGCCAAAGCCGGACAACCGCAGCACGTTGCCTGGGCAACCGAACGTGAAGATGGTGGGCGAGGATTCGGATTCACAGGAGGCCATTTCCACTGGAATTGGGGCAATGATGATTTCCGACGCCTCATGCTTAACGCCATTGTTTGGACCGCTAAACAGGAAGTTCCCGAAAACGGAGTGCCCATCGAAAACGTCAATCTGGCGGCGTTAAAAGACAACCAGGACTTTGACGAACCCAAAAAATTGGACGTCGACAAGATTCGCAAGGTCCACGGCATCGATAGTAAATAGTAGAACGCCCGACGCTGCTTCCTTTGTGTGTTAACGTATGGCTTTGAATGCCGCTAAAGCACGCTCGCGTCCCGCTTTGTAATCCACGATATAGGATGGGTAATCGAGTCCGGAAGCAGCTTGGGCAAATTTATTGACGTCGTGCAGTTGCGATGCAGGCACACTTTCTAACTCCGGACAATACTGCTTTATAAAAAGGCCGTCGGGATCAAAGCGTTTGCTCTGACTAAATGGATTAAAAATTCTAAAGTAGGGTACGGAATCCGTACCCGTGGATGCGGACCATTGCCAACCACCGTTGTTGGCTGCCAGATCACCATCCACCAATTTTTCCATGAAGTACTTCTCGCCTTCTCGCCAATCCACTAACAGATTCTTCGTTAAAAACATCGCCGTCACCATCCGCAAGCGATTGTGCATCCACCCGGTCTGATTCAGTTGTCGCATCCCCGCGTCGACAATAGGGTACCCGGTCATCCCCGACTTCCACGCAAGTAGATCCTTTTGGTCAGTTCGCCAGTCGACCTGGTCGGTCTTCTCCTTAAACGGCCGGTCTTGGGAAACGCGTGGGAATCCCCATAGCACATGCGTATAAAAATCTCGCCAAGTCAACTCGGAAATCCAAACGCCAACACCCGAATCCTTTTCAATAGCAGCCGGATGAGCGGCCAGCATCGCGGTCACGCATTGTCGAGGTGAAATCACACCTGCTGCAAGGTAGGGCGAAAGGCGACTGGTGCCCTGAATGCTCGGGACGTCTCTACCGGTTCCATAATTTTCCACGTTGCTCAGGAAATCAAGCAGCCTGCGGTCGGCTTCTTTCTCACCCGCTGGCCACAATCTGGAAATTGCTTCATCAACTTGCTCAGAGCCATTCCATGAACTCGGTACCTCACTGGGCTCGATCCCAGTTGCTGTCTGTTTGGCGGGGGTCTCCATAACCTCCAAATATTCGCGCATGAGCGAATCCCAAACTCTGCGATACGGGGTGTAGACCGAGTAAAACCGCCCGTCTTTCGTTTGAATATCCTTTGGCGGAACGATCACCCGGTCATGAAACAAACTCATGGCTAACGAATGCTCGTTCAGCAATTCACGGACGGCTCGATCACGCCGCAGCTCATAAGTTTCGTACTCTCGATTGGCGAACAGGGCATCACAATCATGTGTTTGCATGACTTCCAACACGGCCTCGGGGCATTCCGCATAGGTATCGGATTTAACAATCAACAAGGGAATGTTGAGCTTCCTAAGCTTTACCGAAAGCTGAGCGAGATTTCGCAACCAAAAGTCAACCTTCACCGCCGCGTCGTGGTGTTGCCTCCATTGATCCTCACTGACCGTAAAGATCCCCACCACGCCTTCATCCGCGAATTGGCAGGCGTGGTGCAACGCAGTATGGTCCGCCACCCTTAAATCCCGTCGAAACCAAACAAGTGCTCGTGGCATGGGTAATTAATCCTCTGAAAATAGCGAGCTAGAGATCTGGCCAAACCTTGGCCTAAATCAACAGTTGACAGTAAACCGCGTTGTGCGAACATAAACAACATCTTATTGAACGTTTCGCAAATCCCTACCCAAGCGCAAAATGTCTACCACTGCCCAATCATTAAAACACGTTCATCGTCATTGGAACGATGATGAGGCCGCGAAACTTTCCCCGGCAGAACGGCTGGTTTACCGCTCAAATTGTCTCGGAAAAGACCAAAGAATCACCAATACCGGCGGAGGAAACACGTCCTCCAAGATCATGGTAGCTGACCCCCTGACGGGTCAAGAGACCGATGTGCTTTGGGTCAAAGGATCGGGGGGCGATTTACGTACCGCCAAAGTAGAAAATTTCGCTTCGCTTTACATGAATAAATTGCTGGGACTGATTCCCCATTACCAGAGCCAACCAGACAACGGGCCGAAAACGCCTGCGGAAGACGACATGGTCGGTTATTTTCCGCACTGCACGTTCAACTTGAATCCGCGAGCCAGCTCGATCGACACCCCGCTACATGGTTTCCTGCCGGCCCGCCATGTCGATCACATGCACCCCAATAGCGTCATCGCCATTGCGGCCTGCGATCGCAGCAAAGAGCTTACCCAAGAGATCTTTGGAGATGAGATCGGCTGGGTGCCTTGGTTGCGGCCCGGATTTGAATTGGGCCTGATGATGAAGCGAGAAATCGATGCGAACCCTAACCTCAAAGGCTTGGTCATGGGTCAGCATGGGGTGATTAATTGGGCGGATGACGATCGCGAATGTTACGACATGACATTATCGTTGATCGAAAAAGCGGCTGAGTTTATCGAATCCAAAGATAAGGGCGAGCAGACTTTTGGCGGTCAGAAACACACCAACCTGGGAGCCGAACCGCAAGAGCAATTGCTGGTTCAATTACTCCCTTGGTTACGCGGCCAAGTATCTCAGCAAAATAAATTTGTGGGCACCATCGAAACGCGGGAATCCATCACGCGTTTTGTGAACTCCCACGATGCGGAGCGCTTAGCCGAATTAGGAACAAGTTGTCCGGACCATTTCTTGCGGACTAAAATCAAACCACTTTACGTCGATTGGGACCCCACGACCTTCAGCGGTGCGGAGGAAGCGCAGCAAGCCTCCTTGGAGGATCTCAAATCTAAATTGACATCCGGCTTGGAACAGTACCGGAAAGACTATTGTGCCTATTACGAAGCCTGCAAGCATGATAACTCTCCTGCGATGCGGGATCCCAACCCCACGGTCATCCTGATTCCCGGAGTAGGGATGATCGCATGGGGCAAAGATAAAAGTGAATCCAGAGTAACCGCTGAGTTTTACACTTGCGCCGTCGAGGTAATGCGTGGCGCCGAGGCCATGGGCAACTACATTGCACTGCCCAAGCAAGAGGCGTTCGATATCGAATACTGGTTACTGGAAGAAGCCAAACTCAAAAGAAAGCCCCCCGAAAAAGAAATGTCACGAGATATCATCGTCGTCATTGGTGCCGGCAATGGTATTGGCAAAGAAGTTGCCCACCGCTTGGCCAAAGAAGGGGCTCATGTGGTTTGCTCGGACCTAAACGAAGCGGCCGCTCAAACTACGGCCGATGAATTGACGTCCATCTATGGCGTTGGCGTAGGGGTTGCGGGTACCGGAATTTCCGGATGTGGACGCGCCATTGGTGCCGGCGTTGATATCACCTGTCGCGATTCCATTCAGGATTTAATCAAGCAAACACTGTGGGCCTATGGTGGCGTCGATCGCGTCATTGTCACCGCAGGAGTATTTGTAGCACCCGGAAGCGACGGCAAGGTCAGCGATGAGCAGTGGCAATTCACTTTCGATGTCAATGTCCGAGGCAGTTACAATGTCGTCGATGAATTACGCGATTTATTTGCCAAACAAGGTTTGCCCGCCGCGGTTGTTTTGACCACCAGCGTGAATGGCGTGGTCAGTAAAAAAGGATCAGTTGCTTACGACACATCAAAAGCGGCTGCCAACCACTTGGTCCGCGAATTGGCAATCGAACTCGCTCCACTCGTGCGAGTCAACGCCGTGGCTCCCGCCACCGTGGTCGCCGGCTCCACCATGTTCCCTCGCGATCGGGTTATTGCCTCACTGACGAAATACGACATCCCATTTGATGAATCGGGTTCCGAGGACGATCTGCGGAATCTGCTGGCAGAATTTTACGCCCAGCGGACACTGACCAAACAGTCCATTACGCCCGCCGACCAAGCGGAAGCGATCTACTTCCTCGCATCCAACCGATCCAGTAAAACCACCGGCCAAATCCTCAACGTGGATGGCGGATTACACGAAGCCTTCCAGCGCTAAGCCTAATCGCAGCCAACTCAACGCAGCCAACTCGGTGCAGACAACTCGGGCGTCGGAATCTCTTCGCCCGAGTCAGGTGGCACACTTCAAATCGGCTTTCAATTTTTTCCGGCGGGTACCGCGAGGTCGTTGATTACTTGGCGAGCGGCGAGTTTCCCCGGGCCACCCATGACGCAACCACCAGGGTGGGTGCCCGAACCACATTGGTAATATCCCGAAATCGGTGTGCGGTACTGGTTCCAACCAGGAGCAGGGCGATTCAAGAACATCTGTTCGGAAAAAAGCTCGCCCATAAAGATATTGCCCTCTGTCAATCCAGTCACGTTTTCGATATCCAAAGGCGTCACGATTTCACGGTGCTCCACTAAACCATGGAAGCCCGGAAAAAATTCATTCAGAGTATTCTCGACCGTATCGCCTAATTTCTCGCGCTCGGTAGCCCATGCCCCGTCCGTCAAGTGATAGGGCGTGTACATGACAAAACAAGACATGACATGTTTGCCGGGCGGACTCATTTCAGGGTCCACCGTGGATTGCACACAGCAGTCGATGAATGGTTTCCTGCTGAAACGACCTGCCTTGGCATCAGCAAAAGCATCCTCGAGATATTGCATTGACGGCCCCACATTGACGAATCCTGTAAAGGGGTCCACGCGCCCGTTTAACGCCGGAAACTTGGGCAAGCCGTTTAAGGCGAAATTCACTTTGGAGGCGCTACCTTGAAATTTGAACTGGGTGATGCTTTGATTCAAATCAGCAGGTAGATCTTTGGCATCTACGAGCTGAGTAAAGGTACGCTTGGGATCGAGTGCGCTGACGACGATGTCAGCACGCAGTTCTTGACCATTTTCCAGAACCACTCCTTCCACTTTCCCACTATCGTAGATCACGTGGTCGACTCCATGCCCGGTCATTACCGTAGCACCCCAAGCTTGGGCGGCACGAGCAAGAACTTGCGTGAAGCCGCCGTTTCCACCTTTATGAAATCCCCAGTCGCCAAAGACACCATCGTATTCGCCCATCTTATGCAGCAACCAAACGATGCCGGACTTTTTGTCGCTGGGACTGATCATACTTCCAATAATCGCGCTGGAGGCAATATTAGACTTGAGCAACTCGCATTCAAAATAGTCATTGAGGATGTCGGCAGCACTGCCATTCCACAATCGGTCGATGAGTCCTTGAACGTCAGCAGGTAGGTTTTGCAGATAATCTTTAACTTCCTGGCAATGTGCGATATCTTCCACGCGGTTGCTAACGGCGTTCGGGGGTATCGCATCCAACAGCGGCTTGAGTGCGAAGCAGACGCGGTCGAAGAGATGGCTTAAGTCTCGGTAGGATTCTGCGTCCTGCCGCGAATGACGACTGACCTCATGAAAGTTCTGGTCTTTATCCGCCCCTAAAAGCAGGTACTCACCGTCGAACCCTGGTTGGAATGTGCTGCTCATCGGTAACACCATCATGCCGTGCTTTACCAATTGCAGATCTTGCACGATATCGGGGCGAATCAAGCTGATCGCATAGGAGAAGGTTGTAAATTGATATCCGGGTAGCAGTTCCTCCGTGATTGCCGCGCCACCCACCATGGGTCTACGTTCTAGGATTAACGTCTTTAAGCCGGACTTGGCAAGGTAAGCACCATTCACCAAACCATTGTGTCCGCCACCAATGACGATTGCATCGTATTTCATTTCAAATTTCCTAAGGCAGATATTTCTACTGCGTAATCCTTCGCGAAACCTTGAAACCAAGGGTCGCGTTCAATCATTGCTTACCAAACTGCGAGGTCTTCCGGGCTGGATTAAAAAACGGCACGCGGGCCACGTGAGCAAGCACATTCTGTGGCTTTTTGATAACGGGAATCTCCAAGTCGACCTGCGTACCTGATTTGGCCAATTCCAAGGGTAATTTAGCGAGGGCAATAGGGCGGCGCAGCAATGACGAATATAAAAAACTTGTCGCATACCCCACATAATCCCATTCGACATCTCCACGCCGGTAAATAGACATCGTTGATTCGCTGTAGACACCGTGCTTGGGTGGCATGATGCCGGCTTCCACGTGAACCCGTTCGTAATCATGCCAATCAATCTCCAACCCCACAGTAGTCCAACGCTGGGTCTTATTTTTGAGTTGCGTTTCGATAGCATCACGCCCAATAAAATCTCGTTGATCCTTTGCCAGTTTTCGAAACATCCACCCCCAACCAAGCTCGCAAGGCGTTTCTCTCTGAGCATCTACCCAAGCAAATCGAGCCGACGAGAAATCCACATCCAACAACAACAAGCCTGCTTCCACGCGGGCCATTTTTAACGCTGTCGTGCCCATCGGTGTAATGTTGTAATTTCGACCGGCGGCCATCACGACATCCCACAGGCTTAACGCATCCTCGGTAGACGTCCAAATCTCGTAACCTAAATCCCCTGTAAAACCCGTCCGTGAAAGGACCACTGGCATTCCGTTGATATGAGTCCGAGCGACTCCGAAATAGGGCAGGTTCGCGGCATCAATATTAAGGGCCTGCAAAACGTCGAATGCATGGGGTCCCTGCAGTGCCAGAATACCGTACTCCTCGGAGATATCGTCAATCTCCAAATTTAAGTAAGCGCCGGCAGCGGCCAGCTGGCGAAAATATCGAAGGGTCGGCTCTGCGGCGGTTAACCAGTATTCATTTTTCGCGACATGCAGAATAACTCCATCCTGCAACACAAACCCTTCCTCGTTACACCAACAGGTGTACTGCGCCTGGTCAACCTGACACTCGTTAATATCACGCGATAGAACCTTCTCGAGGAAAGACTTCGCATCGTCCCCTTTAATGACATACTTAAAAAGCGGAGAGGTATCCAGTAACGCTACCGAATTCCGAATGGCATAATATTCGTCCGTTTCGGAATACTGATACCGAGGCGCAACCAGATACCCGGACCAATGCTTCCAAATCCCAGTTTCATTTAAGGCGATCAATCGATCGTGAAAAGGCGTCGTCTGGGGCATGGTTTCTGCTCGCAAGCTTATTTTTAAGACAAACAATCAAATTAGTATTCGCCGACGTAGTTGGGGAGCTTGGCTTCCCGTCGCCGCATTGCGTTGGTTATTGCAATACCGCGGATAGACGTTCGATCGTTTCCGGCGCCTGTAGAGCAGCTTTCCCAAACCCTGGAAGAGCGCCTTCCGCCACGGCCTCTTGCTGAGCTTCGTCCAAATTGGAAACGAGCATGACTGAAATATCGGCCGTCGCGGGAATTGATTTCAAACTGCGTAAAGTTTCAACGCCTTGGCTACCTGTCGCATCATAAATTCGATTTAGCAAAACAAGTTCAAAGCCTTCCTCTTGCACGGCAGTCAATGCCTCATCGTGGGTTTCCGCCTGGCGAATCGTAACCGAAAAATTCTGCGTCAAAAAACGGGAGAGCATATCGTTATCGGGACCGCATTGTCCAACATTAAGTACGCGTTTCGGCATTTCCATCATTCCTCTGTGTTTATTCCCAATCGGTGCCGGACACTCATAAAAGAGCATCGAACTGTCAAATATCAGTTTCGGAAAACATCGCTGCCTTGGCAACAACCGAATAGGATTTTGACCTCAGAAAATACCCCCTACAGGTAAGTCAAACGAGGACACGGATTCATGCCAATTGCACCCAACTAGCCATTCAATCCAAATTTTCTTGTAGATACATGGCTACTTCCGTCACACAATGTTGCGCGGTGACTTCTGTAGCCTCATGCCCGATCAGCGCACCAAAAGCCCTCTCCAGAAATCCCAAAAATGGCTGGTATTCACCCCCGAGTACCCGTTGAGTCTGGTCGAATGTGACGGGATAAACACGCAACGTCGCGTTCATACTCGGGGACAAGCAAGGGGTCGTGGCCGCAGGCGAAATCGAGCGATGGTTTCTCCTACCGTCTGCCAATTTTTTACGATTCATTATCACACCCTAAGGATGCGTAAAATTCTGCGAGAATATACGCCAAGATCTGAATTTTTTCCGTGAACTCGCTGCCTTCACGTGTTTGGTATTTTGATTTTGTTAACATATACCTTGATTTGTTACATGCAGTCTCCACAAACCTGCAACCTGCGTCACACTAGCCCCAAATTTATTTGAGCCATCCGATATGCATCAGAACTTGAATCGCTCTACTGACAGAAAATTAGTACGGCATCTATTAGTAGGATTGTGGCTGATTCTTATTTTTATTTTGGTGCCTTGGCCCACCCCATCTTTCGCAGACGAACCGCCCCTAAAAGTATTTATTCTTGTCGGTCAATCAAACATGCAAGGTCATGCCGATGTGAAGACTTTGCCGCATATGGCCATGAGCCCCGAACATGCCGAACTGTGTGCCAAGATCATGGATATGGAAACCGGTGAACCCAACGTGATCGATGACGTTTGGATCTCGTATCTTTCATCCAATGGCGAAAAAACAGGACCACTGACTACGGGTTTCGGTGCCAACGAAAAGAAAATCGGCCCCGAACTGGCGTTCGGTATTTCCATGAGCGAACGCCTAAAACAGCCGATCTTGATCATCAAAACCGCATGGGGTGGAAAAAGTATCAATACCGATTTCCGGTCACCCAGCGCGGGCCCCTATGAGTTCAATGAACAGACACTGGCTCAATACAGAAAACAAAACAAGGACATCGACAAAATTCGCCAAGAGAAAGAAGCGGCGACGGGCCAGTTTTATAAAAAAACGATCGAACATATCCAATCCGTACTAGCCGACATCAAACGTGTCTATCCGGATTACAATCCCAAAGTGGGTTATCAATTATCAGGGGTTGTTTGGTTTCAAGGTTGGAACGACATGGTCGACCGGGGCACCTATCCCAAACGCGATACCAATGGGGGCTACGACGCCTACAGCGACGTACTGAGCCATTTCATTCGGGATATCAGAAAGGACCTGAACGCGCCGAACCTGCCGTTTGTGATTGGCGTGCTCGGCGTCGGGGGTCCTGTCGACAAGTACACCGAAAAAGAAAAGCGTTACCAAAAAGTGCATCAAAATTTTCGAGACGCGATGGCCGCCCCAGCCAGCAATCCTGAATTCCAGGGCAATGTCGTCGCCGTTAAAACGGAAGAGGCGTGGGATCTAGAATTGGCAGCGTTAATCGAACGGGATGATGAAATCCGCAATCGCATTAAGCGGCTCAAAAAAGAGGATCGTCTAAACGAGATCATTCAGGAGCTAAAGGGCGGTGAAGCTTTGAATGACGAGGATCGTGAAATGATGGCCAAATTGAAAAAGGAGGGCAAGATCGACAAGGTCCTTTTGCAAGGCCTGCGTGCCCGATCTTTCACCCCTGACGAATTTGCCATTCTCGAAATTGGAAAGTCGAATGCTGCTTACCATTATTTAGGCAGCGCTAAAATACTCTCCGGCATTGGTGCGGCCTTTGCTGAGGCTGTACCTTTGAACAAAGAAGAAAGACCATAACGCCTTCGAGCTTCCATACCCATGTGCCGCCAACCCAAGTAATAATTAAGCAGTGACCTAGGCCTGCAACGTGCTTCACCAGCTCGCAGATTAAATCACCACAAGATACCAGCGCGCTAATAACACAGCAGCTCGCGAATAACAGGAAACAAAATTGAATACAAGATTTGCCTTTGTCAGCATAATTGCCCTCGCTCTGTTCTCCCTTGGCATGCCACCAGAGTCTGCGATCGGTCAAAAGAAGGATGCCCCTATTCCCGATTTTTTAATGGGGGATTCAATTCCGGAAAACGCCAAACATGATTGGAACCTGGGACCGACTGGGGCAAGAGGCTGGATTTACAGTAATCGCTTGGAAACGACACAGGCCCGGCAAATTTATATTACCTCTGTTGAGCCAGGCTCGCCCGCAGCCCAAGTACTCCAACCAGGTGATGTTATCTTGGGCATCGGCAACGAAAACTTTCGTTTTGATCCGCGCACGGAACTGGGTAGGGCGATCTCGTCTGCCGAGGGGAAACGTGGAGTACTCAACCTAAAACGCTGGCGCGATGGAAAGACGACCAAGGCCAGAATACGCATCCCGGCTCTCGGTGAGTATTCGGCAACAGCCCCTTTTGATTGCAAAAAATCGAAACGTATTTTTGAAAAGGGTTGCAAGGAATTAGCCAAACGAATGCGGGACAATCCACGGGCCGGAAATGGTATTACGCGATCGCTGAATGCCTTGGCGCTACTGGCTAGTGGAAAGAAAGAATACCTGCCGCTCATTCGCGAACAAGTGAAATGGGCAGCCGATTATTCTGACGTGGAAGGTCGTTCGCTGAATTGCTGGTTTTACGGCCCCGTGAATTTACTGTTGGCAGAATACACCCTGGCTACGGGCGACAAGACTTACATGCGGGATTTGAAGCGGATCACGATGGAGATTGTGGCCGGCCAAAGCGCTGTGGGCTCCTGGGGCCATCGATTTTCCCGGCCAGACGGGCGACTGAATGGCTACGGAATGATGAATGCACCGGGCCTACCCATGATGGTTTCGTTGATCCTCGCGAGAAAAGCCGGTGTCGAAGATCCGCTGTTAGATGAAGCGATCGAAAAAAGCGTTGGCCTGATTCGCTTTTACGCCGGCAAGGGCTCCGTCCCTTATGGCGACCACGCTCCGTGGATCGAAACGCACGACGATAACGGCAAAAATGGCATCTCCGCGATCATGTTCAATTTGTTAGAGGAACCGGCAATTGCTGAGTACTTCTCTCGCATGAGCACCGCGTCTCACGGTGCCGAGCGAGAAATGGGGCATACCGGTAATTTCTTCAATATGCTTTGGGCACTGCCTAGCGTGGCTCTCTCAGGTCCGAACGCCACGGGTGCATGGATGGACGAGTTTGGTTGGTATTATGATTTAGCGCGCGGGTGGGATGGGAATTTCCGACACCAAGGTCCGGCCCAACCGAAACCAGATAGCTATAAAAAATGGGATGCCACGGGTGCTTACCTGCTCGCCTACGCCCAACCTCTTAAGAAACTTTACATCACTGGAAAGCTGTCCGATGTGGTCAATCCGGTCGATCAAAAAACCGCTCAAGAACTGGTCGCGGCAGGAACCGATTACAGTCATCGCGAAAAACAAAAGATCTATGCTGACCGTTCAGAAACTGAACTGCTAAACGCTCTCTCCAGTTGGTCACCGGTGGTTCGCGAAAGAGCGGCTAACGCCATCTCCCGGAGAAAAGACATTTCGCTGGATTCTATCATTGAGCTGTTGGAATCAGACGAGGTAGATTCCAAGATTGGAGCTTGCCAGGCGATTGCCGCCATGCAAGGTCGCGGCGCGGAAGCGGTGCCGAAATTGCAAAAAACACTCGGCTCTCCCAACCTCTGGCTGCGCGTCAAATCGGCTGAGGCTCTGGCGGCTATCGGAGATGCCGCAAGACCTGCTATTCCCCAACTTTTAGGCATGTTGATCGAAGAGGATCCGCAAGCTGATCCCCGAGGCATGCAGCAGCGATATCTTTGCTTTGCCTTGTTTGACCAACGAAAGGGGCTACTTAATCGTTCCATGGAGGGAGTGGATCGCGACCTGTTGTATTTGGCGGTACGCAAAGGGCTTGAGAACGAGGACGGTCGGGCACGGGGTACGATAAAATCCGTCTACCGAAATCTCTCCTACGAGGAGATTAAGCCCCTGTTGCCAGCCATTCATCAAGCAGTCGTGGAATCCGCCCCCAGTGGGATGATGTTCGCTGACGGAATTCGTATAAGCGGCTTAGAAATTCTCGCGAAACACCAGATCGAAGAAGGCATGCAACTTTGTCTTGATGTGATTGAGCCCGATCGCTGGGGACAGGGCAAACGAATTCCCAAATGCCTCAAAACGTTACAGGTTTATGGAGGAGCAGCAAAGCCTCTCCTTCCACAATTGAAGGAACTGGGAACCCAATTCAAAAAAGACGATCATCTGCAACTGTTACAACAGACGATTGAAAAAATCGAATCGGATACCAACTCGCCTGAACTGCGATCTCTCAAAGAAAGTAGCGCAGCGGCAGAATAAGAGAGCCATTCTGCGGGCCAGGTACCCCGGGGTTTATCAAAACGGTAGACGATACCTTTCGAGGTGCCTTGAACACGATCGGCTTAAGGAAGAAAATTTAAACGGAGACTGAGATGCGATCTTGGCTGGTCATGGTGGCAATGACTCTTTCGGCGCTGACCTTCGTCGAAAAGATAAATGCGCAAGCGTTACCCTTGCTGTTTAATGGAACTGACTTCTCCGGTTGGAAACTACCGAAAGAGAATCTCTGGTGGAAAATCAATCAGGGCACCTTGATCGGGAAAAGCGATCCCGCCGAAAAGGGCTCCATTCTTTGGACGAAAAAAAAGTACCGGGATTTTATCCTTGAATTTGAATTTCGCATGGGAGAGGGAACCGTTGATTCTGGCGTTTTTGTAAGGAACGACAAAGAACAGATTCAAATCGGAATCTCTGGTTCCCTAAAACGCGATATGACGGCCTCCCCGTACATCGCCGGAAAGGGGTATCCGGTCGAAGCCAAAAACGTTTCCAATTTGCTCCGCAAAGACGACTGGAACGGCATGAAAATTGTCTCCCAAGGACCGAATTACTCGGTCTGGCTGAATGGAGAACACGTCATGAACTATCGATCTGAGACGGCGGTGGAGGAGGGCCCGCTTGGTTTACAACTGCATCCGAATCGCAAGATGGAGATTTTTTTTCGCAACTTGCGTTTGGCCGAACTCACTCCCTTTGACGCGGGAACCGAAGAAAACATAGAGTTGCGTGTAGGGCACGCGCAAACACCTGAAATAGCCAAGCAGGAACTGAAAGCATTCAGCGATTCATTTGAAAGTCTCGACGATTGGAACAAACGCAAAGCCCAAATCCGGCAGGGCATCCTCAACGGTGCCGGGCTAGATCCGCTTCCTCCAAGGACACCCATTAACGCGCAAACATCGAATAAACGCGTTTACGATGGGTACACCGCAGAGAGCGTCGCGTTCGAAAGCTGGCCCGGTTTTTTTGTAACCGGAACGCTTTACCGGCCGATAGAGTCAAAAGGATCACTGGCCGGTATTCTTTGCCCTCATGGACACGGAGGCCGCTTTAAACCTTCGCGACAAAGTCGCTGCGCCGTCCTTGCCAAAATGGGAGCTGCTGTTTTTCTCTATGACATGGTGGGATACGGAGATAGTAAGGAAGCGGGTTGGTCGCACCGCGACACCCCTGAGGTTCTACGTTTACAAACTTGGAACAGCGTTCGCGCGTTGGATTTCCTGCTGAGTCTCCCTAAGGTCGATGCGGAACGGATTGGGATGACCGGTTGCTCGGGTGGGGGCACCCAAACATTCCTGTTAACGGCGATCGACGATCGCGTCAAAGTGGCAGCACCGGTCTGTCAGGTTTCCGCCCATTTTTTTGGCGGCTGTGTCTGTGAAAGTGGCATGCCGATTCACTGGAGCTCTGAACATAAAACTAACAACGCGGAAATCGCGGCTCTGGCAGCACCCCGACCGTTGCTGTTGGTCTCCAATGGAGATGACTGGACCCAGTTCACCCCGGAAACGGAATTTCCCTACGTCCAGAATGTCTATCGCTTGTATGGTTCAGAATCAAAAGTTGCCAATGCGCATTTCCCGGACGAAAACCATGATTACGGGGAATCGAAACGCCGAGCCATGTACCCGTTTTTCGCCGAGCACCTGAATCTCAATCTACAACGCGTCACGGGTTCCGATGGCCGGGTCGACGAGTCCTTCGTCCATCCCGAATCGTACGAAGAGATGCTGGTCTTCAACGAGCGGAATCCGTGGCCCGATCACGCGGTTCCGCCCAATTCCAAAATGCCCCATCATTCGGAAACGGAGCCCTTTCAAGCCGTCACGCGAGGCCCAGATTTCCATTGGTTCGGCTACTATGACAAACACCAATTTGATCCCACTGGTCGCTACTTGTTATCCATGAAAATCGGTTTCCAGCATCGCTCTCCCGAAGCCGATGACGAAATCAAGATCGGCATGGTCGATTTAGAAAATAACAACCAATGGATCGAATTGGGAACGTCACGGGCTTGGTGTTGGCAACAAGGCTGTATGTTGCAATGGCGGCCTGGCTCCCAATCTGAAGTCCTCTGGAATGACCGCGAAGACGATCGGTTTGTCTGTCGGGTTTATGACATCAAAAGCAAACAACTAAGAACGCTTCCTAAACCCATTTATCACGTCAGCCCCAATGGACGGGAAGCCTTGGGCACCGATTTCTCCCGATTGCATGACCAACGACCCGGTTACGGGTATGCCGGCGTCTCCGATCCGTACGAAAAGGTCGATGCGCCCCAGCAATCGACGATCTACCGCATGGATTTGGATTCGGGAGAGTGTCTCGACTTGATTTCCTTGACCGACATCGAGGCCATTCGTTTTGATGATCAGAAGGCTCCCGGAAAACTGCATTTCAATCACATTCAATGGAACCCCAGTGGTGAAAGGTTTATTTTTTTTAATCGGATGGATGGGAACCGCAACACGCTCGCCTTTACGGCTGACCGAAACGGGGCTGACATTCGCTTACTAGGCAAGGACTCCTCGCATTTTCAATGGCGTGACGATGAGCATGCCCTAATCTGGTCTCAAGGCGCGTACCGACTTCACAAAGACGACGGAAACCCGGAGAGCGTGGTCGAATATCAAGCCAGCAATGGACACAATTCTTATTTACCCAACCAGCATTGGATGGTCACCGACACCTATCCATCCGGCCCTGATCGAGAACAGGTGGTCTATCTTTGCCACTTACCCACCCAAGCCCGGTTGGAACTAGGCCGTTTTCCCTTGCCCAAGGCCTACTCGGGTGAGTGGCGTTGCGATACGCATCCCAGGCTCAGCCCCGATGGAAAGAAAATCGTGATCGACTCCGCTCATAGCGGAGAGGGTCGCCAACAGTATCTGATTGACATCGCCCATTTGATACCGGGTGAATGATCAAAGAAGCAAGAAACAGCGATCCACCAACTTCACGTCAAGATGCCGCCATTTCTTCAGCTTTGGTTGGACGTAAAGCTTGCGGCACCTCAGTTTATTGATCATGACGTCTTCGAATATTTTTGCATTCGCTAAATCGCAACGGGCGACGATCCCCGATGATCGTCGCCAAGCGTTTTTGCAAGGACTTGTTGTTCACTCAATCGATGAACCAAACGACCTCATCTAGTGCCACAATCCAGGGAAATAGCGGGCCCCCCGGGTCCGTCAGATAAACGATCCTAGCGGTCACATCCCCATTGGCGGGATTTACGAAACGGCTGGGGTCTCCCTGAGGTGTGATCTCAATTTGTCCTTCGAAATTACCCACCGGTCGACTGTCGACCAACTCCTTCCGATTGGAGCCAGCTCGGATCAGGTAGACCTGCTGGATCACCGGCCCCTCACTTCCATCATTCATTCGCGTTTCGAAACGTAAACTCAACGAGCTAGGCGATGTGGTGTCACTGGTTCCGGCCAATATCAGGTCCACTTTCTGTTTCCTGAGGTTGCTGGTCGGCGAGGCTTCAATTTCCCATCGCTAGCGCGTAAAACGAATAAGCCTCCGCTGCCCCCCCATGCCGTCCAGAATTTTGTGCCCCATCGGTCGTGTCGCATAAAGGACGGCAATCAACTGGCGCGCAAAGCGGGATATGTTGCTGTCACAAGCGACTACCAAAGCCTCTCTTCGAAATCAAGCTCGAGAATTCCCAATCGCAGATTGCTAGAATTTCTATCTGCTCCTCAACAACCCTTGCTGCTGGACCTTGAATCGCTGTTGAAACGGATCAGGAAATCCTACGACATTGAATTGATGGAATCGAAATCCGGTGAATTACAGCACCTACGAGGGAAGCTCCGAAAGGGTGAGCCAGCTGTGAGCATGTCAATCATTGATTTGTAGATTGACTCAGAATCCGGTCTCTTTGTTAAGGCTGAAATAGTCAGGCCTGACAAGCGTAAATGGAGTATTGAATTGCTGGAGTCCAAGCCGCTTCCTGAAGATTGGAATCGACATGAACTCCATTTCCCCGATCACAATGTTAGAAGGCTCAAAACTGATTCGCGATGACTCTTTCGAACGCCATCTCGTGATCCCTTAAAGAAAGAAGGATCATTGGGCAGTATTGCCAGCGACCATGGTTCTTGTGTTGTTCGGCATGTTGTTGACTCCGCATACCCAAACAGAGGATCGAATCAAAGCGGAAACCCTGAAGCGGCGCCCTCAACCAGACGCCCATGGAGCATGGCTTACTGTCGGGTCGGGCATACAAATCCGCCTGCAAGTTGGCTTTCGTCGAGGCTCCTGAATCGGACAAGGATGGGGATGGCACTCATTCACCTGCCGAGCAACATTCATTGATGAACATGGCTCGTGTGATTGGGTCCACAGCACCCGAAACCTTGTCCGCCAATTCCAGATGCGAAGAACTTAGCTACATCCAGAAGGATCCGATTCGCCAAGGCGGACCTGAATTGGCCGTCGCCCGTGTGCATATTGAATCAGTCACGTCTGTAAAGTGGCTTAAAGACCAAGGCAGGTACCAGACAGTTGGCAGAGGTATCCAAGCTTCAATCGAGCAGAGGGATTCGCGCCAGGAAAAAAAGCGGACGGAGAGGGATTCGAACCCCCGGACGAGTTACCCCGTCGCCGGTTTTCAAAACCGGTGCCTTCGACCAGACTCAGCCATCCGTCCTCGCTTTTAAGCGTGTTTTGCGTACCACCGAGCTTTTAAGTGACACCCGATTTGACACCTGCGGCCATCAAGTGATAGCATTTCTGGTATCGGCATGGGAGGCGATACCAGATGACTAATTCTAGCAAAACGCAAAAACCAGCGAAACCGCATCCAGATTTCCCGCTGTTTCCGCACGCTACGAAACGTTGGGCCAAAAAGGTGCGCGGCAAACTTCACTACTTTGGCCCGTGGCATGACCCCCAAGCTGCACTAGAAAAGTGGCTATCGCAAAAAGATGACCTGCTTGCTGGGAGGAAACCCCGTACTGCCGCAAATAATAAGGTGTCAGTTTTCGACGCCTGCAACCTATATCTTGACCATTTGCAGGAAATGGTTGACG
>CAJQPP010000037.1 GCA_905480235.1 uncultured Pirellulaceae bacterium
CTCCGGAACCGAGGTGCAACTCGACCGGCTTGGCTTCGGGGTTGGGATAGTCAGGGTATGAGGTTGGCTGACGATCTCCCTCGTCATCTTCTCGCACAATCCAGGACTTGGGGTCCTCTTCTACGTTGTTTTCAACGCCGAATAGGTAACGGGTGAACCATCGATTCATCAGTTCCAGGGGGGGAGGTCCGCCGTGTCCGCCTTGGTGCATGTAGAGCTGGCAGGGCACGCCTTTTTCTTTGAGTGCTTCGTAGATGCGGATGCTATGTTCGGGCATCACGTTCCAGTCGTTCCAGGCATGGGCCATGAGGACGGCTGCCTGCAAGGGTTCCATGTCATTCAGGTAATCACGTCCCGCCCAAAATTCGTTGTAGTCACCATCTTGTCGATCAAAATTGGCCAAGAGGTCTTCATCTCGAACGTTGCAATCGCAGTATTCACGCGTTTCCGGGTCGCCACTGTTGATGAAATTGTAAAGCACGTCAATATCTTCACCGGTGTAACCTCCCGGATGGCGAATCAAGCCATTGGAGCGGTAGTAGTGATAGTAAGAAGTGTTGGGAGCAATTGGGATAATGGCTTCCAAACCTTCGACGCCCGTGGTGGCAGCGGCTAGCGGGAGCGTGCCGTTGAAGGACGTGCCTGTCATGCCAACTTTACCGGTGCACCAATCGGCTTTGACTTCCTCGTCACCATCAACGGTCGTAAAACCTTTGGCCCTTCCACAGAGCCAATCGACGACGGCTTTGGGAGCCAGTGATTCGTTATCACCGCCAACGGTGGGGCAACCTTGGGAAAGACCGGTGCCCGGAGAGCATGAACAGACGACGGCGTAACCTCGCGGCATCCATTTTTGCGCATGGCGCTCACTGAATCTCGGGGGTTGCGGTTTAACGGAGGTGGGATCGCCACGCTCTGGTGGTGCTGTGCCCAGTTCCTGTTTGGGATCCCACATGTCGTTCTCACCCGTACCACCGACACCTGCGAAATAAGGGCTCGTGACATAGATCACGGGCACTTTCAGACCTTCGGTGTCTGTCTGTTTCTGCCGACTGACCATGACGTACATGCGATCTGGTGAGCCATTGCCATCCGAATCAAATTCTGTTTCCACGAAAACTTTCTCGCGGATCCATTCGCTGGGCTTCTTAAACCCCTCGACCACCTGTGCCTGTCCGTCTTTGAAAACGGGCACAGATTTGGCTTCGTTTTCGACAGGTGTCGGAGATTCTTCCTGCGCGCAAAGCAAGTGGGGTAGCGGCAGGCAAAGGCAAAGAAAACTGGAAAATCCAATCAGCAGGTTTTTCATGGTTCGTGATTCACTTTAGGGGAACGGTATTTTCATCAGCCAACGCGACAGTACGCTGTCGAGGAAGCACATAGTTTAACGGGAAAAAATCATGATGGGACCAAGAACAGTTCAGAAAATAAAAGGTTGTTAACAAACTCGCTCAGGAGGTTTGCAATGCCTTGGGATTTTCGACACACGCTCGCAATGCTTGCTCCAGGTCCGTCAGAATATCCTCGATGTTTTCGATGCCGGTTGAAAGTCTTACCAGTTGATCCCCAATCCCTAATCGCTGACGTTCGGCCGGTGGAACTAAGCCGTGCGAGGAATGGACTGGCAATGTGACGGTTGTTTCTATGCCGCCCAGGCTCATCGCCGGCGAGATAAGTTTCAGGTTCCGGAGGAAATTGGTGGCGATGTGATGGGGCGCTAAATCAAAGGCCAGCATACCGCCAAACCCATGCATTTGGCTTTGTGCAATTTCAAATCCGGGGTGTGTTGGTAATCCCGCATAATAAACCTGGTCAATGGAATCGTGGTTGGCTAGGAAGTTGGCAATTTCCAAGGCATTTTCATTTTGCCGACGCACTCGCACATCCAACGTCTTGATGCTTCGTTCAATCAAATAACAAGACATGGCGTCCAGATTTCCACCGTAACAGATCCCTTTCTGCCTGATCCGCTCAACCAATTCTGCTGAACCTGTGACGGTGCCGAATTGCAAATCGCTGTGACCACCGAGATATTTGGTGCCACTGTGGATAACGAGGTCGATCCCGAAGTCGGCTGGGTTTTGATTTATGGGAGAGGCGAATGTGTTGTCGACAACCGTAATGATCCCCTTGGCTTTGGCTGCCGTGGCCAGCGCTTGCAGGTCGATAATTTGCATCAGCGGGTTGGCGGGTGTTTCCACCAATATGACCGTCGTCTCCGCGACTGTGGACTCCATGATTGCTTCGACGGTCGCTCCCGCGAGATCGTAAGCGATCCCCAGTTCAGTGAACTCCTTGGCTGCAAATGACAGCGATCCGCCGTAAAGATTTTCGAGCATCACCACGTGGTCCCCTGGTTTCGCCAAGGCTCTCATGGTGGTGCTGATGGCCGCCATGCCCGAGCTAAATAGCATTCCTGTCGGAGCGTGCTCCAAGGCGGCGATCTTCTCTACAATGTATTGTTGATTGGGCGTGTTGAAATATCGTGGGTAGTACTGGTTGCCTGAATCGATGTAGTGAAAGGCGACAGCTGGCTCGATAGGGTTGACCACGCCGAGATTGGAGTCCCTTTTTTGGCCCGCATGGACGCTGATAGTACTTTTATTTTCGTTTTTCATTGCTAATGAACCCTTGATTTCACGATTGCATGATTTTTCGGAGCTTGCCAACCGTTGCCGGCGTTTGCGAGGCGTTAAACCGATTGGCTTATTCTAAACGGATTTCGTCAACAATGTGGGCAGCCCTTTTTGCAAGCCGTCTTACTGGCCGGATCGCTGGCCCGCGTTTGGGGTGTTTTTCACAAGGTTCCCGATAACGTACCCTGCTTGACCCGCAAACCTGCACTTTTTTCGCCGGAAATGGCTCGACGTCGGCGGTTGGAGCCGCGTTTTTAATGACGTTTGCGGGGGATGGCCAAGCCTTGGTGCTGGGAAGCCCCAAGCATGGTAAAAACTAAGCTCACAAAGCCCTTAAATTGACTGAGTGCGAGAGGTATTCAAAAACGCATGGACACTTTCCCTGATGACGCTGATGGCAACGCCTTAAAAAGTCTATTGGAACTTGGATGTGATCTGAGTAAACCGATGGATGTTGACATTCAAGTTGCAGTCCCTGACGAAGAGGTCTCGATGCAAATAGCTGGTGCTGCCGCGGCGTTGGGCTTCCGTACCGAGATTTTTTTTGATGAAGATATTGAAGACGTCGAGGAAGCTACCGAGCCATGGACTTGCGAATGCTCCAAGGTGATGATCGTCTCCTATGACTCAATTGTGGCCGCTCAGGCAAGCCTGAATGAAATTGCCAAGCCTCTGAAATGCTATGTCGACGGCTGGTCGACTTTTGGCAATGCGGATTAGTGACAAAAAAATGGCTCCCCTTGAGGTTCCCTGCATAAGTCAGAATTTCGTTTTTACGCATTGCTCGAAACCGTATCAGGAAATTTTGCGGAGGCGAAATAGAATCCGTGGATCAAAGAAACGAAAAAAAAGTCCCGGTAGCACTTACCATCGCTGGTTCCGATAGTGGTGGAGGCGCGGGGATTCAAGCCGATCTACGGACGTTTTCATTTCACCGTGTGCATGGAACGTCAGCGCTAACTTGTGTCACGGCCCAAAATACGACCGGAGTTTCACGCGTCGATGCGTTACCGCCTGAGGCTGTGATCGCTCAAATCGATGCGGTTACGAGTGACTTTCACGTCGCTAGTGCAAAACTGGGGATGTTGCTTAATGAAACTATTATGTCTGCCGTCGCGAAGCAGTTGCGCGATCAGCCCATCAATAATTTGGTGGTCGATCCGGTTATGGTCTCGAGAGCTGGCGACCAGTTAATCGACGAAGTCGCCATAGCAACGCTGCGAAATCGTATCCTTCCCCTCGCGGACGTGTTAACGCCAAATATTTTCGAAGCTCAAATTCTCACAAGCGAAAAGGTCGAGTCAGTTGAGGGCATGAAAGTGGCCGCCAAGAAACTATGTGCGTTGGGGCCTCAAGTCGTTCTTGTGAAGGGTGGAGCATTTACGAAAAGTCCAACTGCGGCTGATGTGTGGAGTGATGGCGAGAATTGCGAGGTGATCGAGGCGGAGCGAGTGGATACCATTCACACCCACGGAGCGGGTTGCACGCTTTCTGCCGCTATCGCCGCTAATCTGGCACTGGGATTGGATCCGGTAATGGCCATTCGTGTCGCCAAAGACTATGTCACTGAGGCGTTGCGGAATTCACTTTCGCTCGGGCATGGCAGCGGTCCACTGGGCCACTGGTTTGCCCTTCGTGAATAATCCGGCCTCGGCTTTGTACCCTGATTTGGATTCCTGCCACCGCGTACGGACGATGGTTTGCGATCTCGAGAGCCAGCTAAAACGGATTCCGAGTTCGTCTTTATTTAAGGAGAGCCGGGCTTTCAAGTGAAGGACCGGCTCTCGCTTAAATCGGTGCAGAACGCCCTGCTTTTCTCGGCAAGGCGTCTGCGACAGTCAAAACTGATCGCCGTTATTTCTTGAGCGACCAGCCCTCCATTTTGTTATTCACTTTTGCGAGTTCATTTAACGTGGACTCAATGTCCAAGTCATTTGCGTAAGTAATCGTTGCTGTCTTATCGTCAACGTTGACTTCGAAGTTGCGGATCTTGGCAACGGTCTTGAGTCGGCTTCGCACGGAAGCCGCACAGCCCGTTCACGTCATGGCGGGCAGGCTGATGGTGATCGTCTCCCCCTCGGTTGCTGGATCGTCGGTTGGAGCCTCAGAATCGCCCGATTCGCTGCCATTTCCACCCTTCGATTTAACACCTCGGGTCGGCTTGCCAACAACAACATTTAAGCTCACGACAGCTTCCACGCCGTCCGTCATTTTTTTCATGCCAAATTGCGTGCGATCTAATGTGAAGTCTGAGGTCAAAACGAGGCCTTGATCGGTCGCTTTGTACTTTGCCGGAAATTCGAAATTATCGGAGATTCCATGCAGGGTCAGTTCACCTTTGATGATGCAATTCCCGTCGCCGAGCACCGTGATTGAGGTGCTTTCGAATTTGGATTTTGGAAACTTGTCCGCTTCGAAAAAATCGGCATTCATTAGGTGCTTGGTCAAGTTGTCGAACTCGGTCCAGATCGAGGTGATCTCCATGTCGACGTTTAAGCTCTTTGGTTTTCCATCTGCCATTTCGATCTGGCCGGAAAATTTCTTGAATCCACCCAGTCGGGGCTTGGGGTCATCACCTACGTGCGTGCCCACAAATTCAATACTGGTATTTTCGGGAACCAGTTGGCAGGTCATTTTCCCGTCGATGGACTTGACGACCACTGGAGTAACTTTGTTATCGGTTTTCTGCGCTACGGCTGAGGTGACAGGTAGTAGGATCAGCAAGGGCATCACTAAAAATAACTTTTGCATAGGGGGTTCCGTTGGGAAGTTTGGGGTCTAACTAAGGCCCTGTATTATGGACACGAAAAGTTATGTCGGCTACTGGGAATTAAACTTGCATGGACACGAAAAGTTCTGTCGGCTACCGAAAAGAAAATTAAACCGCGGGTCATTCGGACGACATTGGGTTGCACCAGGGCGAGCCAAATGGGCATCATCGTTAGGCCATTTTTCAGGGATTTCCTTAAATGGATGCTTTCAGGATTCGAAACATGCACCCGTTTCATGCCGTTTCCGGTTATTTGACTGCTGCGCAAAAAAAAGATCCGGCAGGAAACTGCCGGATCTGGTGAGCGTTATTCAATTTCGATCTATTCGCCGTCAGAATCTTCTGGAGTCGGCTCTTTCGGTGCAGGATTAGCGTCACCAGCAGCAACGCCAACCGGTTCTTCGGGTTCCTCGGCCGCGGGTGGCTCGATGTAAGTGCCGCTGAACTTCAGATGCTTGATCTTGCCATCGTCGTCACGTTGAGCATTTACCGAAATGCTATTCATTCCCTGGAAGTTCCCATTGAGCAGTTCCTCAGCCAGCGGGTCCTCGACGTAATTCTCTAAAGCTCGACGCAACGGTCGGGCACCAAAATCGAGGTTCGTACCTTTCTTGATCAGGAACTCCTTGGCGTCGTTGGATAGCTCCAATGCGTAACCACGTTCGGCAAGTCGGTTGCGGATCTTCTTGACTTCCAACTCGATAACGAGTTTGAGATCTTTCTTCTCGAGGTGGCGGAAGATGATCGGCTCGTCGGAAAGTCGGTTCAAGAATTCAGGTCGGAACGCACGGTTGATTTCGTCGAAAACACGCGCCTTCATACTCTCAAAGGAGGCGTCTTCACCGGCACCCGGCAACCCGAATGCTGATTCATTCTTAATCGCATGGGCACCCACGTTGGTGGTCATGATGAGGATCACGTTTCGGAAATCGATGTTGCGACCGAAACTGTCGGTTAAACGACCTTCCTCCATCACTTGCAACAACATGTTGAAGATGTCGGGGTGTGCCTTCTCGATTTCATCCAACAAGACCACTGCGTAAGGTCGCCGTCGGATTTTTTCGGTCAGCTGACCGCCTTCTTCGTAGCCCACGTATCCCGGAGGCGCTCCAATCAAACGACTCAGATTGTGCTTCTCCATATATTCGGACATGTCGATTGTCACGAGGGCTTCCTCGTCACCAAACATGAATTCCGCGAGCGCTTTGGCCAGCAGGGTTTTACCAACACCTGTTGGCCCAGCGAACATAAAGCAGCCGATGGGCCGTTTGGGGTCTTTCAATCCACTGCGGCTACGACGGACGGCTTTGGAGATGGCTTTGACGGCAGCATCTTGGCTGATCACTTTCGTGTGCAGTTCGTCTTCCATCTTCAGCAAACGAGCGCTGTCTTCGGTGGACAGACGTGTCAGCGGAATACCGGTCATCTTGGAGATGACTTCCGCGATGACTTCCTCGTCCACGACACCATCCGCTTCTTCTGATTTCTCTCGCCAATCCTTTTTGATTTGGTCCTTCTTTTTACGAAGCTTGTCAGCCTGATCTCGAAGCGAGGCAGCCTTTTCAAAGTCTTGGTTGGCAACCGCGTCTTCTTTGTCTTTGTTCAGACGTTCAATGTCCTCGTCGATCTCCTTGAGATCGGGCGGACGAGTCATGGTACGTAAACGGACGCGAGCTCCGGCCTCGTCAATCACATCGATCGCCTTATCCGGCAAGCAGCGTCCGGTGATGTAGCGACCCGACAGATCCACGGCAGCCACGATGGCATCGTCTGTGATTTGCACGCGATGATGTTTCTCGTAACGCTCGCGCAATCCTTTCAAGATTTCTACCGTTTCCGTCGTTCCGGTGGGATCAACAATGATCTCCTGGAATCGTCTGGCCAGTGCGTTATCTTTTTCGATGTACTTTCGGTACTCATCCAACGTGGTCGCTCCAATGCATTGGATTTCGCCACGCGAAAGTGCTGGTTTCAGCACATTGGCGGCATCGATGGCGCCCTCTGCACCACCGGCTCCCACCAGGGTATGGAGTTCGTCGATGAACAGGATCGTGTTTTTAGCACGACGTACTTCGTTCATAACCGCTTTGATACGTTCTTCGAATTGGCCCCGGTATTTCGTCCCGGCAACCATCATGGCGAGGTCCAGTACGACAATTCGTTTGTCGCAAAGTAACTCAGGGACTTCACCCTCGATGACTCGCTGAGCGAAACCTTCCACGATGGCGGTTTTGCCGACACCTGCTTCCCCCAAAAGGACTGGGTTGTTTTTGGTTCGACGACAGAGCACCTGAATAGCCCGTTCGATTTCATCTTCGCGACCAATGACTGGGTCTAACTTGCCTTGCTGTGCCAGTTCCGTTAGGTCTCGACCGAAGCTATCCAACGCGGGTGTCTTGGACTTACCGCTTTTGCCGCTGGGAGCGCCCTCGCCTCCGCCGCCGCCTTCGCGACCACCACGCTCGCCAGCCTCTGCACCTTCCAGGCCACTGCCAAGAAGATTCAGTACCTCTTCGCGAACTTCTTCCAGTTTCAGGCCGAGATTCATCAGCACCTGCGCTGCTACACCTTCTTGCTCACGCAAGAGGCCCAACAGAATGTGCTCGGTGCCCACGAAGCTGTGAGCCAAATTGCGAGCCTCTTCCATCGAGTACTCGATGACTTTTTTGGCTCGCGGTGTTTGTGGTAATTTCCCAATGGTCACCATTTCTGGACCACTCTGGACTAATTTCTCGACTTCGAGCCGGATTTTTCGCAAATCGACCCCAAGATTTTTCAGCACGTTGGCTGCAACACCGTTCCCTTCCTTGACCAGGCCCAGCAACATATGCTCGGTCCCGATATATTCATGGTTGAAACGCTGGGCCTCTTGGTTGGCCAGCTGCATGACTTTTCGTGCGCGTTCTGTAAATCGCTCGTACATGGGTAACTCCTGGTGCCCTGGTCGAAGGGGTCGACTTCAGGCTCCGTTCTGGATTTTATTATCAATTCACCGTGAATCGATAATTGGAATCTTAGGCTGCTCGTTTTGGTTTTTTGTTCAATGCATGGTCATCTTGACGCGTCAAACCGTCCGTTGAGACAGTAATGTCACCCAAATGCATGGGCTCAATTTCCGTTTCGCTATTCTTCAGGTGAGCATCTTGCCAAACCTGTTTTTCGTCAATTTCTTCCTCTTCATTGGGTCCGCCAAGCTGATCTTCGATCATTTGCCGTTCCCGTTGAATTTCAAATACCCAGGGAATTCCGTCGTCTAGCTTTTGCAAGTCGACCAATTGTTGGGAGGCAGCTTCGTCGCGACCTTCTCGGCGATAAAGCGTGGCCAACAATAAACGGGCTTCGGCATCCCTGGGATCTGCCTTCAATTGTTGCGTTAACAACAATTCAGCCTGCGTTAGCTCTCCTCTCAAGTATTCGGTTTGTGCCTGAATAAACAAGGTGTCGTCATAATCGTCCGACAACTCGGGCAATTCACGTTGTTCATCCATGCCCCTCCACGAAACCCAGCCGAAAAATACCCACGCGGATAACACGAACGGCCAGATCACGATTTTTAGGACCGAATTTAACAACGCTGGCCAAACAAACGTCGAGACCAGTGCCAAATTCAGAACCAATGAGAAAGCAACCGCCAACAACAGCGAAGACCAGTGTCCACGCAGCCACAACCCGGCAAGCCCGGGCCAACAGCACAACGTTCGAGATGGTTGATCACTCATTGATTCTCAGATGCTGGCTTCCTGCCAAAAGATACCACCCTACGTGGAAAAGAGCGGCGAAATTTTAGCCGTGCTCTTCGCT
>CAJQPP010000038.1 GCA_905480235.1 uncultured Pirellulaceae bacterium
GACGACGTTTTCCTGATTCCAGAACCCTGGTGACCAACTCCAGCCACCAGCATTTTCGAACCAGTTGCCGGGTTGCCAGACCTGGCGAACAGGGACATCACGCCACAAGCCACTGATCCACAAAAATCTCGTTTCTTGATCGTCCCAAACCCAGTAGCCTGGAATCCATTGGACGTTAGCGCCCTCAGGTTTTACGTCTGGAGGGATTTCCGTAATGCGTTCTGGCGGCCTTTCCGCAATCACAGGTGGTTCAAGCGGATCCGCTTGCCAAGCTTGAGCGAATGCCTCATGGAGTGGACCTCGCATGATGAATTCATATTCATCCGCATCAGGATTACCAGGTATTGCACGATCTTCCGCTGGAACGAGAAACGCCGGTTCTGTTTGAGGCGTTGATAAACCCCGACTGTTGGGGGCATTTACATTTGGTGCGGGAAGAGAATTACCAATGTCATTGGGGATTGGCAGCGACTCGGCAGGTCCTCCGGCTTTCGAATTTTCCCTTAGGTTTTGCTGCTCGGTGGTTTGGGCTACCGTCCATTTGGCAGGTGACACTAGAACGAGAGCGATAAACAACAGAGAAAGTGTTGCGAAAACGCGACAGTTTGTTATCAATTTGTGCATTGGAATACCGGTGGTTCGATGATTCAAATCGCTGAAGCACTCAATTTTTGCTTGGTTTTTCATCAAAAGGGGCTGCGGTAACGAAAACGACCAGAACCCACATCCTACTATATGCGATTCCCGTACCAGAGTTACGAAAATGATTTCCATCAGAGCGACGGCTAATGCATGATTGGCGACCGGATTAATAGCAAGGGTTAAGGGATCGCTGTTTAGAAGAACCAATCTTAGACCACTCAGGCTTCGCGTACCGCCGCCGATTGATTGCCACAGCCAATACTCTGTCCTGTCCGAGCCAACATGAGCGATATCTCGATACAGTCGCTTTGTGTCTTATTTGCCCGGATTTTCCAAACGGGCGATGCGTTGTTCCAGGGATAGGATTTCATCCGAGAGTCGATGCATTTTTTTCTCCATGGAGTCCATCATGCTCATGTATGTCACTGGGTTGTCGATCAGGTCAATCTTCAGCTTTGCGATCTGATGTTTTAGCTCGAGGTTCTTTAGGTCAAGGTCGCTGTAGTTTAAGGCTCCTCGTCGAAGTTCTTTCCCAGTATCCCATTCCATTTTTGCGAGCCTTAGTTGTTCCATCGCATGCCGCCGTCGTAATGCGGTCTCTCCATCACTTGCTGCGACAAGTGTCTGACTGAGGTGCTCTTCGGCAACGTTTAATTCGGCACGCAATCGATCGATAAGAAACGGTGGATAGGCGTCACTTTTAGCGAGCTTGCGCTCCAGTTCATTTTTTGCCAAATCACGTTTCGCCATTACATACTTAACCATTAATTCATGTTGGATCTCATGGCCGTTGCGATCGGAGTCTGTCGTGTTGATTTTGTCCTGCCCCCAAGACTCGGTTGGTTGTAGATTTAGGCAGGCGAGTAACAGCAGCGCGACTGGAAGTGTTTTGGGCATGGGTATCTCACTTAGGATTCGATGTGCGATAGGGCTCATTGCGTTCGATTATTACCGGCTTGAAACGAGCGGGAGTGACAAAAAGTTCCCAAAAGAGAGCGAACGCATTTGAAAATCAGGCTCTTTTAACGACACGGGTTAATTGCAAATTTGATGCCAGTAAGAAGATGGGAAGCATTTCTCGGACGAGCCCCAGGCGTAGGCAATGCGACCCAATTGTGACTATTGGATAAATAGCCTCGGCAATGGGGAAATCCTTGCGAAAAAGTGCTTGTGGGGAGTGCAAGCACTTCCGCAGACGAGCTGAAATGTGAGATTTGCCACTGCACTGATGGCGAATTCACAACTGATATTGCTCAAATAGGCATGAATGGGCTATTTTTTTGGCTGCTGTTTTGTCAACTGACAGCCGCCAATGCAAGGAAGCTACGGGCACATATGAAGAATCTTCGTCGCGCATTAAAGATGGCGTTCCGCTACAAGTGGTCCATTATCTGTTCCACCGTCTGCGCATTTTTAATTGCAATTTTATGGGGCGCCAACATTGGTGGCGTTCTGCCCATTGTTGAAGTTGTATTCAAGGGTAACTCGTTACATACGATGATCGACGAGCGTATTGAACGCTCGGAGGACGCGATCGCGAAAGCGGAAGCGACCATCGCAGAAACCCAAGCTGAGCTGAAGTCTGCAACCGCGTCGCAAGCAGTATCGCTTAATCGCCAGATCAGGTTGAGTGAGGCGTTGATTGACGATGAAAAAGCTTCAATATCGCGGACCGAATATTTCGAACCGTGGGTCAAAAATTACACGCCGAAAGAGCCGTTCCCGACATTAATTTTAGTGTTCGCAGTGCTCTTCTTTGGAACCGTTCTCCGGTGTCTGTTTTTGGCCATCAATATGTACCTGGTCACTCGCGTTGGGCAGCGTACGGTGCTCGACATCCAGGATCATGTTTTTCGAAATACCCTGAGGATGGAAGTCGAGGAAATTGACGAAGTCAATGGAACCGGAGACCTGATAAGTCGAATACGCGGTGAGACGGCTTCGATTTCACGAGCCATTACCACGTTGTTGGGTAAGACCTTGCGTGAGCCGCTCAAGATGGGGGCCTGTATCGCAGGCGCGGCGATGGTCAATTGGCGCTTGCTGTTGCTTTCCCTGGTGGTGGTGCCGGTGGCCGGTTTTGTCATGCTGTCGATTGCGAAGCTCACGAAGCGAGCTCATCGCAAAGCGGTGGAGGAATCCGCCAGTCTATTGAATCGACTTTTTCAAGCGGTTTCCTACATGCGATTGGTGAAGGCCTTCAACATGCAAGGTCACGAGCATCAAAGATTTCGTGAAACGGCTACCGATGTTTATCGTAAACAAATGCGTATTTCGTTATTTCATGCTTTGGGTCGCACCAACAGTGAGATTTTGGGCGTCGCGATTATATCCCTGTCAGCTATCGCGGGTTCCTATCTGGTGCTGAATGGTGAAACCCATTTAGGGCCTATTCGGTTGGCCTCCAAGCAAATGACTCCCAGCGAAATTATGGTGTTTTTTGCCTTCTTGATTGGCATCTCAGACCCGCTGCGAAAGATGGGAGACGTTTACAACATGATTCAATCGGGCGTCGTTGCTGCAGACCGTGTCTTTCCACTTTATGACCAAGTTCCTGATGTTCGTGATCCGGCGAATCCCAAAATCATTGACACATCCAATCCAAAAATTGTGTTTGAGGGCGTTCGGTTCGCTTATGAAGAAGGCACGGATATCCTCAAGGGAGTCAGTGTGGAGGTGCCTGCCGGCAAGGCTTTGGCAATCGTCGGAGCCAACGGTTGCGGAAAAAGCACATTGATCAACTTGCTTTTGCGATTTTACGATCCGGCAGAGGGCACGGTGCAAATTGCCGGAAATAACATTCGCGATTATCGTGTTGACGATTTGCGGTCAGCGATCGGTTACGTTAATCAACAAACCATGCTTTTTAATGATTCGATTGCAAACAACATTCGCTATGGGATACCAGACGCGACCCTACAGCAAGTCATGGTTGCAGCCCGTCATGCGCACGCTCACGATTTTATCTCCGATTTACCTGATGGTTATGAGACGCAAGTGGGTGAGCATGGTGGGAAATTGTCGGGTGGGCAAAGGCAGCGTCTAGCCTTAGCGCGGGCAATTTTGAAAAACGCTCCGATTTTGGTTTTGGACGAAGCAACCAGTCAGATCGATCCCGAAAGCGAACGCTTAATTCACCGCTCCCTTGCCGATTTTATGACGGGTCGTACGACGGTGATGATCACACACCGTGTTTCGACGCTCGATTTGGCAGATACCATTTTGGTGATGAATGAGGGGCAGGTCGTGGATTGTGGAACGCACGCGGAGTTGATGCTGCGTTGCCGTCCTTACCAACGCTTGCGAGCCAGTCAATTTGAAGAGGCGGCATAATGAGTTTGGCAATCCACCGTGTGCAATCCTTGCCCCTCGAGCACTTTCGATTGGCTCAAGAGGTTATTCAGGCCGAAGCTCAAGCGTTAAGCCGTTTGGCAGAACGCTTGCCGGCAAGTTTTTCCGAGGCCGTTGATATGCTCTGCCAATGCCAAGGCAGCGTAATCGTGACCGGCATCGGCAAGGCCGGATGGATCGGGCAAAAAGTTACGGCAACCATGGCCTCCACTGGTACGCGAAGTCATTACCTGCATCCCTCGGAAGCGATGCACGGAGATTTGGGACGGATTGGACCACGCGATATTGTGCTGGTATTCAGTAACAGTGGTGAGACCGGCGAAGTCCTACAGCTTCTACCGACATTTCAAAAAACAGACATTCCGTTGATTGCGGTCGTGGGTAGCGAGCAAAGCTCATTGGCCAAAGCTGCCACGGTGGCTTTGTGTTACGGGAAAATTCCCGAAGCCTGTCCGTTGGGACTAGCGCCTTCGACGACAACGGCGGTAATGTTGGCGATTGGGGATGCTCTTTCCTTGGTGGCCAGTCGAGAAAAAGGATTTCGCCCCATCGATTTTGCCGGATACCATCCGGGCGGAAGCCTGGGAAAAAAATTATCCCGAGTCAATGAAATCATGCGTCCGCTAAAAGAATGTCGGGTCGGTTATGAAACCCATACCGTGCGCGAAACGTTTGTGAATTTGCAAGACACCGGGCGTCGATCGGGGGCCGTTTTGTTGTTAAAACAAAGTGGCGAATTGGCGGGGATCTTTACCGATAGTGACTTGGCGCGTTTGCTGGAACGCGGGGACGATCACTTACTTGATGAGCCAATCGGCTCCGTGATGACTGGGTTGCCCAAAACGATCGCCTCGGGCAGTCAAACCACCGTCGCCGTCGAAATTCTGGCCTGCCACAACATTAGCGAATTACCGGTTGTTGATTCTCAAGGATGTCCGTTAGGTATTGTCGATATCACGGATGTCCTAAGTCTCTTGCCACGCAAATAATACCAGCCCAGGCTGCTTTCTATTTACGCATGGGAACCCAGGGTTCATCCTCCAGCGATTGCATGTAATCTTGGGCTTCTGGTGCCACATCCCGCGGATAAAATTCGCTGAAATTCGCCGTGAGCAACATTTTCAGACTCACAGAAAACATCCAAATCAGGGTAGCTAACCCCAGCAGCTTTTGCAGCAATACGGATTTTAACGGAATCTCTCGACGTAAAATCACCGCCGCCGCGGTTTCGGTGCCATGGTAGATATATGCTACCGCCAGCATCGCCACCGCCACGCTGACCAAAGATAGAAACATAGAGGTTTCATCTTTGCTGGTCAAAAGGCACATCGCGTGAATACTGGACGCGAAAAAAATGGCGGTCAACCAGCAAAACAAAGCGGTGAAATGGGCCACCGGTGACAGGTCATAGGGATAGCAACCCATGAAAATGATCGAGACGGCTGCCACTAATCCAATGGCGGCTGCGATGGCGAGCCACCCCACTTTGTCGTACGCATGCGTGGGCATGAACAGAAAGAAAGGGATGGAGCAAAATCCCAGTAAAATTAATGACCCATTAAAGAGCTTATTACCCTTGTTCGGCGCACCGTTTAACGCCACTTCACGACCAAGGTCGCTGAGGTAATTTTCAGAAAGTTCGTAACCCACGGATTCGGGGTTCAGCATCGTTCCGCCCGGATATTGTATCATCGCAATAATGCAAAAGAGCACCAACTGGGTCGCCCCAAAAAATGCAATGACGAAACCGGCTCGCCATATTTTAATCCAAGTCTCAATATTCATTTAGTTTCACGTGACGCATTCGAGCGAACTAATTTGGGTACATCGCACGCAATCTCAATAGCGATTCGACGTATTGTAATGAAAGTTGCAGGGCGGCAAGGGACCTCTGCCAATATTTCCTGTCCGCACAAGATCCAATTCGAGGCCTCGTTAAGAGCTTGCAAAAAAATCTGACATTTCCGCTTAAAACAACTAGAATGCCGGCTTACGAATTTTTACTAAGTGGGTAGTTCCATGTTCCAACGTTGCTTGATCGGGCTCTTTCTCTTCTCCACCATAGGAATTTCTAACATTCTTTTCGCGATGCCCCGTGATTGGAATGAATCGCCGACCCAAGAACAGGAATCGGACGAGCAAGGCGACAAAGAATTAAAAACGTTGCCAACGGTCGAGGAATGGTCCAGTGATTGCGAGGCCTATGACGGTTTTCAAAAGTGGCATTGGGACCCCCGAGAAGGTCGTGTGTGGTTGGAAATTTCTAAATGGAATGAAGATTTTTTGTTTTCCTTTGGGCTCGCAACGGGCTTAGGATCCAATCCCATCGGTTTGGACCGCGGGCAATTGGGTAAACAAATGGTTTGCCAGTTTCGACGCGTTGGAAATAAAGTGTTCCTGGTTGCGCGGAATCTCGATTATCGCGCAACCACACCCAACATGGTGGAAAAGCGAGCGGTTCAAGAGTCGTTCGCGGAATCGATCATTTGGGGGGGCGTGGTGGCTGCGGAAACGGGAACCACCGTGTTGGTTGATTTTACTGATCTGTTGAACAGCGATTTGCACGGCGTAGCCGAAAAAATTCGCGCGGCGGAACAGGGCGATTTTCAATTAGACGATTCGCGGTGCGGCGTATTTAAGGACCGTTGCCGAGCGTTTCCAAAAAATACCGAGCTCGAGGCCACCCTCACCTTTACCGGTACCGACCCCGGCCGATTGGTGAAACAGGTAACGCCCGCCGCAAATTCCATCACGTTGAGACAGCATGTCTCCTTTATCGAATTACCTGATGCCGATTATCAGCCGCGGGTCCATCACCCGCGATGTGCCTCGATGCATATTACCTTTGCTGATTACGCGACACCCATCGATGAACCGCTTGAAAAACGTTGGATCATGAGGCATCGCTTGCAAAAAAAAGATCAAGCGGCGCCTCGCTCGGAAGTGGTTGAGCCCATTGTTTACTACGTGGATCCGGGAGCTCCCGAGATGATTCGTGAGGCATTGATTGAGGGCGCGCGATGGTGGAATGATGCGTTTGAAGCGGCCGGCTTTATCGACGCGTTTCAGGTGCAGGTTTTGCCAGCTGACGCCGATCCCATGGATGTTCGTTATAACGTCATTCAATGGGTGCATCGCTCCACTAGAGGCTGGTCTTATGGAGGCTCTATCATCGATCCACGAACGGGTGAGATCATCAAAGGGCATGTCTCTCTGGGATCTTTGAGAGTCAGGCAGGATCGCCTGCTTTTCGATGCCATGGGACTGAAGGGGATGGTCCAAACGGGCAAGTCTGAGAATCGTAAACAGTGTGGAGTCGTGGGGGTTAGTGAGGAGGCCACGCTGGTGGCAATGAGTCGCGATTTAGATCCCGTTGATGTAGCCTTGGCGCGTATTCGTCAATTAAGTGCCCATGAAGTCGGGCATACGCTTGGCTTTGTGCATAATTTTGCAGCCAGTACCTACGACGATCGGGCCTCTGTCATGGATTACCCCGCGCCACGAATCAAAATTGATGCCGCCGGCAAATTAGACCTCTCTGACGCGTATGGTGTAGGGATTGGAACCTGGGATAAATGGTCAGTTCGTTATGCCTATGAACAATTTAAGGCGAATGAAAATGAGCCTGCAAAATTGGCCGATCTGATTCAACAGGCGATTCAAACCAATATGGTTTTTGTATCTGATGGCGATTCCCGTCCGCCTGCAGCCGCTCATCCTGCTGGTAATCTTTGGGATAACGGTAGCGATCCCATTGTTGAGTTAAGGCATGTTATGCGAGTGAGGAAAATTTCGTTGAATGCGTTGCAGCCGAGCATGCTCCGCAGTACGGATCCCTTAAGCGATTTTGAACAAGTTTTCGTACCGCTTTACCTTCACCATCGGTACCAAGTGGAAGCCACGGTAAAGATGATCGGAGGTGTGTACTACTCCTATGGAGATGCGATGGCAGGACAACCCATGAGAATCGTGCCACCCGAAAAGCAACGCTTGGCTTTTCAGGCCCTGTTGAGCACGCTGGCTGTGGACGCTCTCGTGATTGAGGAAAAAACATGGAAATATTTAGTGCCGCCTGCGAGTGCAAGTCATCGGGATGTCGAACGATTCCCGGGGTTGACCGCGCCCGTCTTTGATCGACTCGCCAGCGCTCGAGTTGCCGCGGACATGACGATAGGTGGCTTGCTAAACCCTGGCCGGGTTTCTCGTTTAGCAATGACCAGCAAGCAAGAAGGGGCCATGACGCCCGCTTATCTGGTGAGTGGGTTGGTCAATTTTGTTTGGCAACAGCCGACCCCAACTCAACAGTCCATTCATGTATCAACCGTTTTGAAGCAATGTTTGACAGACCATTTGCTGGCGCTGTTGGTCAATGATTCCGCGTCTGATTCTGCGCGAGCAGCGGCGCGGGCCGGGATCGAACAAATTAAACGGAACTTGACGTTGCAATCGGCAGGCGCAGGTCGGGATGCTTTTTTTGAATTGAATTTAGCGGACCAAATACGCAGATACGAATCACGGCCCTATCCGGATGTTGATTTGCCAGAGTCGCTGCCCGCGCCTCCCGGATCCCCGATTGGGCAGAGGGACCGAGGTAGATAGATCGGCGCTTTTCCGCCGACTCAAGGGCGCAAGTCGTTTTACCGCATGCGCAAAAAAAGCTGGGGCACTCGTTGTCGCCAGTGACCCCAGCCGTGTTTTGGGAAGCGTTTATTGCTGGCCGTTGAGTTAAATGAAACGGTTAACAATATTCTCGAATAGCTCTTGCCTACCGCTTTCCAGTGGTTGGAAAGATTCCGTTTCCAGAGCTATCTTTTCGAGTGAAGTCAGTGAGTGCTTTCCGGATTCAATATCAGCACCGAGGCCCGACGTCCAACTTGAGTAACGTTGCTCTACCAGTTTTTGCAACTGGCCGTCGGCCCGAATGGCTGCGGCGATCTTCAGGCCGCGAGCGAACGCATCCATCCCTCCAATGTGAGCATGGAATAGATCGTGAAGGTGGATGCTCTCTCGACGAATTTTGGCATCGAAATTGACGCCGCCTGAACCGATCCCACCATGTTTAAGTAAAACCAACATGGTCCTCGCGGTTTGATAAATATCGGTAGGAAATTGATCGGTATCCCAGCCTAACAGGAGGTCCCCCCGGTTGGCATCAATCGATCCGAGTTGGCCTTGCATGGCCGCGTATTCCAGCTCGTGCATCATCGTGTGACCTGCCAAAGTCGCATGATTGGTCTCGATATTCAATTTGAAGTGATCTGCGAGGTCGTAGGCTCTGAGGAAATTAATACAAGCGGCTGCGTCGCTATCATATTGATGCTTGGTAGGCTCTTTCGGTTTTGGCTCGATTAAGAATTGTCCCTCGAACCCAATTTCCTTGGCGTAATCGACCGCCATGTGAAAGAAGCGTCCGAGATTTTCCAATTCTCGTTGCATGTCAGTGTTCCAAAGATTTTGGTAGCCTTCTCGACCGCCCCAAAAAACATAGTTTTCACCGCCCAATCTTTTGGTGACTTCGATGCACTTTCTCACCTGTGCTGCCGCGTAAGCAAAAGATTCCGCATTGCAACTAGTCGCGGCGCCATGCATATAGCGGGTATGGCTGAACAAATTCGCAGTACCCCACAACAATTTAATGCCGGTACGCTGCATTTCCTCTTCGATCGTTTCTACAACCTTGTCGAAATTGCTCTGGGTTTCGGCGAGCGTGTCACCTTCGGGAGATATGTCGATATCGTGGAAAGCAAAATAGGGAGCGCCTAATTTTTCCATGAAATCAAAAGCGACGCGCACCCGATTTTGGGCGTTTTCGACCGAGTTGCTTCCGTCATCCCAAGGTCGCAATAAGGTGGGACCTCCAAATGGATCCGCACCTGTGCCGCGAAACGTATGCCAGTAAACCACGCTGAATCTTAGGTGATCCCGCATGGTTTTGCCTTCCACCATTTCATCCGCATTGTAATGCTGAAATGCAAGATCGTTTTTGGTTTTTGGCCCTTCGTAGGTAATCTTTTTAACGTCCGAAAAGTAACTCATTAATCTCTGATCCTATCTACGTTATTGGTTAAATGGTGTGGGTTGGTTGGAATTGCAAGTGGGTGATTTCGCTCACCTTAATGTTCCGCTGAAAGACGCTGTGAGCAATTGTTTTATTTGCTCTTTTTCATTTTCTTTTTTAGAAACCAGTCGCCAAAATTGGGGGAAAGAGCATTCAGCATCAAGACTAATCGGTATTTAAAAGGCATCCACTCCGGTTTTCGTTTTTCACAACTGGAAATGATTTTTTCGGCCAGTTGGGCGGAGTCCATCGCGCGGACTCTCGCACCTGCTCCGGGTTGCCGGGCGGCCGCGGATAAGCCACGTTTGGAAGCCTGTTTGTCATACCGTTCCCCAGCATCGTTGCGCTTGATGGGACCGGGACAAACCAATAAGGAATGAACCTCGGGGGGACCTTCCAGTCGCAAGTGATGCGTGAATGCGGCCAAGGCGAATTTGCTGGTGGTGTAAGGGGCCAACAATGGCCAAGCCGTTTTGGAGGACAATGAGCCGATGTTTACGACGTGTCCCGATGATTTCGTTAAGGCCTCTAACGCGGCGTAAGTGCAACTGACTGCTGACAGGAAGTTAATTTCCATAAACTCTCGATAATTGGCCAAGCCTGTATCCAGCAGCTCAATCCGATCCGATTTCCCAACATTGTTGACCAGCACATCCAATCGACCGGTTTGTTGCAAAATTTGTGCAAATGCGTTATTCACGCTCTCTTGATCGGTTACGTCGGCGGTAACTGATAACACGCGCTCATTTCCCAAAGCCGCCTCGGCCGTTGCCAATTTCGACGGGTCACGAGCGATCAACACTACCACCGCGCCGCGTTGGTGAAATGCCTTGGCAATGGCAAGCCCGAGACCAGCAGAGCCTCCGGTAATCGCTACGACTTTTTCGTTCCACGGACTCATGCGACTCCATAAATGAAAGCGGGCAAATGCCAGCAAAAATGAATGTTAGGAAGGATGCTTAAAGTTTGACGCTCAAATGGACGATATCGATTGTATCAGAAGGGGGGAGCGGGAAAACCTGTGCGCTCGGCATTCGCGATTCGCGGGTGACCGGAGTGAGGGCATCGCAAGATAAGGACCGGAACGTGACTAAAAATAAAAGCATACTTGTTAACCGCCGTTTATGGGCTATCTGCATCGGTTTGTCTTTATTGACCATTCAGCCCGGTTGCCAAGTCTGGATGGGCGATTTTCCCGAGGACGATTTGCAACCAGCGACCGCGGAAATGGTCTCTGAGTACAAAGTGATTTTTGGGACGACCAAGGGCAAACAACCAAAAATTTATAACGGTCAAATCAACAACAACTTGACGGTGCAGGACGCTCTCGAAGAGGCCGGTGCAACCAAACGCTTTAAGCGCGGCATGCGAGTCGATTTGGCACGCAGGATGGAAAACGGCCAAGTCCTGAAAATGCCAGTCAATTTCGACTTGGATGCGGGGCGAGTTTTGACCGAACAAAATTATGCGATTCATCCGGGCGATGAAATTTTAGTGCGTCGTTCCGATGCAGGCATGTTGAATGATGTCTTCAAAAACATGAAAAGTCCGTTCTAACGAGGCGATTGGTCGATTATTGACAAGCGGATTAGGAAATGAGCCGGGATCACCGGCACAAATCCCGAACCGAGTTATTTGTCTGATTGAAAAACAAGAACCACCGGCTGATTACAGTCGGTGGTTTTTTTGTTAAAAATCACCTATGAATCAACATGACTTCCAAACTGCGGCCAAACAATTTCGCGCTGGCAAAATCAGCTTGAGCGATTTAACTTCACGGGTATTTAGAGTCGATAAGTCCCCCGAACGGACGGTCACGAAATCGGTCGTAAGTGATCTGTTGGATCGTTTGAAAAACCGGGAGAACGATACCCATAAAGGTGATTACGGGCGGTTGTTGATTTTTGCCGGCTCGCCCGGCATGTCGGGCGCGGCAGCTTTAACCGGACTGGCAGCATTGCGATGTGGGGCGGGTTTGGTAACCGTCGCCACCGATCAACGTTGTCAGGGGGATGTGGCCGTATGTCATCCTTCACTCATGACCGTGGGGCTGGAAATTGCTGAGTCTGTGGAGCCGTTGCTCCCAGGAACGGGGAGCCAGCCCTTGGCACGCTACGATTGTCTGGCGATGGGTCCCGGGTTGGGTACCAGCAACGCGGCGGGTAGGTGGGTGCGTGCTCTGTTGGCCGAGGCGACTGTCCCGGTTGTGTTAGACGCTGATGGACTGAATCATCTCGGCAATGCCTTCGATTTTTCTTCGTTACCTCCGTCGACCATTTTGACGCCTCACGGTGGAGAAATGAGTCGCCTGATGGGAGACGAGAATTTGGACCGAGATCGGCAGGAAGCCTATGCCAGCGAATTGGCCGGCCGCTGCCGTGGTGTGGTGATTTTGAAGGGGTATCGGACCTTTATCACCGACGGCAAGCAAGCAATACACAACACGACAGGTAATCCAGGGATGGCGACGGCCGGCAGTGGTGACGTTTTGACCGGAATGATTGCCGCATTAATCGGCCAAGGCCTTTCGGCTTGGGAAAGCGCCGTGTTAGGCTGTTATCTGCACGGGAGAGCCGGAGATATAGCGGCTCAGCAAAAGTCGGCGGTGGCTATGATTTCGACCGATATCATTGATTGTCTTTCCGAGGCCATTAACGCTCGGTCTGGTTAGCCTTCATGTTTGGGCTAAGGACTGCTTTTGGCAAGAGATGGGGTGCTGACCCGCTTGTCACGACCCACAGTGTTTCCAATGGGAACAGGATTTTATTTATGTCTGCAGAGAATACTTATCACTTCGACGTCATTGTGGTCGGCGCAGGACACGCCGGTACCGAAGCCGCTTGTGCGGCGGCACGTTTGGGTGCAAAGACGGTCTTGCTCACGACCAATTTGGACACCGTCGGGCAAATGAGTTGTAATCCGGCGATTGGTGGCGTGGCCAAAGGACATTTAGTGCGGGAGATCGACGCCTTGGGTGGTTTAATGGGGCAAGCCATCGATGCCACCGGAATCCAGTTCCGTATGTTGAATCTGCGGAAAGGCCCAGCCATGCACAGTCCGCGTGCCCAAGCAGACAAGAAGGCCTATCAAAACTGGATCAAGCTGGCCGTGGAAGATCAGGAAAATCTTTCGTTACGTCAAGAAATTGTTGATTCCATCCTCACAGAATCTTTAGGTGATAAGCAACGTGTCATCGGTGTCTCGGTTTTAGGGAACGCAAAATACCTGGCTTCCAAAGTCGTGCTGACGACGGGAACATTTTTACAAGCCATTATGCATACCGGCGAAGCCAAGACCGCCGGTGGACGAGCCGGGGAAGGAACCACCAAGGGCATTAGCGGTTCGCTGAACCGGATGGGGTTTCGATTGGACCGATTCAAGACAGGGACGCCTCCTCGCTTGAACGGGAGAACCATTGACTATGACAAAGCGGAGATTCAACCGGGCGACGATAACCCCCGGCCATTTTCGTTCCAAACGGAAAATTTTCAGGTCGACCAAATTCCCTGCTGGATCACTTGGACAAACCCGCAAGTTCATGATTTGATTCTGGCCAACCTGGAGAGGGCGCCCATCTACAGTGGCGAGATTCAGAGTAACGGCCCCCGATATTGCCCCTCGATCGAAGATAAGGTCGTGAGGTTCGCTGACAAATCTCGTCATCAATTATTTCTGGAGCCGGAAGGCAGAGCGACTCAGGAAGTTTATGTAAATGGAATCTCGACCAGCTTGCCGAGAGACGTGCAGGACCAAATGTTTCGACTGATTCCGGGGCTCGAAAAGGCCCAGATAATGCGTTACGGGTACGCGGTGGAATACGATTTTTGCCCTCCCGATCAACTGCGGAATACGCTGGAAACAAAAAATATTCAGGGCCTTTATTTTGCCGGGCAAATCAATGGTACGACGGGCTACGAGGAGGCTGGAGGGCAAGGACTTTTGGCCGGTGCTAACGCCGCGCTTGCTTTGGACGGAAACCAGTCCTTGGTTCTAGATCGGAATGAGGCCTATTTGGGCGTGCTTGTTGATGATTTGGTGACTTGTAGCGTAGATGAGCCTTACCGAATGTTCACAAGTCGAGCGGAATATCGACTTTTGCTCCGGCAAGATAATGCCGATCGAAGATTGACTCCACAGGCGTTCGAATTGGGACTAGTCGGATTGGATCGCTTCCAGAAATTGGAAAAGAAAACGGCCGAAATCGAACGAGCACACAAGATTCTGTCCACGAATTTTCTCGGAGACAAAGGGTCGTTGGAAAAATACCTCAGACGACCTGAGGTAACTTGGACCGATATCGTGCAGCATCACGCGGAACTGACGCAATTTACCCCCGATGTCGCAGAACAATTAGCATTCGATGTCAAATATGCCGGCTACGTGTCACGTCAACAGGATGTGATCGATCGACAAAAACGGCTGGCTAAAAAACAGATTCCCGACGACTTTGATTACGACGGCTTAACCCACTTGAGAAATGAAGCTCGGGAGAAATTTAATCGATTCCGCCCTGTGTCACTGGAACAAGCTTCCCGTATTAGTGGGATCACACCAGCGGATGTTGCGCTGATCATGTTGCATCTGGACGGCAAGGCGCAAGTGAGCGGTTAGGACAACGGCAAAAGAATGGAACCGCCGAGGTGTGAGCTGCACGACTGGAAGGCGTCAGTCCTTTTTCGCTTGGGATTCTTTTAACGGCTTCGCTTTTTCGCCCGTCTCTGCTTCTGGTTCCGCTGGTTCAGGTTGGGAGTCTGATTTTTCAGCCTCTTCACCTTCATCGGTTTTGGCCGGCTCTGTGAATTCGAATTCTTTGAAATAGCCGACCGGCTTGACTTGATATCTTTCGATCAATCTCAACTCCTCCTCACTAGGTTGGGAGAAGTTCATGTCCAATTTAGGGTCGATCTTTTCCCCGGCAAACTTGGTGCCTTCGTGAACCGTACCCCTTTGGAAGGGACCTGCACCCATTAACCAGGAGTTTCGACTGGTGCTTTCCGCACGAGCTACTCCCGATTGCCAAATTCGGCGACGGGTGGTGCTGTCGTAGGCAAAGACCATCAGCTTCGCGATACCCGTTTGCGCATCAATCCGAGCTACCGACATTTCAGGGATAGCAGGAATCGTAGGCATATTGGGTAAAACATTTGCTGCAGAATTCAGCAGGTTGTTTTTGGGAACACCATAAATCACTTCGTGACCATCGGTTCCTAAAGCACCCACGCGTGCCTCAACGATTACATCGGCGTCGTCTCGGTTGTCTTGTAACATACAACCGGCGGCTGTTAATTGTTGACGCAAGGAACTCACGATATAGGGAGCGTTAACAAATCCAAAACCCTTTACGGATTGGAGATAGGTTCCGTCGAGGTAGACGCGCTCTGATTTAAGTAACGAGAAATCAAGTTGTGATACCGCTAGGTCGACCGCATCTGACATGAGCAGTTGTTCGGTACCAATGCGTTGATTGGTGGTGCCGCATCCCATCAACAAGCACAGCGACAGCGCGAGCAACCATGGGGTCTTTCGCTGAACGATTTCCGCAAGCATTTTGGTTATTAGCGTAAGAGTCATGAGGTTGGACGGATGGATTTGGCAACTAGTTTTCAGTAAGGCGTTTCGAGCAAATCATTTAGGGCGGCGGAGTCTAGCAGGTGGTCAAGCTTGGTTCGACGGCAAAATCTAAAAATGGGGTAAGGCTTGGCTGGTGTATTATTTTGTACGTTTCTGCACAGGGAAAAGCCCGGGTTTCCCACTTCATTGGCCTGATCTTGGTAGCGTTGGGACTGCCAGCCTGCCCGCATGCTGAGGAAACAGGTCATTTGGGGCTATTTGGCCCCTGTTTTCAAAGTCCCAACCAAAATGGAAAATTTATCCGCTCGTTTGTCTTAAGTGGCCGTTTTGTAATGGTTTAGGTGCTTTTGATTCATCTTGACCAAGTTCTAAGCGCCGATATAATTTCGCTCGTGTTGGCAATCAAGGTAAGTTCGGAAGAACTGGTTGATACTGTCGATTGAGCTAACATCACAAGCTGAACACATTGCGTATCACGCACAGTTTTGTTTGATCGGGAAGGTCAAAAAGTATCTAAGGTTTGGGCAGCAACCGTAGCGATGGAAGTTTGAGAGATTAAAAAAGCTCAGATGAAATCGCACAGCTGGACAAACCAAACACCCTAAGGAGAGGATGGTTATGACCACAAAGACTGTTTTCACGACTGGCGAGGCCGCCAAGATTTGTAAGGTCAGCCAACAAACCATTATTCGGTGTTTCGACAACGGTTCTCTGAAGGGGTTCCGTGTGCCGGGTAGCCGTTTTCGTCGCATACCACGCGATCAGTTGTATGCCTTCATGAAAGAGAATGGCATTCCAACCGACGCTCTGGAGAGTGGTAAGCGGAAAGTGCTAATCGTCGATGATGACGAAGAACTCGTAGAGTTGATGGTGGATGTTTTCGCCCGCGACGGACGATTCGACATCAAATCAGCCAACAACGGGTTCGATGCTGGGATGCAGGTCAGAGAGTTTAGACCCGACCTGGTGATTCTGGACATCATGCTGCCGGATATTAACGGCCGAGAGGTTTGTCAGCGAGTACGGAGTGATAACACTCTGGAATCGGTAAAGATTATTTGTATATCGGGCATGATTGAGCAGGACAAAGTGGCTGACATTCGTGCCGCTGGTGCGGATGATTTCATGCATAAGCCTTTTGGCGTCGACAAGTTACTTGAGCGCGGCTGCGAAATGCTGGATATGGATAAACTGGCGACTGGCACCTAAAGCCGGTCGATTTTACGAAATAACATCGCACCGCAGCTATTTGTTGTGGTGCGTTTTTTATTGAAAATGGAACAAGTTCTATGAACATCCAAGCGCTGACGCCTCCGGTCCTAATTAAGGACCACTGGGTCCAGTTTCAATTGTTAGCCAAAGACGCCATGGCTTGGGCGGGCATCGATTCTGCGGATGAGGCGGGAATGATCGAGTGGTTGGCAGATTCTCCCGAAGCGCTACTTTGGGGG
>CAJQPP010000039.1 GCA_905480235.1 uncultured Pirellulaceae bacterium
CAAAGCTGCTGCCGATAAAGCCGCTGCCGACAAAGCCGCTGCCGACAAAGCTGCTGCCGACAAAGCTGCTGCTGATAAAGCTGCTGCCGATAAAGCTGCTGCCGACAAAGCTGCTGCTGATAAAGCTGCTGCTGATAAAGCTGCTGCTGATAAAGCCGCTGCCGACGAAAAAAAGGGTGCCGATAAGGGTGACGACAAGAAATAACTTCTCGTCAACCGCCGACGGTTAGGCAAGGATTAACTCATCGCTTTAAGTGAGTTTCCCCTAACCGAGTACTCGTTTCCGTCATCATTAATGGACGACCACGAAATAGAAGCAAGCCGACGATGTGCGAATCGTTGGCTTGCTTGTTTTCGCTTTTAAGTGTTCGTAATCTCATGTTCTGTAAGGTAGAACCACATGTCTCAGGTACGTTGGGGAATCGTTAGCACCGCCACGATCGGCCATCGAAATTGGCAGGCGATCAAGTTGTCTGGGAATGGCAAAGTGGCCGGTGTGGCCAGCCGCGCGATGGAATCGGCACAATCCTATGTTGACCAGTGCCAAAACTGGTGTGCTTTCGAGGAAGCCCCGACGGCATTTGGAAGTTATCAGGAGCTCATCGATTCAGATCAAATCGATGCGGTTTACGTACCCTTGCCTACCGGTTTGCGTAAGGATTGGGTGATTGCGGCCGCCAACGCAGGCAAGCATGTCATGTGTGAAAAGCCATGCTCAGTTTCGCTGGCCGACCTGACGGAGATGGTAGAGGCCTGCCGTGCAAATAATGTGCAGTTCATGGATGGCGTCATGTTCATGCACACCGAGCGTATGAATCGGATGCGGGCCGTCCTTGATGACGGTTCCAGTGTTGGCGATATGCGTCGGATTCATTGCCAGTTCAGTTTTTGTGCGGACGAGCAATGGATGGCAACAGACATTCGTCTCGACAGTTCTCTGGAACCCCAGGGCTGCCTCGGTGACCTTGGCTGGTACTGCATTCGCTACATTCTGTGGTCTTTGAATTATCAGTTGCCAACGCGGGTCGATGCGACGGTCTTAACCGAACGCCATCGTCAGGGCAGTCCCTCGGCCGTTCCGATTGAGTTTTCCGCTGAACTCTTTTTTGCTGACGGCGTAACGGCAAGTTTCTATTGCAGTTTCATTACCCAAAACCAGCAATGGGCAAATGTCAGCGGGACCGAGGGCTATTTGCATGTCAATGATTTCGTGCTGCCCTACAAGGGGAATCAAGCTACTTTCGAGGTCAGCAATGCCGATTTCGTGATCGAACAATGTGATTTTGCGATGCTGAATCACCGTCGGACCGAGACCGTTGACGAGGCAGGTAACAGTGCATTGAACTCGGAAGAAACCAATCTGTTCCGTAACTTCAACGAATTGGTTTTGGGTGGCAACCCAGATGATAAATGGGCCCAAATCTCATTGAAGACTCAGCAGGTCATGGATCAATGTCTGAGAGCGGCTCGTGAAAAACCAGCCGTCAAGTCGATTTAGAAATCGCGTGAAAATGTGACATTGGAATTGCGAAAAGCAGCAAGCGCGGGAAAGCGTGACACGTTGTGCCCGGCCTAATCATTGAGCGTCGCGTGGTCGACTGAAAATTTCTGCCAACATGCAGCGTATGCTGCCACCACCGTATTTTTCGATCGTGGGAATCGATACGTTCACGATATCGGATTCTTCCTTCAGCGTTTGCAGATGTCCATCGGAAAGCGTGGGCAGCGCAGTTTCTGATAACAGCAAAATAGGCCGAGAGTTCGGCACCTCAATTTGCAACATGTTGGCAGCAAATTGCCCCACCTGTTCAAGGTCGATTTCCAAGACGGCCTTTCCCGATCCAGACAATGCATTTCTTACTAATTCGGCTTGGGCCGGATCGTTGATCGCCTCGAGGCAGACGATTGAGGCATGCTTGGTTAACGCCAGAATGACATTGGTGTGATAGATCGGAAGTCCATCGGTGTAATAGGCGTCAAACATGACCGGGCGAAATTCAAATCGCTGGCAAAATTCCTGAAACAACTTCTCGCTCGTTCTCAGGCTGCGACATGCGTAGGCGATTCGATTAGCGCGGTCCAGCACCATACTGCCGGTTCCCTCAAGATTTTCACCCTGAGTTCCCTGATCCATCCGCCACACTTCATTGACTTCAAAGATCGACTGCAGGCCCTCGATAATGTCCTCTCGAATTTCCTGACGGCGGGAACGGGACATCATCGGATAGACGACCAATTGCCCGTCTTCGTGGAAGCTTATCCAGTTGTTTGGAAAGACGGCGTCGGGTTTCACGGGTTCGGGCGTGTCTTCGACGGCGAACACATCCACATTTCGACGAAGTAGCTCAGCCAATACAGCGTCAAACTCCTTGATCGCTTTTTGGGCAATTTCATCCCGATCGACGTTACCTTCTTCGGTTTGAAAAGAGTTGCTGGTTGCCGTTTCGGAATTGAAACCAAAATTTGCCGGCCGAATCATCAGGATTTTATTGGTGATTTGTGCTTTTGACATTGAATTCGTTCCAGGGTGATTGAAACGGAAGTGATAAGGTGAATATTAGCACTGCGATTGGAATCAAGGTTAGCTTGGTAAGGCGGGGCAGTCGATGCCGGTGCCGTGTCTGCTATCGTTTCGATTCTCCCCACGATGCGATAGAAGTCGAGGGTCGAATCACCCCATTCGACGAATCAACATCGACATACCCTGTCCACCTCCGACACACAGGGTCACCAGTCCGAGATCCCCCGGTTTATGTTCATCGATCAGTCGGTCATGTGCAGTCATGAGCAATCTTAAGCCGCTTGCGCCCAGCGGGTGGCCAATCGCCATGGCACCACCCCATGAGTTGACTTTTGCCGCAGGGATGTTCAATGCCTGCATGCACGCGAGCACCTGAATCGCGAATGCTTCGTTGATTTCAAACACGGCAATATCTTCGGCCGTTATTTGGTTTCGCTGGAAAAGTGTCTGGGTTGCTGGGATCGGACCCAACCCCATGACGTCAGGTCCTACGTGAGCGACCGCGACATCTACGATTTCGACAGCGTCAGTAACTCCCAGTTGGGCTGCCAGTTCTGCACCCAAGACCATGCCGCATGTGGCTCCGTCGGTGAGGGGCGAGCTGGTGGCGGCGGTGACGATGCCGTTTTCGGCAAAACAGGGTTTCAGGCTGCCCATTTTTTCCCGGTTTACCGGCAAGCGAATCAGCTCGTCTTGTTCGATACGAAGCGGTGAAATTTGTCGCGAGTACTTACCGGCGGCAAATGCTGCTCCCGCATTCTCGTGACTGGCCGCTGCCAAATCTTCTTGGTCTTGGCGGGTGATTTGGGGGAATTGCTTGGCCACCTTTTCTGCGGTGCTTCCATTGGCAACGTAAGCGTCTGGGCACGTGGATTTGATGTTTTCTGACTCGGACCAATTAGCGCCCCGCCGGGGAATGCGACTCATCGATTCCACGCCGCCAACAATGATGTGGTTGCCCCAATTGGATTGAACGCGAGCAGCAGCTATTGCGGCTGCCTCCAAGGAGCTGGCGCACAATCGATTGACGGTCATGCCTGGGGTCTTCAGGCCTGTCCCCAGCGCGATCGTCCGTGCCATGTTGTAACCTTGCTCGCCTTCTGGGTAAGCGCAGCCTACGATTAAGTCATCGGCCGAGTTTTCCCAGATTGCTGGGTGAGCCTCTGAGTTCGCCTTGAGCAAGGCAACCAGCATGTCGTCAGGTCTATCTTCTATAAATGCTCCCTTAAACGCGCGGCCAAACGGGGTTCGCATTCCTGCCGTAAATATTGCTGTCGACATACCATCTCTTCTAAATGTCGGTGACCAGTGAGTGTTCGTTATGGGGTGGTGGAAGTATCGGAGGCGAGTAAATCGGCATCCATCATTAAATCGCTAATGCCGATACCTTCCGCGAGTTTTCGAATGCGGAACGTTTCTCCGGTCGGCTCGAAAATACCCAAGTTAGTCACAATCGTCGTGACAACGCTTTTTCCGGTGAGCGGTAATTCGCATCGTTTTTTGAGTTTGCATTGTCCGTTTTTGGCAACGTGCGTCATCATTACGATGATGTTTTTAGAGCCGTTGACGAGATCCATAGCGCCCCCCATTCCGGTGACTTTTTTACCCGGAACCATCCAGTTCGCCAAACTGCCTTGCGCATCGACTTCCATACCACCGAGGACGCTGAAATCGATATGGCCGCCGCGAATCATTCCAAAGCTGGTTGCGCTGTCAAAAAAGCTGGCGCCTTGGCCAACCGCGATCGTCTCCTTACCGGCGTTGATCAGCGTCGGGGAAACGGTTTCCGGCGTTGGCCGACCGCTGATACCCAAGACGCCATTTTCCGAGTGAATGGTCACGTTTCGTTCCGCCGGCATCCGTTCGGCGATCAACGTGGGCATACCAATTCCCAAGTTCAGGCTGCAGTCAGGTGTAAGCATGGCGATAATTTCATCCGCCATTTGTTGCTTGGTCCATCCGGATTTGAAGGGAGTGTCATTCATGGCAATCGTGCATGGGCGGGGGGAATCAGCAAGCGTTATGTTCCAGATTTTACGCTCATGAGTCTACTAGGGGCAGTCTGTTTTCAGCGGGAATCAAAATATCCCACCGAGGATCAAAAAACGTAATCGCCTAAATCGCATCCTCCCCAGCTGGCAAAAATGGGCGGCCCTTTGTGGGTCCCTTTGTGGGTCCCTAATCGAATTGGCTTTTACCCCGCAAAATGTGGTGGTAATGTTGGGCGAAACGGTGGGATTCATCGCGTACATATTGCAGTAGCCGCAACGCATACGAGTTGCGACTCAGACGCAAGGATTCTGATTCCCCGGGCCGAAAAATCTCTTCTTCTTTTTTGGCCAGTGAAATGACCGTCGGGGGCGGGATATCCAACGCTTCAAAAGCAGCCATGGCTGCGCTTAATTGCCCTTTTCCGCCATCGATTAAGAGAATGTCGGGAAAGGCTTCCTGTTCCTCATACATTCGGCTGAATCGCCGTGCGACGGCTTCGTTGATACTACGGAAATCGTCAATGCCTTTGACTTCACGAATTTTGTAACGTCGGTAACCCGGTTTGAAGGGCAGACCATCGATGAATTGGACCAAGCTGGCGACCGTCTCACCGCCTTGCAGGTGCGCGATATCGATGCCTTCGATGGTGCGAGGCGTCGTTTTTAATTTCAGTACCTGACGCAATCCCGCCAGACCTTTTTTAGGGTCGATGTAAAAGACTTCGGGTTGGGCGTGTGTATCCAACTCGCCACGATCCTCAAGAGACCTCAACATATCCAATTCATCGCGAAGTTTTGCGGCCTCTTCAAACTTCAGTTCTTGCGAGGCTTGCAGCATTTCTTTTTCAAGCTGGTTGAGCAAACGTGTCTTGTTGCCGTCCAGAAACATTTGCAGCCGCCGGATATCTTTTTTGTATTCCTTTTTGGAGATTCGTAAATTGCAGGGCGCGGTGCACTGTTTGATGCTGGCCAACAAGCAGGGACGAAACCAACGCCATCGCTCATCCTCGTCATCGATATCCAATGAGCATGTGCGGAATTTAAAGATGCGTTGTAGCACTTGAATCGCGCCCCGCAGCGCACCGGCGTTGGGGAAGGGGCCGTATAGTTTGACCCCTTTACTGGCCGGGGTGCGGGTTAATTCAACACGGGGGAAATCTTCGTAGGTGGTGATTTGCAAGTAAGGAAAAGACTTGTCGTCTTTTAGCTCTTTGTTGTGAGCCGGTTGAATGTCTTTGATCAGTCGCGACTCCACCAAAAGTGCATCGACTTCACTTTCGCAATCCATGTAATCGATGTCGGCAATTTGGTGCACCCAGTCGGCAGTGCGAGGTTCCAACTCAGCGGTTTTTTGGAAATAGCTGCCGGCCCGCGAACGCAAGTTTTTGGCCTTGCCAACATAAATGACACGACCCTTGTCATCTTTCATCAAGTAGACGCCGGGCGTTTGCGGGAAACTGCGCACTTTTTCCGCAGGAGGAAGGATTGGCTCTCCTTCCTCGGGCGCACTTGCGGAATCATTTTCCGTTTCGATATTCGGCTCAGCTTTGTTATGCTCATCCATCGTTAGTCAGCCTATCCCTCACGGACTCATTGTACAACGCCATGTCGACACCGCCGCCGCCCTTGGACGAACTTAGGAAACGAATCGACCACGTTGATCAACAACTCGTTCACTGGATCAATGAACGGGCGAAAATCGTGGTGGATGTGGGAAAGCATAAAATGGAGACCGGGCTGCCCACTTACTCACCCCACCGAGAAGCGGCGGTTTTGAGCCGGGTTCAAAAACTGAATGACGGGCCGACTTTGCCGAGGACGATCGAAGCCATTTATCGCGAAATTATGAGTGGTAGTTTTGCCCTGGAGCAACCCATTCGTATTGGCTACCTCGGCCCACCGGGGACCTACAGCCACTTGGCAGCCGCCCGACATTTTGGATCCAGCGTCGAATTCGACGATTTGCATGCGATCACTGGTGTCTTCGAAGAAGTCGCCAGAGGGCATGTGGACTACGGATTGGTACCCATCGAAAACAGCACAGGCGGAAGTGTCACAGAGACCCTCGATGCCTTTCTTCAATACCACGCGGATTTGAGGTTGTATGGCGAATTGCAATTGGCAGTGCATTGTTGTTTGTTAACCGAGTGCCAGCCGCACGAGGTGAAAACGATCTATGGCCGCCCCGAATCGTTTGCTCAGTGCCGTGCTTGGTTGGCAACGCAGTATCCAGAAGCCGATTTGGTGGCGGTGGAAAGTTCGGCCGGTGGAGCGCTGCGAGCCAAGCAGGAATATGAGACGGATCCTCAGGCAGGAACCGCTGCCATTGGCAGTCCCCTGGCAGGCGAAATTTACGGACTGCATCCGCTGTTTGAGCAAATTGAAGATCGTCGCAGTAACGTGACCCGATTCTTGATCGTCTCAAAACAGGAAACCGAGCCATCCGGGAACGACAAGACATCTTTAATGTTTACGACGCTTGATAAACCAGGTGCGCTGGCGGATGTGCTGGGTGTTTTTAAACGAGCTGGAATTAACCTGACTCATATCGATAAATGTCCCACGCGCGGTGCTAATTGGGAGTACACGTTCTTTGTCGATGCCTTGGGGCATCGCAAGGATCCTGACTTCGCCGAATTGATCGGAGAAGTCCGCGCATTTTCCAAGCAGCTAACGGTGCTGGGCAGTTACCCGAAAAGCAAGCAAGTTCTTTAGCGGGCGGTGCGCTGCCGCGGTGCCTTAAACCGTAACCGTATCCGCAAACGCTCTAATGTCTTTGTCGAAGGCATCCAGGCGTTCGTTCATAGCTGCTTTAGCCATCTCCAGATTCGTTAATTCTTCGGGCGGTACATAGGTAAACATGTACATCTTGACCTTGGGTTCAGTACCGGAGGGGCGGACGGCGACGTAGTTTCCTGGGATGTCGGTTTTCATCATGATCAGGTTGCCCTGAGGCCCAGAGAGTTCCGTCGTTCGACCATCGGACCAACGCGTTTCCTCTGCCAGGTAATCATCAACGGCAGAAACCGCCAGCCCACCGATGGTTTGGGGACCATCGGCACGTAATTTATCCATCATGGCTTGCATCCGTTTCATGCCGTCAGAACCCTCCATACGAATGGTCGACAATCGTTCGCGGTGGTAACCCACCAACTCGTAGAGCTGATCCAGTTTTTGATGGAGCGAAATGCCTAGGGATTTGCATTCGGCGGCCAGTTCGGCCATCAACATGCAAGCCACCGCACCGTCCTTGTCGCGGGCGTAAGTGCCCACCAAATAGCCATGCGATTCCTCGGTACCAAAGACAAAGCCCTGCGGTCCAACTTTATCGACGACGTCGCAGATCCATTTGAATCCAACAAGGTTTTCGCGGTAGGAATGCGAGTGATAGTGTTCTGCAATGCGGCTGGTCATCATCGACGAAACAAGTGTCGTAACGATATAGTCGGAATCGGTGGCTTTTCCAGCTTGTTGGCGATGCCTTAAAACAAAATCGCACAGCAGTGCCCCCAGTTGGTTTCCGTCCAGCGTTTTCCATTCTCCCGTGAGATCCATTGTCAGCGGCGCCGCGGCTCCCATGCGATCACAATCGGGATCGGATGCGAGAATTAATTCAGCCCCTGTCGTTTTGGCGTATTCGATGATCTCGGCAAAGACTTCGGGGTTTTCCGGGTTGGAAACGTGGCCAGGGACATTGGGGAAATCGCCGTTGGGTTCCCGATGCGGGCCGTAAATATCAACATCTTGAAATCCTACGGCCTCGAGCAGGGTGCGTACGTTGAATTCGCCCACGCCATGCAGTGGCGAGAAGATGACCTTGAAATCTCGTGGTCCATCGATGTTGTGTTTTAAGTGCTCGGCCATCAATGCCGCATCTGTCTCCTCCTTGCAAAAGACAACTTGGCCAGCGGCCACGGCTTCGTCAAAATTCGCGATCTCGAATGCACCAACATCCATGACTTCATTAATTACGGCCTTGTCGTGGGGAGGCACCAATTGAGCGCCGCTGGACCAGTAAACCTTGACCGCATTATCGGAAGGCGGGTTGTGGCTGGCGGTCACCATGATGCCACAATCGCATTGTTTGTAACGAATCAGGTAGGAGAGTTCGGGAGTGCTGCGGTAATCGTCAATAAAATAAACAGTGAACCCATTAGCCACCATGATGCCTGCACAGAGTTCGGCGAATTCACGCGAGCGATGCCGCGTGTCATAGCCAATGGCGAAAGACCAAGGGCCGTCGGGTTTCACCTTTTTTATGTAAGTTGCCAAACCCTGGGCAGATTCTCCAATGGTGCGTTCATTGATGGCATTGCTGCCAAAAGGGTACATCGTGCCCCGTCGACCACCGGTGCCAAAAGGAATGACCGTCCAGAATACGTCATCGAGGGTTTTCCACTGCTCCTCGGCAATGTGTTGGCAAATGCCGTCGCGATATTTCTCATAGCGGGCATCTTCCAGCCAAGTCATGATATTTGTGACGGCAGAATCGGTGATTTTTCCCGATTGCTGGGCTTCGCGAACTTTTTCTTTGGCAGCGGTAACGTCGATCGTCGATGAAGAATCATTCATGGTCGTTGGTCATTTAAATGTGTGCGGACGAACTTTGATTATCATGATTTTTGCTGCCAGCGATACTCCGGTACTCTGGTGGCAAGGCGACCACTTGGCAATCTGCAGAAATTTGCTCAATCTATCGACCAAAACGTATTGGCTAACGGTAAGAACATAATGAAAAAACCTATTATTAGCGTCTCCGGCTTACGAGGCGTCATTGGCGAAAGTTTATCGCCCATCGGCGCTATGGAGTACGTCGCGGCTTTTGCCTCGACCCTGCCTGATGGACCCGTCGTGGTGACCAGAGACGGTCGCTCCAGTGGTCCTATGCTGGCGGATGGGATTCGGGCAGCACTCAATGCTTTGGGGCATGACGTGCATTACGGCGACGTGGCTGCTACGCCTACCACGGGGGTGCTCGTGCGGTCGTTGAAAGCCGTCGGTGGCGTGCAAATTTCGGCCAGTCATAATCCGCCAGAATACAACGGGCTTAAGTTGTTTGGGGCAGACGGCCGCGTGGTGGGGGCTGTTACCGGAAAGTCCGTAATGGATGCCATGCAGCAAGAGACAAAATGGGGCGGATATCAAGATATTGCCGATCACTATGCGGTGGAGGATACAACCTCCGAGCATTTGAAATTGGTCTTAGATACCATTGAGGTGGCTCCGATCAGGGAGCGGAACTATCGGGTTGTCCTCGACAGCAATCACGGAGCCGGGAGTGTTTTGGGGCGACGGCTGTTGACCGAATTGAACACCGAATGGACGGTGTTGGGTGATACACCGGATGGCCAATTTGAGCATACGCCCGAACCCACCGCTGATAACCTCCAGGGTGTCGCGGAACGAGCCAAGTCACTTAAGGCTGACGTCGTATTTTGCCAAGACCCTGATGCCGATCGATTGGCGATCATCGACGAGCATGGTCACTATGTCGGCGAAGAGTATACGTTGGCTTTGACGCTGAAACGCAGGTTGATGCAGCAACCCGGGGATTGCGTGATTAATTGTGCGACCAGTCGGATGTCCATCGATATCGCCGAGAGTTTTGGTGGCAATTGCCATCTTAGCGCTGTGGGTGAAGCCAATGTCTGCGATGTGATGCATCAGGTAAACGCGGTGTATGGTGGTGAAGGGAATGGCGGGCCGATTGATCCTAAAGTCGGTTACGTCCGCGACAGTTTCGTCGCCATGGCGCAAGTATTGGAGCTAATGGCCATCACCGGAAAATCGATTTCTGAATTGATTGAGGAGTTGCCACGCTATTCCATTCAGAAGGCAAAATTCACGATTGACCGTGAGAAATTGCCTCAGGTTTACGAGGCCTTGCAGGCTAGATTCTCAGATGCCCAAGTTAGTGATTTGGACGGCATGCGATTTGACTGGAATGACCGCTGGTTGCTGGTTCGGCCCAGTAATACCGAACCGATTGTGCGTGCGATTTGTGAAGCTGGCACCGTGGAAGCATCCAACGAATTGGTGCAGATCGCTGAAGAGGTTATCAGTAACGCTTAGAAAGCGAGTTGGTGTTTGCGGTTAGCCGCCAAGCCGCTTCTTTTGCGGATTGGCGGTCGTTCATGACTACAGGCTGTTGGCCGTCTTTTCTTTCTCCAGCGGGCCCGTCGTTTCGGGTGCCGCTTCCGGTTTTCCCAGAGAACTGCCGATGCGAAATTTCAATTGCTCGCCGGCGCGATCGATAAGTACTGTGTCCTCTTCGATTTTATCGATGGTCCATTTTTGATCATCCAAATCGAAAGATTCGCCCTCGGCTAACATCAATAATTTGTCTTGAGGGTTAATGCGAATCCAGATTTGGGCAATGCTTCCATCTTTGGTCGTTTTCCCGGAGATGTAGGAATCGGCGGCTTCTAAACGCTCCGGTTCTGGGGGTGCGACCTCTTCTTCGTATACCTCAATCTTGACGCGTTTCTCAGCCGACTTGTTCGGCCAACCATTGTCGGTGACCGTCGCCAAAAAACTGTAGTTACCTTCCGGGATACGACCTAGCTCGACTTCCCCATCGGTGAGCACGAACTTGGATTCGTCAAATGTCTCACTCTCGTCATTCAATTCCCACTTCAAATCGGAAATGGTGTAAGTCAGCTCTTGACCGCCATTTTCGTCGCGTCCTTCCAAATCAACGCGAACATTGCGGCCGACTTCGAATTCTTGACTACCATCCACGCCCAGTCTTGGTTGTTCATTGGGCAGTCCGAACACATCTCGACTGGCTACGATGCTGTAGTAATCATCGATCGAGCGCTCTGCATCCTCTCGCTGTTCGGTTTCAAACAATCTCGTCTCATCCGATCCCGGCAGGCAAACGACTTCGATATTGATACGTTCGATGATTAATTCGCCTGTCGGTCGCGACGAAGTTCCGGAGCCCGAAACTACTGGACGCGCCACAAATTCGTTGATTCTTTGCAGGAGTTTGGCTTGTTGAAAGCGGAATAAAAGATCGACGAGTTGGCGGACCGTGCAGGTGGCTTTTGTAATTTCAATTCGATAGATATTCGAAACGGGTTTGTTTTCGAAACCAATGATCGTTTGGGGAGAGTTTCGGTTTTTGATTTTTATTGCGAAACCTTCCATGCCGGTGCTTTCAACCAGTTCCTGTAACCAGAGTTGATACTGGGTCACGGATTTTTCGGTGTTCGTGGGCAGGCTTTCTTCGCGATAGCTCGCAATTCGTTCCGTTGCTAATTCGCCTTTGACTTGTTCCAGTTGTAAATCACTAAGCTGTTGTGTGAGGTTGATGATGGCATTGTTCTTTTGTTTTAGGTTTGACGAAATAGACGTCCATCCAAAGAACACCACCACCACCGGTAGTAGGCAGGCGACCACAATCGCCATGTTTTTCTCTCGTTTACTCAGTTTGTCAAACATGATTTATTCAGCCCTCGGATCTGCTTTGCCGGTATCGATATCCAGTTCACTTTCTGGAGCGGCTTTTGTTTCGTTGCTTTGTTGTTTAGCCGCTTTTTCGATTTCCGCAGCCAATTTGTCGTCAAAGGTAACGACTGTTCCATTGGGCATGATTTCGGAAAACGGGAAGAATAAGCTGACGGTGTATTGCTGTTCGAATCCCCCCTCGTCAGACGGAGTGACTTTTTTGGGTTCGACTCGGTAGGGTCGAGCCTCGAGGGTCTCTTTGACATTCCGAATGGACGCATCTTTCAATAGACCCACCAATTCGATCGATGCGGTATCTGTTCGGTTGGCTCTCGCAGTTAGCCTGAGCAATCGTGTGTTGTCGGGTTCCGGGATGGTGTTACTAAGTTTGTAAAGTTCTTCCAGCCAATCGATCTGACGACTCTTCCATTGGTCAATGATTTCGGCGTTTTGGATCGCCCCCTTGTTTTGGTCTGCGTAAGGCTTGATTTCGTTGATTGCGTTCTGGAGGCTTGTGATTTCAGCCTGTTTGCTTCCGAGAATCCACCAAACAGAGGTGACACCAAGGATAAGAATCGCGGCCGCCACGCCGGCGATTCTGTAGAGTTTTTTCTTGTCGAGTTTCTTGGCCACGCGTTTGCGGGGATTGACGAAATCAAGACCGCGGTTGGATTCCCCAGACGTTCTCAGTAGGCTGCCCAGCAGTGACGCAAAACCATCGTTTCTGGTAGGCGTCTCAAAGCGACTTGATTTTTGCACCAAGTCGAAAGGCTTAACGAAATGCGATTTAATTTGAAAGGATTTTTCGAGATCTTGGCATAATTGTTCGTGCTCGTTGGCACTGCCGCAAACCACGATTGATTGAACTTCCTCGGCACCTACTTGCCCTTGGGCAGCGGTGATGGTGCGTCGTATCTCACCCGGAAGCCAGGCGTCGAATTTTTCAACCGTATAGGATTCAGGGACGCGAACGGTGCGTGACAATACGATTTTATCGTTGTGCACAACCGAAATATCCGCTTCACGACCGATAATCTCAATGATGACTCGACAGCCCTTATCGGAATTACCGGTGTGCAGCAATTCGGCCGCTGCAAAGGGTCGCACCACGATGTGTTTCAACTTCAATCCAGTAGGCGCGAGCGTGTCGTGAATTCTTTGCAAGGCTTCACCGGTAAGTACCGCCGCAAGCACCGAAATATTTTTATCGGTCTTGGAAAGCACGACAAAATCGACAATGGATTCCTCGGTGATGGAGGTGAAATGGTTACGAGCTTGGAAGCGGACCACGTCTGGCAGTTCATCATCCGGCACGAGAGGCAATTGAAATTGACCCATTTCAACATCGCTTCGCGCGACGATGAAGGTTGCATCGCCACGCTGCGCACCAATTTTTTCTAAAACGGCTTGCAGTTTATCTCCCAATCTCGCCGCCGAGAGTGGTTCGGTCTCGCCCGCCAATTCAACCGAAAGCGCTCTCTCGAATTGGAGGCGGCCTGAAGTCTTAGAACCACTTGCGACAGCAATTCGCAAGTAATCTTTGTCTTTTTTAATCGCGATCAAAGGCATGGTGCTGATAACTCAAAGGGATTTTCTAATAAGGCGAGCGGCGATTTCTTTGGATCGAAATTCTTCTCACTGGGTATTTAAGTCCGTACCCAGCGAATCCACGGAATAACCACGCTGCAGATGGCTTTTGTCGCGCCAAAACAAGATTCTTGGCAACGGTTCCGTAGTATCAAGAATAACCTCGGCGCGACTGGTTGCGACGTTGTCATCGAAATAACCGACAATTTCAGCGCGATAAACGTCGCCACCACAACAAATAAACGGCATCATTGTCTTCATCGTTGCCAGATCGACCAATGTGGTCGGCGGCAGCATGATCCAGGTCTCGTATTTCTTGTTCAGATCCGTCAGGCCCGGATCGTTCAATTCAAACTCTCGGTAATCCAGAATTCCTTGCAAAATATCATCGGTCATGCCCGGGATACCTGCCAGAATTGCCCGAGGTGCCTGCATGATATTGATTCTTCCGGGGATATTGTCGCTGTCGACGGTGGTCAAATTCTCCATAAGCAACGGCAAAGTTTGAGCCAGGTTTCCAGAATTTACGGGTGACTGCAGCAACGCGGTTTGGGTTTCTCCCTCTTCATCGGTGTATTCCAAGGTCGTCTGCGCATCGACGAGATCTAAAATCTGAGAAAACGTAAATGAAGCTTGTTGGGTCGGGTCCGCTTCCAAGTAATTTGGTTGATCCCCGGATACTTCAACGCTTCCATCTGCAGGTCCGTTGACTCGATAGGCGATAATGAAAGTGGACCACTCCTCACTAAAAGCAGATCGCAATTCGTCGAAAAGTTGCTCGAGGTCGTCGCCGTTGAGGTAGATTCGCTGCAAACCTTCGCCGTTGAGATTGGATTCTTTGCTGAACAGGGTCAGATAGTTGGCCCACCCGAGTTCCATTTCCGGTTCATAGCTCGTGGTGCCGTCGGCCGCGTATTGCTCGTCTAAATCAACAATGCCATTGTGATTGGCATCTAACCCAAAAAGCAGTTGCGGTGTCACGCCACGAACGAGCAGGAGTTCTTCGATACTGTCCATGGGCCCGTTTTTACAGGCGTAGGGCGGGCTTTGGCTGCTGTAATCTTCGGCACCGTAATCGCGGGGTTCGCTGTCTTCATCCAGCCAATCCAAAATGGAATCGGCAATGTCCTCAGTCATCTGGGGTAATGACATTAACAACTGACGGCCACCGCCGCCGTTTCCGTCACCCGAGTCCGGCAACCAGGTATCAGCATTGGTCAAGGTGTTGAGGTTCAGGCGAGATGATTCGTCCGTGATCCCCGCGCGAAAACTGACGGGGTTCCCTTCGTCATCAAGGTTGCTGGCGATGATGGAAAACCTACCAATCTCCGTGGGACGCAGCGGATTGACACTGACGATTTGATTTGTGAACTGATCCGCGTTGTCCCAGACCCCACCCATTTCAATACGGGTTGCCTCATCGACAGACAGGTAGAGACGAAGGAAATCCACCCCGGATTCCACGAGGTATCGAGATTGCAGTTGCCGCCCCATCAGATTGGTGGCCTTCTGCTCGTAAAGCATCAAAAGCGAAAAGGTGTAAGCGGATATTGACAGTAAAACGACCGTTACCAAAACCACAATCAAGACGAAGCCCCGGGCACCCGCCGCGGGGTGTTGAGAGCCCTTGCGGGTGTGGGTTGGGGAGGCCGTTTGGCTTGATTGGCTTGTCATTCTGACCACGTTCATCGACCACTCCCTTCCGCGCTTTCGTCTTCTTCCGAGATAATCTCCGCAACCGGAAGATTCACCACCGTCCGATAGGTTTTTCCCGTTTCAGGATTCTGTTCCATTCGGTACGACGAATCCGTCGCAATAGCCCGCTCATTGTCAACCAGAATCATGATTTCGACTGCGGCTGGAAAACCGCCCTCTTCGTCGGAGTCCCATTCGGTGACCCAGTTTTCCCCATCGAAGTAGCGGAATTGAATTCCAATGACCTCTTTGGCAATCAATTTTGTGTTACCCATTGCGGCAAGGGAGACCGCTAAATCACTGGAAAAAGAAGCGACTGCCCGATCCAGTTGTCGGCGAAAAAGGCCTCCGCCTGTTCCTTGATCCTGGCCGACCTCCATTTGTACGGACGCTTCCGAGTCTTCGGAAACGAAATACGAAATGGTTTTCACGTCGGTGGGCAGGGAGATAGCGTCACTCGAACTGCCGACGACAAGTGGGTTGTATTGATCGATTCGAGGTAGGCGGCTGATGTCGATCATGATCTCGGTGGCGTTGCCGTAGAGACCTGGTCGCAGGACTTCCGTTTGCCCGCTGGCAATATTTTGTGTGGCGGTCGATTCCGTTTCTTCTTCCGCAGCACCGCCCATCATCCCTTCCATCGCGGATGCGTCGACGCCTTCCATCCCCCCCAGCAAACCTGCGATAGCGGCTTGGGAGACCGAAAGTGCATCCAGGCCGGTGACGTCAGCGGGCTTGTATTGGATGCCGGCCCGTAAATCACCGGTCAGGGAAGCCAGCACATTGCGGGCAATTTGCGAACGTTCAATTTCGATCTGTTGTTGTTGCAACACGCGTACATTGAGATAGACCGCCGTCGAAATCATGCCCAACAAAAACGCGGACAGCGTGACCGCCAGCATCACCTCGATCAACGTAAAGCCTGAGCGATTTCGGGTCCCCTCAAATTGGCGAGCGGTTCGGTTCATTGCACTATCGCCTGTTCGGGTTCGTAGTCAGGGTCGGGGAGCAAACGAGTCAGCAAAAAGGGTTCGAATTTATCAATCGACATATTCACCGGCGCGACGCTCACTTGTACGAGCAGCAAACCCGTAAGATCTGAGGACTGAACCTGCACGGAATAGGCCCACTCGGGATTCTCGGAAATACTCGCCGTGCTAACGCTTTCTAGCGGTAAAACACCCGCGGAGAGTTCGGCCATTTTTGTGTTGCAAAGGATCTGGGCTTCGCTCCGCCATTTCGTCATTCCCGCCGCTTTGGTGCCGAGACTGACCAAATTGCTGATGATCATCATGGCGATTCCCATAATGGCGATCGCCATCACGACCTCCAAAAGCGAGAGTCCGTGTCGCCGGCTACATGATCTGGTGGTTGGAGTGTTCATTGTTGTGCGGCCTTGGCGTCCATCACGTTTGTCTTGGAGGAGGTGCCTGTCAGCCCCCGCAGTTCAACCTGCACGATGGCGTCTCCCCGGACGGACTGCAACAAAATGACGGCATCCTGTGAAGTCCCATCAGGGTAAAACAATACAGGACGTAGCGAGCTGTATTCTCCCGTCGATCTTTCCATGGCGTCCATACTGCGAGAATCTTGCATCGTCTCTCCGGCCGCGAATGTCACTTTGTTTTTCAGCATCTGTTCGCGAATGCTCGGTTGGGCTCCGCTCTGCATGGACTGAAAACCTTGCACCATAGGTGCGATAAAGTATCGCCCCCCACCGGGGGTGTAAAAGAAACCGTAAATGTCACCGGTTTCAATGGATTTGACTCGAGCTTCCGCAAATCTGGCACGCACCACGTCGGCGGCACCCACGAGTTGTTGACCGACATAGGCATCGTTCACCGAAGGAATGGCAATCGCTGTAATCATAAAAAAGACGGCCAAGACCATGAGGATTTCCAGCAGCGAAAAACCGGAGCGGCCTGTGGCCCTCCGGTTTATTCGTGTGATTGCTCTACGGTGAAAAGTGCTCATCTGAAAGAGAATTGCAAAAATTAATTGTTGGGTCGGTTCTGAGCAGCGTTGGGATCGTTGGTAACATCGTCAGCCGTGTTGAAAGACATGTCAGGTCCGGCCGATTGGATAATGACCATGTCTCTTTCCGTATCGACTGCAAATTTGTATTCCACGCCCCAAGGATCAAGCTTATCGCCTTTTTTCATGATGGGTTTTTCGCCGTTAACCCCTACGAATAATTCATCAAGATTGGAAGGCAGACGCATGTAACGCATGGCAAACGCTTCGGAAGCCTGGTCGAAGCCGTCAATTTCAGTGCGCGTCAGTGTCGCTGTGGTTTGACTACCAATGTTGCGGAAGGCGACAGCTGATAAGGAAGCCAAAATAACGAGGATGGCTGCTACCAATAGGATCTCCATCAGAGTAAACGCCTGACGTCGATTTCTTTTTCGGTTACGCATCTTCAATTCCTTTATTTGTAAGTTTTTTTTGAGGGTCAGTTAAATGGTTTGACCATTAGGTCATTGCTGAGCCCATATTCATAATGGGTAGCAGCAAAGCAACCACAATCATCAAGATTACGATTGCCATCACGATAAGCATTAGGGGTTCCAGCAACCGTACCATCAAGTCCAATTTGCGGCTGGTGCGCTTTTCCAAACCGTCTGCAATGTTGACCAAGACCGTATCTAGCGTGTTTGCTTCCTCAGCGACAGAAATCATCTCCGTGACGGTACTGGGAAACTGGCCAGATTTGGTCAAGGGAACTGCCAACGATTCACCGGACGTAATGTTTTCTGTTGCGGTTTCAATGGTATCCGAAAGTATCGTGTTGCCTGTCGCATGCCGACTGATTTCGAGTGCCTTTAGGATTGGCACGCCGTTACCCAGTAACGTCCCTAAGACGCGACAAAATCGGGCCACGGCCAAGCTCTGTGCGATCGGACCAAACAACGGAATTTTTAATTTCAGTTTGTCAGCAAACCTTTGCCCCGCGTCGGTATTTAATTGAACCCGAATCACGAAGAAAAGTACCGCCAGAATCCCCAAAAACCAAATTCCATAAGAGGTCAAAAAGTCGCTGAAGCCCAGTAGGGCTTCGGTTAATTTTGGCAGATTCCCCTGACGTCTCATCGTTTCGAACATTTCGCCGAATAACGGTACAAAATAAACCAAGAGCACCGTTACGATCAATGATCCCACCACGCTTAACACGACCGGATAAACCAAAGCCCCCACCGTTCGGCTTTTCAGATCCGATTGCTGTTCGGTAAATTGTCCGACGCGATCCAGGGCATCCTCAAGGAAACCACCCTCGGCTCCGGCCTTGGCCATATTGACGGCGATGGAGTTGAACACCTTGGGGTGTCTGGCGAATGCATCTCCAATGGAGGAACCGTCTTCGATGCGAGTTCGCACATCGGTAATGACTTCTGCCAATACTGCAGAAGTAGATTGTTGTTTCAAAATGTTGAGCGATTGCAGCATGGGTACGCCGTTTTGCAAAAGCGTTGCCAATTGCGTGTAGAAATTGGTCATTGCCTGAGCATTGGGTCGGCGACGAATCCTTACTGCCGAGCTTTCCTTTTGCTCGTTGACCTCAATCGGGAACAGCTCCCTGCCGGAAAGCATGGAAACCACGTCACGTTCGTTCCCCGCAGACATTTCGCCAGTGATGCGTTCGCCACTTAAATTTCGCGCCACGTAAACAAATTCGGGCATTTACTTTCCTTTACTGTTTAGCCCATGATCAATTTGTCGCTTTTGGTGACCCGCACGACTTCTTCCAACGTGGAATCACCGTTCATCGCTCGTCCCCAGGCGTCATCTCTTAACGTGCGCATGCCTTGTTCCAAGGCTGCCTTTTTTAGTTTCCAAGTGGTAGCACGCTCATTAGCAAGCTCGCGTACTGCTTCGGTCGTTTCCAGTAATTCGTAAATACCCGTTCGTCCTCGGTAACCGACATCACGGCATTCGCGACAGCCTTTTTTGCGATACATGGGGCGACCATCCAACAGTTCCCAAGGGAAATCGTCAGGCATTTCCTCTTTCGTGGGTGTGTAGGCTTCTCGGCAATGCATGCACAGTCGTCGCAACAGTCGTTGGGCCATCACGGCCTCCACCGTACTGGCCACCAGGAAGGGTTCAACGCCCATATCAACCATTCGGGTATATGCCCCGGCGGCGTCGTTGGTGTGCAAAGTGCTGAATACCAAGTGACCCGTCAGTGACGCTTGAATCGCGTTTTCGGCGGTCTCTAAATCTCGAATTTCACCGACCAGGACGACGTCAGGGTCGTGACGCAGGATACTTCTCAACGATTGAGAGAACGTCAGCCCAATTTTCGAATGAACCTGAATCTGATTAATGCCAGGCAATTGATACTCAACCGGATCTTCCGTCGTGATGATCTTAGTTGCGTCGTCATTGATTTGAACCAGCGAACTGTACAGGGTTGTGGTTTTACCAGAGCCCGTCGGCCCGGTCACCAAAATGATTCCGTGAGGCAGGCGAATCAGCTTACTGAATATCTGATAGGTTTCTTCGTTCATGCCAAGGTTGCGAAGGTCGAAAACCATGGCACCTTTGTCAAGAATACGCAGGACAATTCCCTCACCGTGAATCATCGGAATGACGGAAACGCGAACATCGACTTCGCGTCCCCGAACTTTCAATTTGATGCGACCATCTTGAGGCAACCGTTTCTCGGCAATGTTCAACCTCGCCATGATTTTCAAGCGGCTGATGATGGCCGATTTGAAATGATTGATTTCTGGCGGTGTGGGTTGGGCGTGCAGAATGCCATCGATGCGATAACGAATCACAATGCCGGCCGCCTGCGATTCAATGTGCACATCGCTGGAACGCGATTCAATCGCTTCCAACAAGATTTCATTCACCAATCGGACCACCGAAGCCTCTTGGGCCATTTCGGATAGTTCGGAACCGTCGGTTTCGATCTCTTCCAGAAGTTCAACGCCATCCTGTTCAATTTTTTGCTGGATCAGCCCGCCAACGGTTTCACCACCGACGCCAAAATGCGTCTTGATCAGCTTGGATATTTCTGCCCCTTCCGCCAAAACCGGAATCACGGCCAGACCGCTTAAAGCGCTGATCTCATCGAGCGGATACATGTCGAATGGATCGACCGTGGCCACCAGGATCGCCCCGTTGTCCCGTCGCACGGGAAATAGCGTATGCTTGAAAATGATTTGTTGAGGCACTTGCTCTAGCAGTGCTAAGTCGACTTCCGTGGTTCGCAAATCTACGAATTCGTAACCGTATTCGTCGGCGAGGGCGCGGATCGCTTTTTCTTCCGTGACATAGCCCAGGTCGATCGCTGATTTAATATGAGCGCCGTCCTTTCCACGTACTTGGACTAACTGAGCCTCATTGATGAGGCCATGCTTAAAAAGAATATCGCAGGTTTCCATAGATCGTGACCGCCGGGTGCTCAGCAGTTTTTTGGAGGCTATAAGTCGATTAGTGTGCCGGGTACCCTGGAAACGAAGCGTTTCGTTGGTGTCATTCGGTTAACCCAGTTTAATAACGGCGTTTCTACAAAAGGGGTTGCTATTTGCCGTCTCTGGATTCTCGGTCGGCCATGTCGGGATTCGGGTCAGTTTGGACGGACGATAACGATAAACGCGGTATCGAGCAGGCCGTGCAGGTGGCAAATACCTTCGCCCCAACGTGCAAAACCGTCCCTTCTATAAACCCGCAACGGGGATGGAGGTTTCGTAAATGCCCAAAATCGATCAAAAACAGGGGGAAACAGGGGCTAGAGGCCGTTTTCCAGCCGGTTAAAAAGGCGAGTCAGGCGGGTTTGCGGCTCCTCAAACCAGCCAAGTTCACGCAATTCTTGCAGAGCCTGCTCATTTAGACCGCCCGCCGTCGTGCAAGCGTCCGCCAGTCCAGCCAGTTCGTCAGCCGGCGTATGGCACTCGATCTCGGCGAGAGCGGCAAACATATGGCTGGCGTAGGCGGTGGCATCTTCGCGATTCACCCCCTGAGCACTCATCCATTCCGCCACCTTCCACACAAAAAGGTGATGCGTTGCCATTAATCCACTGGCCGCCGAAAAGACAGAAAACAGCGATTCGTTCTCGATACCAATGACATTTGCACAGTTTGCAAATAGCGCCCCGAGATCGCTACAGGGAGGGCAGACGGGCAAGGGACCGACGCCTCGTTCGATGGGCGGCAGCGGAATCATCCGGTGAATAGCCCCGACCGGTGCCGCCAAAGTTTGTAACTCAGCGATTTCAATACCCGCTACGAGACTTATTAAACGATGTTCTGGACGAAATTGGATCGTCCGCAATACCGCACGAGCTTGCTGGGGAAGCACCGCAATAAAAATCCAATCACTATGATCGACGATCGACTGGTTTTCAGAGTCTACGGTGACATTTGCGAAACGTTCCGCCAATGCCTGAGACCGTTGTTCATTTCTGCGCGAGAGACGCACAGGAGAATTGCAGCCGGATTGTATCAACCCCACGATCGTGGCTTCGGCAATGGCACCCACCCCGATAAATCCGAGACGTCGGTTGCGGAATTGGTCTTGGTTGTCCGTCACGAGGCGTTACCTGAGCGAGCTGAGATCGTTGGGCAGGGACTACTTTGGTGCTCCGGGGCAGTCATCCAAAATACGGTTCACTATCAGCCTGAGGAATATTGATCCGTTGGCGGATCGATCAATGATCCGTTCGCGGGTCGAGCAATGATCCGTTCGCGGATCGAGCAAATTAGGCTCGAGATAAAAAATCACCACTACGGGTGTCTACCTTGACGCGTTCGCCTTGCTTTAGGTACTCGGGCACTTGCACGATGTATCCGGTTTCTAACGTGGCTGGCTTCGTTCGCGAAGTTGCCGAGTTTCCTTTAACGCCAGGATCACATTCGGTCACCTCAAGCTCGACTGTATTGGGGATTTGCATGCCCACACATTCGTCGTTGTAGACCAGCCCCAAAATGCCTTCCAAGGCGTCGGTGATGAAATTTCGTTCGTGCTGCAAGTCTTCCAGCGGCAGTGAATATTGGTTGTAGTCCTCTTGGTCCATGATGTGCATATGCGTGGCATCGCTGTACATGATTTTGACCTGCCGTCGTTGAAAATCTGCCTCGGGCAAACCTTCGCTACCTTTTAGTGTGATGTCGACCTTTTGTTTCGTGACGACGTTTCGGCCACGAAATTTATATAAGGTCGCGGCGCCTCGTGCTGACGGAGATTGCACGGAGATGGACTCGATGATGACGGGCGCTTCGTTGAATACAACAATGGCCCCGTTTTTAATTTCTTTGGCTTGCAACATGGCTTAAATAACCCGAGTGAAAAACTGTCTCACGTTGACTTGCGGCTTGTCCGTATTGGCTACGGGGCAGACGGAACAACGAGAATCGCCGACGGTTTTCGACCTACCCAGCATTCTCCTGCACCGGAGAGTGGTTCCTCCATCGGCCCAGTCGGAAAAGCCTCGGAGCAGACAATGATCCCTGTGATTACATCAAAGAATTGGACTGCGGGTCTAAAGCAACCCCGTTACACAATTCTGCGAGTGCCTCAAGCACCAACAATAAACCACCTGGATCGAGAAATTGGTCATCTTCGGTAGCCGTGGCGGTCTCTTCAAAATGAAAGATCTCGAAGCGGGCATCAAATTCTTTCAACGCCATTACTTTTTTAATGTCGTCACCGGTCAGCGTGGTGTTTCGCATCGCCTCCTGGATCTCGTCAATTTGGCTAGTAACCTCTTCACCCTCGGTGTAGATGATGTCCATTGCTGAAAAGTCACGCGGCGACTTCACGGTCATTGATTCGAAACCACTTTCCGTTTTTTGTAAATTAACGGCCTCGTAGCGCGGGCCTAAGCTTCCGAGCACCATTTGTACATCTTCCGCACTGGGGCAATCTTCGGAATTGAACAGCACGAAATATGTCTCTCGATACTGGTAGTTACTGTCGCTGAATAATGACACTGCAGGTCCTTGAATTAAGTCAAAAAGCCGAGCGATTAATTTAACCAGTACGGGCGACCAATGACAGGCACCGCCATTTGCGGGGTTTTTGCAAAATTTGCCACCCTCATCCGCTTTTTTTACGGACTTCCATTGAGCAAATCTTATGCGGAGAGTTCGCGGGAACGAGCGGACGCTGCCTTGACGGCGTTTTTTACGGCACTCGCAAACCCCGCATCTTCCAGGGCCGTGAGACCCGCCAACGTGGTACCACCGGGGCTGGTCACCTGCTCCCGCAAAAAATGGGGAGATTGACCCGTAGCTTCGACCAATGCCACCGCGCCCTTTAGGGTTTGTAAAGTCAATTGCTGGGCCAGTTCGACCGACAGTCCATTTTCGACGCCACTTTCCATGAGGGCTTCGATGAAAGAAAAGACATAAGCTGGACCCGAGCCAGATAGACCAGTGACGACATCCATTTGCGACTCATCGACTAGGGCAACATCACCGACCGATCCCAAAATGTTGAGAACACATTCTAGGTCGTGCGAATCCACCACTGGATCATGCGCCACCGCCGACATGCCTTGCGCAACCAAGCAGGGCGTATTGGGCATGACGCGAACCACGCGGTGAGTACCCAACTGGCTTTCAAGTTGGTGGATGGGGATGCCGGCGGCAATCGAAATGATCAAATGATGCGCCGCCACCTGGTCGGCCAATTTGGGGAGGACCTGCGGCATCATCTGCGGTTTAATCGCCAAGACGATGATGCGGCAATGAGAGGCCAACGCTTGCAAGCTATGACAACGTTCGGCGGCGGGTGCATGCAGGCAAAATTGGTGGGCCGCCCCATCGTCCGGGTCAAGGAAATAAACTTTGCCCGGTTTTCGGTCACCGGAAACTACCCCGGACACCAATGCCTGCGCCATCTTACCCGCGCCAATAAAGCCCAAATCATCATTTGCTGGCATTGTTGGCGAGTCGTGATTCATGAGGTGTTCCAAGAAAGGTGACGAGTTTTTCGCGATCCTAGACCTGTTTGTACGGAATCCGGGCGTAGTTTGTCGATAACCCAAAAAGAGGGTTCTGCATCTGAGCTATTGCTGGAATGGGAAAACATCTGTGCTAAACATTCAACGCGTGATTTTTGTAGCGCTTTTGGGATGCCTCGTTTTGCCTTCGCTTTCCCTGGAAGCACAACGCTTGAAGCTGCCGAATTTCTTGCCCTTCAAAAAGAAAACGCAGGAAATTAAGCCGATTCGGCTATCTGACAAAGCCGCACCAAGAATTCAGAATAAGCCCCATCTGGAAAAAGGGGTATTCGATTTCCTCAAACCAGATACGCGTCCTCGAGCCAAGACGCCTGAGTCTTATAACCAAAAGACGAAGTCCTTTTTCACCAAAACAGGGGATGGAATCGGCAAATTTGCCTCGGGTACCAAGTCGTTGCTGAGCGACGCCTGGCATCCTCCCAAAACAAAAAAGGCGTGGTGGAACCAGGGGCCTCCTGTGGATGGAGATCTCAAGCAATCTCTGCTGGCATGGCCGGGCCGGCAAAAGAAGACCACGGCTCCACCACCGGTCCCTCGTACAGCTCAACATTACAAAGAGGGTGAACCGCGCTACCGGTTCGAATAGCGCTGGTGGGTGTGCTGGCTTCTCAGGCTATTTAAATAGGCTAGGTTTTTGCCCGCGTTGAGCACGTGCGGGCCGAGTTTCGCAACTTGGCTTCCATGCGTAGAATACTCGCATGTCTACCAACCTTATTCTCGGCACCGCAGGGCACATCGATCACGGAAAGACATCCTTGATTCGGGCTCTGACGGGTACAAATACCGATCGACTTCCAGAAGAACAGAAACGTGGCATCACGATTGAGCTCGGCTATGCCAAGCTGGAAATCGATGACTTTCAGTTCGGCATCGTGGACGTTCCGGGACACGAGAAATTTGTCCGACAAATGCTATCGGGTGCTACCGGTATGGATATGGCACTGTTGGTGGTAGCCGCCGACGATTCGATCAAACGCCAAACCACCGAGCACTTTGATATTCTGCAACTGCTTGATTTACGTGGCGGTATCATCGCGATCACCAAATGTGACACGGTCGATCCCGAGTGGCTGGAAATGGTGGTGGAAGAGGTGCGGGAGTTAGTTAAGGGCACGTTTCTCGAGAAATCTGCGATCATTCCCACCAGTGCCCATACCGGAGCTGGGTTGGATGAACTTAAAAAGGAACTCGTCAAAGTCGCCCGCGACGTGGCCGCCGGCAATGACCTCGTCGATCCCCATGCCCCGTTTCGCATGGCGATTGATCGGGTCTTCACCGTCGAAGGTCATGGCACGGTGGTGACGGGTAGCGTGTCTAGCGGGCATGCCAAAATCGGCGAGCGGGTAGAGGTTCAGCCTGGCAATTTGGAAACGCGGATTCGCGAAATCCAAAACCACGATTTGGCGGTCGAGGAAATCGCGCGCGGGCAACGGGGTGCTATCAATTTGGCCGGCGTGCATCATGGCGAACTGAGGCGTGGGCAGGAACTATGCGGCGCGGGGCACTTGAGACCTTCGAGAATCATCTCTGCGAAGGTTCAGTTACTGAAAACCATCCACCGCCCTCTCAAGGATCGCCAGCGTGTCAGGCTGCACGTTGGCACCAACGAAGTGCTGGCAAGTGTCAGGTTGTTGCAAGGCAAGGAACTGGCTCCGGGCGAGGTAGGGCACGTTCAATTGTTTCTCAGCGATCCGGTCGTTTCCGTCTGGAATCAACCGTTTGTTTTGCGGACCGAATCACCGCTAGAGACTATCGGAGGAGGGCGTGTGCTGATGTCAAACGCCGCCCGTTTGAAAAAGCCGACAGAGAATGACATTCAAATGCTGGAGCAAATGGGCAGCGAATTGCCTACACAGCGGGTTGGTGCGGCCATCTATTTTCAATCAATGCAAAATGATCACCTAAGCGATCTGGCCAGGATTGCTGGCGTATCTTCGCCAGCGGAAAACGTTGAGCAGTTAAAAGAGGAGGGGCAGGTTGTGGAGTTGAAACTTTCGCCCCAAAAAAGTTTGCTGGCCCACCAAGCAACGATCGCACAATTGGCCCAATCCATCGTTAAATATATGGAACGGTTCCATGAATCCGATCCTTTGGCCAGTGGGGTCGATCGGATCAAATTGGAGGGCTTTTTCACCTATGTCCAAACGAAGCAGCTGTTCGATACGGCGCTTAAGCAATTGCTGCAGGCTAAAAAACTCCAGCAGGCCGGAACGGTGTTCGCCTTGGAGGGTTGCGGGCCACAGTTAACGAAAAACGAGAAACTGCTGTTGGCCAAGATTATCGAGCGATTTAGCGAAGCCCGTTTGGAACCGCCGACAACTGCCCAGTTAATCAAGGAAGCCACGAAGAGCGCGCAGTCGGTTCCTCAATTGGTGAAACTGGCATGTGACCAAGGCGTGCTGGTCAAATTGACCGATGATATCTACTTGCATCAAAAGGTCGTGGAAGAAATTAAATCGCAACTTTCCGGGATGCTGGCGGATGGCAGTGGAATCACCATGAGTGATCTGCGGCAGCACCTGAATACGTCGCGAAAATACGCTATTCCGCTGTTCGAATACCTCGATGCGAGCGGGTTTACTCGTCGGGATGGCGACTTTCGCTACTTGGCTTAAACGGCAAAATCGGCTCCCAGCTCTGTGAACAATTGGCTGCCTGAGTTGCCTGTTTCACCTAGGGTCCCCCGAATGCTTGCCAGCACTGCGTTCGCCAGCGGTTTTGTCAACTTTTAACGGCTAAATCATCTCTAAGGATTAAACTTCTCGCCGCGGTTTTGACGATCAGTCCTTACACAGAGACAAGATCGGTCACGGCGCGCATCTGCCGTGATAATCAAACCATAGGGAGTACTTCGATGCGTCGGTTATTATTTGCGGCGCTACTGGCGATCTCAATCAGCAGCAGTACTGGATGTATTCTTCCAATATATGACGCTGACCCAACCGTCCGAGCACAACAATTGATTCATACGTCCGAAAACCTTCGTGCAATGCGTTACGAGTGGCAAAGGTTCTGGTTCTTAGATCAACCAGATCACGCAACGCCATTCCGAGTGCATGGTGGAATTCTCTAGCGTCAATCCTAAACTGCCGATTCAGTTGCGCCTTTAGGCGCTCCTCGAATTGATAGATCCGGGCTTTGACCTATGAGCATCCGCGCACCAAAGGTGGCATGACGTAAAAGAAAGACCAACGACCCTCGGCGTGAAAAACCGTCGACGGTTCGTTTCGCGCTGAGCGAATACGTTCAGGGTAGCCGTTAAAAATGGATACCTCGAAGGGATTCCCGTCAGTTGCTATAAAGAAGTTTCGTTACCGCGTAACACGTTTCGATGTGTGGCGGTTCGTTACGTTAATTACCAAGCACTGATTTTCACTGCGGGAATCATCAATGCGCGTATTATCTGGAATCCAGCCCACCGGCCGTCCTCATTGGGGCAATTACTTCGGCGCGATCCGGCAGTACATTGACTTGCAATCGGAGGATGCGGCTTATTATTTCATCGCCAACCTTCATGCGCTAACGACGATTCGCGATCGTGAGGCCCTGTCGCAAGCGACCTATGATACGGCGCTGGATATATTGGCTTTGGGTTTAGATCCCAATCAAGCGGTCTTGTTTAAGCAATCCGATGTGCCCGAGGTCAGCGAGTTGTGTTGGTTGCTGATGTCCGACGCCCCGATGGGTTTGATGGAACGGTGCGTCAGTTACAAAGATAAAGTTGCCAAAGGCTTGCCAGCCAACCTCGGGTTATTTACCTATCCGGTGCTGCAGGCGGCCGATAACCTGGCATACGATTCCGAGGTCGTCCCGGTGGGTCAGGACCAGGTCCAGCACATCGAGGTCTGCCGCGATCTGGCTCAACGCTTTAACAGTCATTTTGGCGAAGTGTTCGTGTTGCCCAAACCGCACGTGCTGGATAACAGCGCCAAGGTTCCGGGAACCGATGGCGAGAAGATGTCCAAGAGCTACGGCAATGCGATCGAGATTTTCGAGGCGCCCAAAAAGATGAAAAAGCAGGTCATGCGAATCGCTACTGATTCGCGTCCCATGGAAGACGCTAAAGACCCGGACACGGATCATCTGTATCAGCTGTTCAGCTTGTTTGCCGAAGAATCGGCTCGGGAATCGATGGCCGAGACCTATCGCCAAGGCGGGTTCGGTTATGGTGAAGTCAAAAAAGCGTTGGCCGAGGCGGCAGAGGCCTATTTTGCGGAGGCCCACGAACGCCGTGCCGAGCTAGAAGCCAAGCCCGAACGGGTTAACGAAATCTTGGGCGATGGCGCCGCGGTCGCCAGAAAAAAAGCGGGTGAGGTGCTGAAACGCGCCCAGCAAGCCTGCGGTCTTGCTTAACCACCATCGCCATCCAGGTGGGCGTTAATCCGCGGGCTGGAAGCGCTTGGACTTGGCAGGAATCGTCCACTGTTCATACTAGAGCCATGAATGTAATTGGAATAGGTACGGACATCATTGAAGTCGCGCGGATTGGTCAGATGATCGAAAAGCATGACGATCTTTTTCTGCGTCGCGTTTTTACTCCGCTGGAGATCGAATATTGCGGTGGTCGTAAATCGGCCATGCAACATTACGCGGGACGTTGGGCCGCCAAAGAAGCTGGCCTGAAAGCTTTGGGGACGGGATGGTCTCGGGGCATTAAGTGGACCGATATGGAAGTCTCCAATCTGATGGGCGGCAAGCCCGAACTGAGAATTCACGGTGTGGCCAGCGACATTGCCCAAGAGATGGGCATTCAAGAGATGCAGATTTCAATTTCCCACTGCCGGTCCTACGCGGTGGCCTATGTGATCGCCATCGGTGGCTGATTTTGGTTTGCAACATCCAGTCTGCGAGCCTCTTATTCGTTGGGTTTCATCGCGTTGGTTTTTCTTGGTAGTGAATTTTGCCTTGGATAGGTTGTGAGCGACTCCAAAAGGGTCTCAAAGGGGCTCGGTCAATCTCAAGTGCATTTGTTTCGTCTTAACGTAAGTGTTTTTCTATTACGGTATCCGTCAATTTCTGTCTGGCGGTCTTAATTTAGCAATCGTCTCGGAGGCCATTAAAGCCGCTCTTTTCAGCGGT
>CAJQPP010000040.1 GCA_905480235.1 uncultured Pirellulaceae bacterium
GCTTCACTACAACAGGACCCACTCGTTTCCGCAGGACAATTCACCTGAGCGGTTAACGCAGGGGCCGCACAACATCCTGTACATTCGGCGGTTCCGCAAATCGCCGCTTCTGCTACCTGACCTTGGCAACATTGGTTATCGCAACCACTTGCTGCGACAATCACCTGCTGCTCTTCTTCAACGCTGTTTCCGAACAAGTTCACCAACTGAGGAAGGCAACTGATGAATGGCATTTGTCCATCGCAATTCAAAGCGATGGAAATCTCGCAAGCATTTTCGGCTTTAACGGCCTCATCCTGAGTTTTGATCACACCCAATTTGAAACCTCCAAATTGGTATATCGACCGAGATTCATGATCCTGAGCAGAGACACTGCTCGCAGCAATTACCAGTACCAAGACACAAGAAAAAACGGCTCGCGGCAACACATGGCGCATGAGAGATCCTCTTTTAATGAAAAACAGAAACAGCAGTCAAAATGAGTGCTGGGGCGTAAATAACGGAGTTGTGCCTGATTGGCAATAGGAAACTCCCGCCAGCGGGGGCCCGTACCTGCTTTACCACGGTAAAAAGCCTGCATGGCTGACCCGGGTTTTGAGATGCGGAAGTTAGGAAATCAAACAGCCAACGGTTGATTACGCATCGGGTTTGACATGACATTGGATTAGAATCATAACCTGAACCAATCTCGCAGCTGCTCATTTAACCGCACCCTATCATCCGTGTCAGAACCTACCACACAGCCAACCGAACGCATGCAATGCATGGAGATCTGGGGAGGCAATCATGCTATCGAAAAGAATTTTGCCGCTCCGGGGTTGGACATTTATGTCCATAGCAAACCTTTCGCAGATAGCGTCGTAGGCGGCGGCGATATTTATTATTTGACATCTTGTGCGTCGGGAAGAATTTCTCGTTTGTTACTGGCAGATGTTTGCGGCCACGGAGAGGCTGCCTCCCAACTGGCCATCGCGTTGCGTGATCTCATGCGTACAAATGTTAACAAGATTAGCCAAAGCCAATTTGTTGAAGGCATGAACCGTGAGTTTGGTAACGTCTCCGAAATCAGTGGATTTGCCACCGCCGTTGTAGCCACTTTCTTTGAACCCAAACGAAGCCTGGCAATCAGTGTCGCGGGACACCCTTACCCGATCTACTACCGAGCTCAACGAAATAAGTGGGTCCACTTAGACCCAGCTGAATCGGACAAGGCGATGGGGAATCTTCCGCTGGGCATCTACGATGAATCGGATTACCCCGGTCGAAAAATCACCACCGAAGTCGGGGACATGTTCCTTTTATATAGCGATGCGTTCATCGAATCGGTAAACAATGACAAACGCATCCTGGGGATAAAAGGGTTGGTTGAGTTATTGAACAATCATTCCTTTGAAACCCCTACGCAGATCATTCCCTATCTGCTGGAACAAATTGGCTCTCTGGCCGATGGCAACCTTAAGGATGACGATGCGACGCTCATCCTTGGTGCGATTACAGAAACCAAGGTGCGCATGCGAGATAATATCATCGCACCGTTTCGGCTATTGGGAAAAGTGAATGACGCCACGGGCCAGGACGATCAAGGGTCCTAGTCAATGAACCCAGTCTCACGCGGCCGAACTTCCGTTGGCGTTATCGGTGCTGGCCTTTCAGGGTTGGTCGCGGCTCAAGAGCTCACCAAACAAGGGTTCTGCGTCACGGTCTTTGACAAAAGCCGTGGAGTTGGTGGTCGCATGGCCACGCGTCGTGCCGACCATGAGACCAGCTTTGATCATGGAGCCCAGTACTTCACGGCAAGAGACCCTATCTTTGTGACGCAGGTCGATCACTGGTTAAAAAAGGGCGTGGTCGCAACTTGGCCGGATGCCTCCAAGCAACAACGGTTTGTGGTATTAAAAGATGGTCTCATCCAACGGGAATCCCGTTCGGTTCCGCGCTATGTAGGCACCCCGGCGATGAATTCGGTGTGCAAAGCCCTATCCGTAGGTTTAGAAATCAAAAAACAGACCCGCGTTACTCGTGTGGTTCACGCGGCAGACCAATTCGAATTGCTCGATGACGTCGGAGCCAGTCTCGATAAATTTGATCGGGTGATCGTTGCCACACCCGCTGAACAAGCGGCCGATTTATTGGTGGATTTCCCCAAGATAAAAAAGCAGATTGAAAAGGTGGAAATGAGTCCCTGCTGGGCCGCGATGGTCACATTGGATGCCCCGCTCACCGACCAATGGGTCGGAGCATTCCTTCACGACTCCTTCCTCTCTTGGACAGCTCGCAACAATACCAAACCTGGCCGTAACTCAACCTACGAGCAAGTTATCGTGCATGCCACGCCCGAGTGGACAGATACGCACTGGGAAAGTCCTAGTGAGGAGGTCACGCAGGCCATGTTGCAGGAATTCTGGCGTGTCACCGGAATCCAACCCCGACACCCCATCGCATTACAAGGCCATCGCTGGAAATACGCAATTGCCAATGAGCCGCTATTGGATCGATGCCTTAAAGGTGAGCATGATCGTATTCTGGTTTGTGGTGACTGGGTTGGTGGATCTCGAGTGGAAGGCGCGTTTTTGAGTGGTTGGGCCACCGCAGAACAAATATCCCACTCATAAAACATCGAAATAGGCGGGGCCAAAAATGCTGCCGCTCCGAAATTTGGGGGCCTCAATCCTACACCCTTGCTATTTTAGACCGTGTCCCCAAGCGGAGGCTTACCCCACTCCACGGAAACACGTTTTATCGATTAGAATTCGAGACTCAGAGCGATTCAGGAAAACACTCAGGTCAAAACTCCATGGCTTATCATCAACACCGGTTTGAAAAGATCGAAGACTATCTTCATCATCGAAATCCTTATTTGATGGTCGATGAAATTGTATCGATCACACCTCAAGAAATTCTCACCAGCAAGACGGTTTCGGGCGACGAATTTTTCATTGCAGGTCACTTTCCCGGAGCCCCCATTATGCCCGGAGCCATGATGCAAGAGTTGACCACGCAATCTGCGGGCATCATGATCGCAGCGGAATACAATCCGATGAGCGTCTATAACACGGACGATCCATTTTTCAACGAATACGCTTTGGGCGTCCTCGTCAAAGTAAAACTGGCCCGCTACAAAAGTTTCGCGCGGCCCGGTGATAAACTCACGGTGAAAGTTTCTCTCAACGAACATATCAGCGAGATTTTTGATTTCTCCGCGTCGGTTTCCGTCGGAGATAAAACCATCATGCGAAATCAATTTCAACTCATGAACATCAAATCTTCCATCTTGCAGGGACAGTAGTCATCACGCGAAAGTAACACGGCGGAAACTTCGGTAAAAAAGCGGGGACGCCTGACCGAATGAACCACACCCAAGCGAGGCATTGCCAGCAATTAAAACAAACGGACTCGCGTTACCCCACACCAGAGACAGATCCCCCGAGAACTACCGAAGTCATGGAGAAAATTGAACAGATTCAAGTCATCGCCTTTGATGCCGATGACACCTTGTGGGTGAACGAAACGTTTTTTCGTGAGGCTGAATCGTTGTTCTGTGATCTTCTGTCCGGCTATCTTCCGGCGGACGAAGCATTTCAGATTCTTTACGAAACTGAGATGAAAAACTTGCCGCTTTATGGTTATGGCATCAAGCCATTTACGTTGTCATTGATAGAAGCTGCCGTGCGCATCTCTCAGGGCAAGTTGCCAACTGCCATGGTCGAACAATTACTCAACGTCGGAAAAGAGATGCTGGAAAAACCAGTTGAATTATTACCGGGGATTGAGGAGACGCTCGCCCACCTTTCCGGGGATTACCGATTGGTCGTTGCCACCAAGGGAGATTTATTGGATCAAGAACGCAAGTTGACCCAATCCGGCTTGCAGGATTACTTCCATCACATCGAAATCGTCTCGGATAAAACGCCGATTCAATACCAGAAACTGGTCAACCATCTCGACATTCAGGCCGACCAATTTCTGATGGTCGGCAACTCTCCACGCTCCGATATATTACCGGTCTTGGAAATTGGAGCCCATGCGTTTCTGGTCCCGTTCCACACGACGTGGGTACATGAAATTCCAGATGATCCTATTGTTCATCCGAATTTCCGCGCGTTCGATGCTGTACAAGACATCCTGAATTATCTGTAATTCTGTAATCGCCAGCGGGGCTGTGGGGGATTATGGCAGGCCCATTCTACGGCCTTTGTCGGACGCGGCAGCCTGACCCCGACCCTTGGATGACCAACTGGGGGGTTGAGCGTATTCCTGGCCGCCTATCGACCGATATCCGCCGGGTATAACCAAACAGCGTGAAAGGGCGGAAAAGCGAAAGAGCAGGCGGGTGGAGCAGATCGCTTTCGGCAAATCACCGGGATGGTAATTTGGGCTTAAGCACTCGCTTTTTGCCGGACGACTCTTTCGGCAGTTTGAAAATTTTGCGTGTGCAAGGGCGTCGATCGCAAGGCGATGCAACCCTGTGCAACGCGATTTTTTCCGGGAGGTCCGACGCTGGCGATCGGGCACACAACCTCTCCATGCAAATCGTCCCACATTTTGCTCAGCGTAAAAGGAATCGATCCCGAGCTGACGTTGCCCACATCGTGAGTCATGCCGTTAATGACTTCACCGGTGAAGCCTTCGTCACGCAGCTTCATTTCGGTTAACCGAACAATGGCGAAGCCAGCTTGATGGGGCAGGATATGTTGAATCTCTTCCGGACGACGACCGGTATCTCTAACCATCTCCGCCGCTGAGGCAGCCATGGCACGCGGCGCGATATCGGCAATCCCCATGCCATCCAATGAAAAGACAAAGCGATGGGACTCGATGGTTCGGCCCCCATCACGATTGGGTGCCGGTACCTGTTCTTTGCGTTGGAACTTAAAAAAGGGTCGGTTGGTGGGATGATGATCGACTCGGGCGTCCAACAACTCAAAGTGTACTGGGTGAGACTGACTGTCGGTCCGCGCGATCAGAGTTGCCGTGGCTAAATCCCCAAACAGTGCACCGGACGTTGGGCAGGAGTAATCTGTGATTCGGCTGATGCGGCTAGACGTAATAACGAGAACAAACTCATCCGCTTGCAGTTCCAACGTCGGATTGATTTTGTGAAGCACCAATTCCAGCGCCCGGGCATAGCCGGCACAAAAGGTATTGGTAGCCTGCACCCGGCGGGGTGTGATCCCCATCTGGTTGACGAATTGCCATGCTGCTCGGCTAAGCTGTTCGTTCCGCGCCTCTTGCGGTTCAAGATGCTTACGGGCCAAAGGCATGGGAACGAATGACGGAGAGGTAAAGACGACCGCAGCGCATTTGCTTAAATCACAGCGTGTGTCTTGCACAAGCTGTTCGGTCGCCCGTACCGCTTGCGTGACTTCGTCCTCTTCTGAGACTGGCCGTGAATGGATGCCCGTATGCTTGACGAATTTACGCGGCATCGCATCGAACCAGTCGTTGGATAACTGGTGCGGTGGTCGAAAAGTCGACACGGCCGATATGCCGAGTTGCGATGGGTTCGAAGCAGTCACTTTGTAGGAACTAATCATCAAATAGGTTTCAGCGAAGCAAATTCGTTCTTATCAATATAATTAAGCAAAATCGACTGCCAACAAATCACTCTCGCAAATCCTCGAAAGCGCTAACGCTAGTTGGATCCGTCAAAAAGGATTGAATTAATCGATTTCCCGACTTAGGTCACATCGGTTTTCTGCGACCTTTATCGTCACAGCGACGACCTCAATCGTCACGATCCATAGGGAAGCGATTTCTTTCCTCTTGGTAAGTATCCGCGTCCTTCGGTTACGACTAAACCGTCTTAGTGGGGCAGGATAAACCATTGCTATGGAAACAAGAACCAGCCTTAACGGTTGACCTGATTTTGCCATCAGGCTGGCCCCGGTTGCAGTAAAAGGACTCATCGGTCTGCTCATCAGCACAAACTCCCCGGGTCGCGTGACGGTCGGTTTTTTTTGAGGATCCGGCGGGCATTACCTGCCTGTTTGTTGATCCGCCGGCTATTTTCGCCGATTCCACGCTCAAAAACGTCTAAAAGTACCAAGATTCGTATTTGGTAGATCTCGGTAAGCCACTACAGTACCCGGCAAATAAATGCGTCGGTTTGGACCCCTTGAAATATCCGATATGCAAGAAAATTCGCTTTCCGCCACCACGCCGCCCCTGCCCATTTGGAATTATCGATGGCTTGCCATTGCGCTTTCAATTTTGGGCTTCATTTTCATGACTGCCCTCTGGTTTGACCTGACGGTATCGGGGGAACGCAATGGCGACGCCATCCCCGGCGATTTGAGACGGATTGTTAATCTATCGGAGATCTTTGCACACGGTTTCGGTGCTGCCTTGGTTTTGATTTTGGTTTGGCAAATGCTTCCGAACTATCGCTACCGACTGCGCACATTAGCGGCCATTCTATTTTTACCGGGGCTGGCTGCCCAAGGCATCAAAAGACTGGTTTCTCGCAGGCGTCCACTCTCGTATCAAAACGAGAGTGCCGGCGAAGCCGGACTGCCTGAATCTATAACGGAGTCATGGGCCGGCTTTATGCCTAATGGTGAATATATTTACGAGTCCTTTCCGTCGGCTCACGCTGCCGGTGCGATCGCAATGGCAATCGGTCTCAGTTGGTTATTTCCTCGGGGCAAGGTCATCTTCTTTACGCTGGCCCTCCTAGCATCGTTCCAACGAATTTCCTCCGGTGCTCATTGGGCGAGTGACGTGATTGCGGGCGCCAGTCTCGCCATCGTTGTTTGTTTTTTGATTTTTCGCGTTGAACGTCGCCGCGAAGCCAGGCAAGCGAGCAAAGAACCCGTGATTTCTAGAGACAACGACCTACCGATCGACAGTACTCGCAGAGCCGCCTAACGACCGAGCTCTCTCTTACCACCAGGGCTCGGCTGCACCGCGACCGCCACAATGGGGGCTGTAGCTCGGCGTCACGCCGGTCATGGCAACGCTTTCTGTCGCTATACTTTGTCGACACGACCCTCAAAGTCCATGCAATCCGTGTCACCGCGACAACCCAAAAAACGGGAGACTTAGCTACAACGAAAAGGACCGCTACAACAATTGCCGATGGTAGATTCCGGAATAGCCGATCAATTTCCGGGGTGACTCGCCATGGCGACCGTCAAAATCCGCACAACTTTACAATTACTGCTAGTGGCGTGCTTCGCTGGGCTGCTACCGCATCATCTGCTGGGGCAAGACCTGCTCCACTTGGCACGTCAGGTGACGGGTGGCCCGTCTTTACATCCGTCGAAATATCCTCAGCTGGCCAAGCAGCTCCGCGAGATGGAACAACAAGCGGCCGAGCAGCCCGATGCTTCGGAAACGAGCGTCCTAGAATCCAAGGGGGTTTACGACTACCAGGAGCAATCCCCTTTTTCTGCCGAGCAGTGGGCGGTGCTCGAAATGTCCCAGTCCCCTCAGCCCGCACATCGCCAATGCACAGTGGATCCCAGTGATCCCACGTCGGCGATCTGTCATGTATTATTCGAATGGAGCTGGTCAAGCCTGTCAGAAAACCAAGGCGATCTACTGTCGTTTAAGATCAATCCCATCGTGCCTTTGGAATTTTGCGGCCAGACTTTTTTGTTGGACATTGCCGCTCCCGTTCAATCTCATGCCGATCTAACGGGCCGCGGTGGATTCAGTGGCCTTGGTGATACCCGCTGGAAAACGTCGTGGGTTATCCCTTCGCGGCGGCGATTCCTGCGTTCCATGGCACCCACGCTGGAGGCAATCGCCCCTACTGGAGACGAGGCACGCGGTCTGGGCGGTGGACAATGGGTTTGGATGCCCAACACCCTATTTGCTCTGCAACCTTCGCGGAACCTCTCAATCTATCCTACGCTGCGTTACCTGCACGCGGACAACTTGGCAACGGATCTGGTACCCGAGTTACCAAGCCTACCCGCCGCGACCGGCGGACTGTTTGGCACGTCCGACATTCGAGCTTTTCATACGGAGATCCCCTTTGTATTCCATCTGCAAAATGCCGGATTGGATTGGGTCGGTGTGACGCCCGATTTATTTCAGAACTTGCAAAGTGACGGCAAGAGCACGTTTTCGATGAAATATGACGCTGGCATCCAGTTAACAAATTCGTGTTACTGCATCATGGAAGCCTGGCATCCGGTATCTTCGGGGACTGGTAACGACTTCACCTTCAACGTGAAACTCGATTGGTACCCGACGAGGTCGCGTTTGCGAAAACGTCATCTATTCCGCAAATTCGGTTCGCGTTAATTCTGAAAACGCTCTGAATCAGGCTGCTTTCCTAGATACTTTTTCCGCTTCCGGAACTTCCACGGCGGTCGTGGATTCGGCAGTTCCTTCGGGTTCTTCGGCTTCCGAGTTCTGCAGCAAGGAGGGCAAGATATTGGACCCAACTTGCAGATCGAATTTGCCGAACCAACCTTTGCGATAAAAGAAAATGAGCATCACAAAAGCCGTTGCGCCCATGACGCTGAGCGCCATGGGGTAGGCCCAGCGAAAACTCAACTCTGGCATATGAGTAAAGTTCATGCCATAAACGCCGGCGACGAATGTCATGGGAACGAAAATACTGGAGATCATTGTCAACACTTTCATGATCTCATTACTTCGGTGGGCAATCGATGACATATAGGTGCTGATCAGTGCCCCTGCCGATTCGCGATACATCTCCACGACATCTACGATTTGTGCACAGTGCGCCTGAGCATCCCGCAGAAAGGGCAGGGTCTCGTCGCTGAGTAATGGTGATTCACTCCGTACCATTTGCTCCAAGGTCTCCCGCATCGGCCAACTGCTGCGACGCACCTGTATCAATTGCGTACGCAGTTGATGGATTGTGCGAAGCAATTCTGATTTTGGTTGCTCCAACGCCTCTTGTTCGAGTATTTCTAATCGCTCACCAAGGGATTCAAGAACCGGATAGTAACCGTCCACGATAGCATCCATGATGGCGTAGGCTAAAAAATCGGGCCCACGAGCTCTTAGTTTAGAACCGTTGGTACGAAGTCGATCGCGAATGACGTCCAGAAAGCAACTGGTTTGCGCGTGAACGGTAATGACGTAATTAGGTCCCAGGACGATACTCAGCTGATCGATATGCAACGCATCCCGCTCGTCCATCTTTAGCACGTGCGTGATCATCAACAGCTTATTCTTAAGCGTTTCGGTACGGGGTCGTTGGGGTACATTGACGATATTTTCCATCGTCAAATCTGATAATCCAAAACAATTCCCACCGGCGCGAAGTGTCTCCGGATCGTCGATCCCAGCCACGTCAATCCAGACAAACTCCTCACGTTGGATCGAGCCCACCACATCCGCAATACTGGCAACGGGCACTTCGTCAATGGTGTCCTCGGTGTACCGCACAACTTGCACACGAGCAGGAGTAGGTTCGCCACGAAAGACGAGCGTTCCGGGAGGTGCTCCCGCACTTGGATTGCGTTTGCGAAACATGAAAATCTCGATCGTAAAATTGGCGGCGCAAATAGCATAAGGGCCTACGATTCGATCCACGGTCGGCGCGTGGATTTTGGCCTTCTCAGCAGGGCCCTGATTGCCGAGAGAATGTCGATTCGTATCAACACGAGCATCGGTTCGCGAAGTTGACTGCTGGCAACCCGGATCCGACCATTTTATTAGGTGGTTTGCTAGAGTGCGTCAATATCGAATAACGACGCGAAACGACCCGTCGTTTGGATTAGCAGTAGATCAAATTTTATTAAGCAGCACCGCAAAAATCCCGTACAGTGCACCCACCGATGCCCCGACCAGAAAGCCCACTCCGGCCATCGTACCGTACTTATTTACGCCATCCGTTTTCCGCAAGAGCACCGGAATAAATGCCAACAGGGAACCTAGCGAACCGCAGATAATCACAACCAGAAATAACTTGACTAAATTTGGGTCCATGAAGATCACTTTTTCCTTGAGAAAACGACCGTAGATTCTGTGTCGGCCAGGGTGGGTAATTCCGCCGTTTCCCGATTCTGATTTTGCCACCAATCCGCCGCCGCCTGATGCGACCATTGCCTTGCCGACTGGCATTGGGAAAAAGATTGTAACAACTCGTGGGCACTAGCAGGCCGTTTCTCTGGGTCCTTTTCCAAGCACTGCATGATCAATGCTTCGAGGTCGGAATCCACTGCCAGCGATCGCAATTCGGAGGGTCGTCGGGGTTTCTCACGCACGTGTTTAAGGCAAGCCTGAAAAGCATTCTCACCCTCAAAGACTTCGTGCCCCGTCAACAGAAACCAGCCCGTCGCCGCTAACGAGTACAAGTCACTTCGCTGATCGACGGCATTCCCATCGACCGTCTCCGGAGAAATGAACCCCGAAGAACCAAAAAACTTCCCCACGACGGTGAGATCGGGTTCCCCGGAATCCCCCAGCATTTTCACCAAACCAAAATCAAGAACCGTAATAAAGTCACCTAGCCCACCACGAAAACTAACCATGATATTGGCAGGTTTAATATCACGATGAATTAATCCTGCATCGTGAGCTTCTGCCAGAGAACCACAAATCTGAGTTAACAGATGAATCACGCGTTCCGGTTTTAATGGCCCATTTTTCTTAACCAGTTGCTCGAGAGTCATTCCGTCGATGTATTCCATGACATAGTAGAAATCCCCATCCGGTCGACGCCCGTAATCATAAATCGTGATGGTGTTAGGGTGGGTTAACTGACTGGACAATTGGACTTCGCGTTGGAAGCGTTCCACAATGGTCTCACTGGCCTCGGGAGCGTCCAATAATTTGATCGCGGCGGGTCGATGCAGCATCGCATGTCGTGCCTTGTAAACCACGCCCATCCCGCCGGAACCGATACGGTCGCCCAAGGTGTACTGCCCGATCCGATTCACATCGGGTTTCGTCGTGGGATGTTCGGTGCTATGAGATGTTGCGCCGCGTCCCTCGATGTACCTCAACACCTCACTCGGTTTGAGCGCGTGGGTGCCATTTCCTGTACGCACAAAAAATGCCTCATCATTATCTCTGCGGAAAAACACGGGGTCACTGGCCGGCAAAGTTTGCACTACCAAAACGCGTTTTCCAGAGACGTCCAAAATGGAAGATCGTACCCGCGGCGTTATATGAACACCCAGATATTGTTTGATCAATCCATTCCAATGCAGCAACAGCTTGTCTTCGTTAGCAAATTGGTCAGTCTCCAACCCCAACGATTGCCCCTCATCATCGACACCCACTAACAAGAACCCACCGGCTGCATTCAAATAAGCGGCCACCGTTTTCAAACAAGCATTCTCAATCTTCTTATCCGGTTTGTTGGTGTGTAAATTCCATCGCAAGGTCGATTTAAATTCCACACGATCGCCTTCTCCGTCATTGATGAGAACGATTACATCATCTTCATTAAGTTCTCGGAAACCGCCATCGATCAAGGATTTTAATTTGCGATTTTCATGCCGCAAACTGTGATGCTTATGCCACGTTGCCAAATGCTGACGAATACGTGCCACGACCTCCTCGAATTGAAACGGTTTCTCGATGTAATCCACCGCCCCCAGTTCCAGCCCACGAACCTTGTCATCGACGGCACCACGGGCCGACAAAAAGATCACGACGGAATCCCGTGTTTGCGGAGAGGCCTTTAACTTCTCACAAGTTTGATAACCGTCCAGGCCGGGCATATTGATGTCCAACAGAATGAGTTGCGGTCTGGCCGCTTCGGCAATTTGCAGTGCCTCTTCCCCCGATTGAGCAATCAATAATTCAAACCCCTCCTGCTCCAATGCTCCGAATAGCACTTGCAGGTTAGTAGGGTTGTCGTCGACCAATAACAAACGATCTGCCGCGGCTTCAGTCACTTGATTGCTCCAGTTGCTTGGCCAATTGATTTAGTTGTTTGAAGTTGAAATCGCTCACGAACATCGCGATTTTTTCGCCGAGTTGACGGGTTTCCGGATCTTCCATGAGCTCAGAAGCCAGATTCTTTAACGCTGTCATATTTTTTATTTGCAGCGCCTCGGTCAGCATCGCGATCTTATCAGATGATAAAACCCCGGTGTCGCTACGTTCCGTTGCGACGGTTTCAGAATCTTCCAGCGCGGTGTGCTCGCTTGTAAAATCCTCTATTGCGAATTCCAATCCAAGATGTTCCTGAATCATTCTCATCAAATCGTTGACATGGAACGGCTTTCCTAAAAAATCATCGAAACCGGCTGCGAGCGCCTGTTCGCGGAATTCGGGAAAAACGCTGGCCGTTACAGCAATGACTTTCACCTGCTGCAATCGCGTGTCAGTGCGTATCTCTCGCACCGCGTCGTTTCCATTCATGCCCGGCATTTGCAGACCCATCAGAACCAGGTCGACGTTTTGGGGATCTTTACGAAGAATCTCCAAGGCCTCGTGCCCCCCCGTTACCGATATCACATCAAATCCAGCTTGGACCAACAAGCCTTGCAGGATATCTCGATGGGTTGAATGGTCATCCACGATCAACATGGTGGCATGGCAACCCGCCGCGAGAATCATTCGGTCGTTTTGAGATTCCGTTCGCGCCACCACAAGCTCAGCTTGCGCGTCATCGACCTTTACCAAAGGCAGATTAATTGAAAATGTGCTTCCCTGGTCAGGTGCGCTGGTAACGGTGATCCCACCTCCCATGGCTTCGCTGAGGCGTTTGCTAATCGCAAGCCCGAGTCCCGTGCCTCCAGCATCTTTTCCAGCTTCGACCTGTTTGAACGCATCAAATATCACACCCATTTCCTGTTCACTCATCCCCACCCCCGTATCCACCACGTGGCAGGCGAATACGTTTTGGGTATTTTTGGCGACCTGAATTTTGACGCTACCCTGTTGTGTAAACTTCACTGCGTTACCTGTGAGATTGATGAGGATTTGTCGCAACTTGGCTGTGTCCACCATCACGAATCTTGGCAAGTCTCTGGAGATTTCAATTTGGAAATCAATATTTTTGCTGTTAGCACGCGGTCTGACAATTTCACCCACGGAGTCCAATAACTCATGTAGATCGGTGGGCTTTGCCTCAACTTCTAATCGTCCTGCTTCAATTTTAGAAAGGTCGAGGACATCATTGATCAGGGCCAACAAATGCTCTCCGCAATTAACGACTGCGTTAACATGCCTTCTTTGCCTACTGGTCAATTGACGATCACGCTCCAGAATTTGGGCGTACCCCAAGATTCCGTTTAGCGGCGTGCGTAATTCGTGGCTCATGTGGGATAAGAAATCCGACTTGGCTCGACTGGCTGCCAAAGCCTTTTCGGAAGCCGTTTCCGCCTGCTGCTGAGCCTCTTGCATCATCATCTCAGCTTGTCTTTGCTTGGTAATATCTTGATAAGCACCGTACATAAACTGGATTTCTCCGGCCTCGCCACGGACAACTTTACCCAGTGCGTGAAGCCATACGATCTCGCCATCCACGGGTCGCTTATAGGGGTAAATCGATTCGTACTGCTCGTATTCACCATCAATGGCTCCCTGATATTGCTTTTGCGTAGCGGCAGCCGATTCAGGATCAGCCTCCACCACCCGCGCGTACCACTCATCCTGTAGGTCATACCGCATATCGGGTTTGAGGGGCTCGCCAAGCATGTGAGCCGCACGAGCGCTCTGGAAATAGCAATCGGGGTCCTTGTAATCAATGTGCCAATAACCACATCCGGTGAGATCCAGTGCAATATCGGACAGGAAGTTTGCTTGTCGCAATTCACCTTCCATGCGTTTTCGGTCAGTGATATCTCGGGCGATTCCGACATAAGTCGCCGTCGTTGCTTGAGTCATTGGGTTCACAGCAACCTCCATCGAAAATAAATCTCCGTTTTTTCGACGTCCTACTTCTTCCCGCAACTCACCTTTGAAATGCGCGAGGCCTACTTCGATATGCTTGTCAGTTGGCCCCTTTATTAACTGACTTATTTTTGTTCCTAGGACTTCGCTCGCTGGGTAACCAAAAATGGATTCTGCCTTTTGGTTAAAAGACAGAAGCGTTCCCTTGCTGTCCACGGTAAAGATTCCATCGGCAGCATTGGTCACAATTGCTTCTAGCGTGCGTTCCTGTTGCCCAAGTTGTTCTACGAGCGGTTTATTGATGCGCAAGAGCCCCAGCCCCGCTATCAAAATCAACAAGGCAGCAGCTCCCAGCCCAACCAGGGAAGCCCTTATCAAAGGCCCGCGAATTTCATCAAAATCGATTTTGGCGACAATCCCCATCCCCAATTCATCAATGGGCTCGTAGGCAGCCAACACTCTCTCGCCCCGGTAATCCGTTGTCACCATCGTTCCCGATTTTCCCGACAGGGCTCGGCGCATCGGCTCGCCCTGGGTAGATCCGGAAAACGGGATGCTTGGGGAACTTCCCTCGTCGACATGACGACGCATCAACAAATAGACGATTTGATCATCCTCGAGTCTCGCTAATGTAAACTCACCCGTCTCCCCGAGTTCGGATTCATCTTGGTGCGCGTCAATAACTTGAGCCACCGTTGCGTCCGCCGCATCCTCAGCAATGCTCGTTCCCAAATTACGATCGTACCTGGCTACCGATTCAATCAACCTCGCTTGAGCCGTTGTCATCTCAATCAGACGCGCCTTCTGCTGCTTTAGAGCGGTATTGTACAAGAGCAATACAGCGACCCCACCGACGGCCAAGACCAGCAGCAGCATGACCAGCATCGAGGAACCAAATATTTTCTGATTTGTCGCTGAAACATCGATCCAATTGATGAAGGGACGTTGAACCGGATCGGGTGCCGACGCGCGAAAACGTAACAAGAGCCCAACCAAAATTGCGATCGCTAAAAAAAAACTGACAACGGCAAATATCAAAACCGTATCCAATTGAGCGAGAAACATGGTGGTGTCTGAAAATAAAATAATAGGTTGCCCCTCGTGTTCGTCAGTTGCAATGTTGGCACAGGCGACGCACGAATTCAATCACTGATGAAAATCAACCAGCGTTTCATGGAAACAGGCATTGGTTAGCAGAGCGTGGGGCGTCGATGGAAGATCCGCCATGACGATATTGGGTTTACGGAATGCCGGCGGCAGCACAGCAAAAGACGAGGGAGGAAGTTCCGGTGGATGGGCCAGCAGTGAATTCCACAAATACTGCCGCAGAATTCCGCGGCTGAGGGTAGCTCAACCGAGCTTTCTGGCACCCAGATTATTTTAACCGATTAAGGTCTTTGGCCTTAAAGATCAAACGCCACCAACCATCGTAAATTTGGCTGTCGATGATCTTGAGCTCAGCTGCCGAACCCCAAGCACCGCCAACGGGTGCCGACATGCCATCGAGATGCATCTGCCGGGCGAAAAACGCATTGAATTTCTCGTTTACCAAGGTTTGCATTGCGGTACTCGATGGGTCCTCATTTAATGAAGCAAACCATTCCACGTCCACCGCCCCGCTCCTTTCGAAACGTGGCATATCTTCACCCGTCAAGACGCGATAACTGGCAGAGACCGAAAAGGGTTGGTGCCAGGTCTGCTCGGCTACCGTGATCGATTGCATGCGCAGCGTCAGTCGAATTTGACCGTCCTGAAATCTCGTGACCAGCGGACTCTCATGATCCAAACGAACTTCCCAGGGTTGATGACCAGCCAATCGCAATGCCTGCGGTACAAACCCACGCAACTCGCGATGAACATTTTTAAATTCACGATCCGTCAAACGACGCCCTTTGAGATAACCGGCCCAGAGATTGCTGCTCATGGTCTCATGGGCCGAAAGCTCCAAGTCCCCACTCAACCGTCGGTTGGGAAGGCGAGCGGGAGCGGCAATCGCACCCCCATTGGTGCCGCGGAATCCAATTCGAATTGCCGTAGAACTGGCGAAACTTGTGCCGATGGGCAACATACCCAGTTGATTGAGCGGCTGCACGTAAAACTCATTAATTTTTTCATTCGCGTCCCCCAGCAATGTGGCGACTTCGACATCAATTTCCTTTCCCACCAAATTTGCGGCCAGCTCTGCGGCCTCTGCATTGGTTCGCGACGAGTTCTTTTTTACTTCACTGTAGGCGCGTTTTTTTATCTGATGATCCAACCGCTGGGCAATCCGTCGATTGGGCCGACGGTACTTTCGAGAAATATCGACATCCTCTAATTCCGCTTTGGTTTCACAAATCACTTCAGCCGGTTTGGCCGTTAGCTGTTGGCCATTCCAGAAGATTTCCTTGGTGCCCTGCACGCTGGTCTCCCCACGACTTTGCAGTTTGACAGAAACGTTCCCGATCACGGGAACGCGTTGTGGATCTGGACTTGCTTCATTCTTGGGCGACTCAATCTGGCCATTGATATTCAGTCTCAGCCCAGCATATTCCGTACTGTAAATCAGGTCGGGGGTAATCAAGGCCTTCATACGGCTAGTTCCTTGGACAGGGACCCCCATGATATTATTTTTTGCAAACTCACTTTTATCAATTTCCCGCCTGTATTCAGCGAGCATCGGTAAAAACAATTCCGGACTGACATCAACACAAATACTGGGATGGCTAAATCTCTGTTGAACTTCGCGAACGAGTTCTGGAGACTGTCCCGTGGTCATCATCCAATCGACCGTGCGAGCGATACGATAGGTGTCTGGGTTCTCATTATCGAGCTCGGCAAAAAGCGATTCCATGCGTGTTTGAAAGGTCAAATAGGGGTCGTCATGCTCGATGGCGGTTAAAAAATTGATGTCCGCTGATAACGCATTTCGCAGCGACATCAGGGAGCCCAACTGATAATCTCTTTGCAAGGAATAGAAGTTGCGTTCGATATCCCGCAAAATCGGCACATCGGTTGATTCCGTTTGCAACAGTTCCTGCAACACTTCCAATTGATAAACGTGTTTCAGTCGTAAACGAATGGCAGGGTCCAATTGCGTCAGATCATTGTGCACGCTGGCTAGTGCTGAAATCGTATTTTCTCGCAACGGCACATGATCCGCTGCGGAAAATGGACGAAAAGGAATCGTGCTCTGCTCCTCGAGTGACGGGCCTTGAGCACGCGCGGTAGACGCCAGAAACAGGACGGCAAGAATCAGTAGGGTGCGAATTGTCATCGGCATAAAACTCTCAGAATTCTCAATCGTTGACTATTTACGAAACGCTTCCATCGATGCGCTCTTCTCGTGCTCGACCGCTATTGCCTTAACATCGCTCTCATCCAACTCACGGTAGATGAATAGCGTGCTGAACATTTCCTGTTCAACCTGCTGCCCCCAAGGGATATTTTTTGCGTAGTTTGTAACACCCGTATTGAAACGCGTGTTATCAAAGTATCCCGTTGCAACCAGCACATCTCCAGGCATTAAGATGACTGGTTTTTCAAATCGATAGGTTCTTTGCCACTCAAAATCCCAAACGGGAACCATCAAAAGCGTTTCGCCGGCAATACCTTTTTTTCCATGCAATGCCGGGTCCGAGACAATCGACTCCTCATGTTTGCCTTCCGCTTCGAGACGTTTCACCAAATCCTGATACTCCTCGCGGCGTACAATCTGTATCAAAAGGGATTTCCCACGCACATGCATGTGCGGTCGAATACGCTCGATTTGGATGGGATTACGGGCTTCGAACAATTGAACATCTTGCAGCGTAAAATGGCTTTGATTGGGCGGGATATTGAAATCGCCACGTCGCCGAAATGGTAAATTCGTTTTGACTTCCGCGTCCGGCTGCTTCCGGGCGAAACGAATCCCCACTTTACTTTGGTCCCACATCGCCGTGCCGTTAGGTGTGTAGTGCAATTCAAACAGCAGGTTGGCATCCGGTTGGACGTGCATGCCAATGGTTTTTCCGTTCTCACTGTAGCGGCGAAAATTATCGTTATTACCCGGGGTGAATGAGCCCAGTAATTTCGTCGTAATCGCAAAGCCATAAGTCATCAATTGCTCAGCGAAATTCAACTGCATGCCTTCATCCGTTTCATCCACAGGCCCGGTATGTTCATGAACCTGAATGTGGTGAACCACTGGCGCCGAGCCGGGTAAGACTTGAATTTCTTCGATGAAAAGCCCGTCCGGAAACTGCTTTAAAAGGCCCTGTAACAACTCACGCTTTTGGGGATCCGGATGCGTTTGAGCCAACTCCTGCAAGTTCATTTTTACCGGGTAATACACGTAATCCACGCGACCCGATTCCGGTATCAGCCACGGCTTGGCCATTTCAAAAACAAAGTCCGGCTCGCTCATGGCCCAGTCATTGGGGGCCGGTAATTTTTCCAAAGCTGTTGCGTTCGCTGGATTTCCCTCGGCCATGCCGCTGCGCACCCAGTTGCGAAATAAAGCAATCTCGTCGTCGGACATCAAATGCTGTGATTCATCTTTAAAATCACGTGGCGAGTGTCCAGGCCAAGGTGGCATACGTCGGTCGCTGATGACTTGCTCGATCATATCCGCGACCGAAACTGTGTCGTCATAACTAAGTAATTCATAGTTGGAACCTACTGCCTCTGGACGATGACAGTGGTAACACTTCTTGCTGGCCAACATCGGTTGAATGTGTTCGTAGTAGTTAACCGTCGATGTTTCGGTAGGCCTAGGCGGCTGCAAACGCACAACACAACCCTGCGGTTCCGAGGCGGCCTGCTGCCACTTCGTCATTGCCAGTGGCCGTTTTTCTAAAGTGCTCTCGATCGCCATTTCGAGAAATTCATTCTGAGCCTTTTCTGCCCGGGAGCCGGGAGTAAATTGATCATTAATGGCCCCGGAATAAACCAGATTCATCTCACCATCAAACACCAACACCTGCCCCAACATTGCTTGCGTACGCCCGTTGATCGTCTCACCATACTGCCGGATGAAGCCTTGATCGGGATCGTGCAGCACCCGAAAAGGAATATCTTTCTCGACCGCATGCCGAGCAATTTCCTTTAAGTTGGTGTGGGGAACCGGATGCACGCCAAGAAAACGCACGCGATCACCGGGATAAGAATACTTTGTGTCAGAATCGGTGGTCGCGTCAGACCTCATAAAGAAATTTCGACTACGGATGATATCGCGGTCGTCATAATTATATTTTTGATGCAACTGACGGAGTTTCGTGATGTACTGATTTACCACAGGGCAACCGGGGCTCATCAAAACCACCACGACCGCGTCTGGGGCCGCTTCGATTTCAGGCGCAGGAGTGCCAAAAAAAAGCGGAAACTTTTGCGTGATACCGCGAATAGATCGCAAACGAATGGCGGAGGGATCAGGCTGTGTACCCGTGACGGAATCCTCTGTTTCGTTTGCTGTGCCTGCAGCAAACGACGGCGTGCTGAGTACCACGCTGACCAAAACCAGCAACAACGAACCGACGATACGATTTAGGTAGCTATCCAGTCTCTTGTTCATGCTCACTTTGATTTGCATTAAATGACCGCCGGTATCGACTGGGGCAGATTTCCCTTCCGCACCCATTACCGGTCGTGGTTCGAGGCTGCGATGGCGTCATCGCGAGTCCACTTCCATGTATTCTTAAATTTCGAAAGAAGGGCCCCGGGAACTGCATCTCAATTGGAAAATTCCGTTTTTTCCAATCATCACGGTTTAGCTCCCCGCGGATGTGGCTGAACCGCTTGAGTAGGGGTTAGAACACGCTGTAAACCATGCGTATTGACAGAAGAATCGACAAATCACCACACCCAGCTAACTGACATTTTTGCGCTACGTGTTAGTTAACGTTGACAGGATCTGTAGGAGGCACAAAAAAATTACGGTGAAAGCCCTCCTGAAATCACCCATGCGAATTGATGCTCCGATCGATCTACAGCCCCAGTTTCTTCCGCCACACAAAAGCAACTCCCTTGCCATCGCCTCCCTTTCTGCAGGGTAGGGCAGGGCGTTTTCATGACAGCTTCCAGAGCCTTTCTCTTTCCAGTGAGGTTTCCGCAGATCAGGCTTCCCAGACGAGCCCCCCAAGCGCTACGAGGTAACATTCTTTTGATGGGGTAAACAAAAGACCTGCGAAAGATTCGTGCCTCATGGGTCGGGCAGGAATACCATTTTGGAAAGAGTCCGCGGTGTGGCACGGTTCGATAATTCGAAACAACTCAAAGTGTAAATGGAATTGGAAACCTTTTCGTTGCTCTGTAAAATCCAAGGCACGGAAATCTCTAGCCCCGACGCAAATTCCGTTTTTGCCGACAAGCCTCGCCAAGTGCGATGTCGGAATCCCCATCGTGAGTGATTAAGAATGTAGCAAATCGAGATGTGATATCGGACTCAGCGTCCAGACCGTAAAACCGAATCCCTCGCAGGCTACGACGCTCATGTTGGGAGACTGCATCCTCGTGGTTTTTGATGAAATAAATAGCCGTTTCGCTTGCGTTTCTGCGAACGTGATCCAAGGGTTAATATTTGCAGCATGATCGATTCGTTTAACGATTATTTCGTCACCAAAAGCCCAAGTTCGTGCCGGCAAGCGAGACAGAGTCAATGCCAGATAAGTTATGTTGCAGCCAAAATCACTTCGTTCGGATCGGGGTGCCAGGAAAATCTGCAAAGGCCTGACGAGCTTGTTCCATCCCGCGATCACTTTCTTACTCACTGCTAAACTCGCTGCTAAACTCGCTCCCTTGTTGGCATTACCGTCCATTAAATTGCGGTTCATGGGAAAATCACACTTCTGGGCACCTACGTAACTGCGGGCCCATCAAAATAGGTAATCGGTTGCCACTCATGGCAATTCCCCATTGCGGGAAACTGACATCTCAGATCCTGAAGATCGATTTACGTTCAACTCATCTTGCTAGCGTAACCAAAAAGATAAATACGCCTCTGTCTGGCGACGATACTAAGCAGGAGAGAACACATCGCGATACTTTCGCAACTTACCCAACAGCGTCACGATTTGCCAGGATCAGCATCAACATGGAACATTCCCAACTGCTTTTGCAGCGTCACATGATTGCCGACGGTCTCGCCGATGCACAAATCCTGGAACTATCCAAGCTGTGCGAGGAAATCACTCTGCGAACGGGTGATATTTTGCACAGTCCGGGCGAAACCATCGACGCGATCTATCTACTGGTGCAGGGCCGCCTGAAGCAAACCACTCAGGTCAGCAACACCACAGAGAAAATCACCAATTACCTAGAGTCTGGGATGCAATTTGGAGGCGTTGCCGCGGTTCGCAATGAACCCTTGGATATCCTAGTTGATGCGGTGGAGCCATCGATCGTTTTGAAAGTCAACTTTCAGAAGTTCCATGAGATGACTCGCGACACACCTCAACTGATGATTAACTTCATCATGCTGGTGGGTGACATGTTGAAAAAACAACTGCACCTCGATCGCTTGCGTCGCCCACCCAAAGTGGTAATGCTGATTCACGATTCGGACCATAGCCGCCAGTTAACCGAACTGATCCTCGATCGTCTTTTACAGCTCGATGAGCATCCCTGCTTATTAACCGACAGTCCAAGATGGAAATCCCGTTCCGACATTGACCATGTGTTATTGGTCAAAGATGGTGTGTGGATGGAGCCCGAAGAACTTCGCCACCAAGTTGCTCAGTGGTCAACAAGAGACCGCGTGCTGATCGAGACGACAACGGAATCGCCTTACGAACGCCTCCAACGCGGCTTGAGCTCCGCCGACAAGGTGTTGGTGTGTGTACACATGAGTAACTGGGAAGAGACCCTTAAAAAAGTACGTCAGTTAACGCAGGACGCGCCGCGCTGGCGTCAAAAAATCTCTCTCGTTTGGATCCTTGATAAGGACAATCTGTACCCACCGATCATCTCCGAATTCAAGGAGATTTGTGCCGGAGATTTCAAAGTTGCATTTGATGAACCGCCGAAAAACCATGGTGACGTTTGGAAGCACGGGATCGAGCGCATTATCCACGAATTAAGAGGCGTGCGATTGGGGTTGGCGTTGGGTGGCGGAGCCGCTCGCGGAATGGCCCATCTGGGCGTTTTGAAGGTTCTGGAAAAACACGGAATCGTGATGGATATGATTGCGGGAACTAGCGCCGGTGCCATGACTGGTTCTTTATATGCATCAGGCATGGAGCTCGACCATACCATTGACTCCTTTATCAATGACCTCACGCCTTCCTGGATTTTTCGCAAAATGCCGGGCGGCGGTTACTGGTACCTGCTGTACAAATACCGCTTCCAGCTTTTTGACCCAATGCTGAGGAAATACCTTAGCAAATTAAATCTGCAACAATTACCAGTGCCCATGAACAGTGTCACCGTTGATTTGGTCAGTGGAAAAGCGAAGGTGAGAAGTGACGGTGACGCGGTCCGAGGTATTGTCGAAAGTATCAATCTGCCGGGGCTGTCAAAACCGATCGTGAATAATGGCGAGGCCCTCGTGGATGGGGGCTTGGTCAACAACATCCCTGCTGATGTCCTCGTAAAAAAGGGCTGCAATTTTGTAATCGCCGTCAGCGTCACGGCGAAACTGGAACAAGTCTTCGGGAAAATCCGACCAGAACTGAATCATTCACGCGTTCGTGCCCCGTCGACCCTGCAGACCATCATGCGTGGCTACTTGGTCCAAAGCGTGAATATGAATTCGGTCGGGATCGAGCCAGCCGATGTGATCGTCTCTCCGGATGTGACGGGTTTTGACTTGACAGAATTCACACGGTCCGACGAATTGGCGGCCATTGGCGAAGAAACCACTGAAAATGCGATCAACGAAATCCGACAATCGCTCAGCCAAATTGATCCTCAGTTGTTCCGTAGTACTTGAGATTAGGGAAACGGCGTCTCCCATTTCCCAAGGGTCTGTTCCAACACGCGTTTAGCGATTCTCTGCAACTTCCCCACCCAGCTTCCCCCCTACCGACTAGCTTTCGAGCGTCGCGGCGGTAAAATTCGGGTGCGAAAAAAACGCTCGCCCCAGCCACCCCGCGGGAAGCCTCAAAAAAACAGGCATCCTTTACTGGATTGCGTCTAGCGGGGAAAACGATAATTTGGAAAAGCCGTTCGGCGAAAGACATAACCGGATTTCGCAAGCAAACCTTCATTTCTGACAAGGAAACTGATGTGACTATTGAAATCACAGAACATCAAGAAAACAAACAATTGGATGTTGTCGTTAGCGGCAAGCTTTCAGCTCAAGACTACGCTCATTTCGAGCCAGCGGTTGCGAACATGATTAGTGAAGATGGCAAAATCAAAATCCTATTCACAATGCATGAATTCCACGGTTGGGAAGTGGGAGCGGTTTGGGAAGATATCAAATTCGCTACCAAACATTGCTCGGACATCAGCAAAATTGCCATGGTAGGCGAGCACACATGGGAAAAGTGGATGGCGGCCATTTGCAAACCATTCACGATGTCAAGCATCAAGTACTTTGATACTGGGCAAGAAGAGGAAGCGCGAGCTTGGCTGGCTGCAGATTAACATCTCAATTGAATAAACGCTTGTCCCGCACGCTTGTTTCGAGAATTCGTCGACACAGCATGAACGGGCGTTAGGAATTCAAAAGGTGGGCTAACGATTGGTTGGCTCACCTTTTTTTATTCGATCGGCTGTGGCTACCTTCCACGCCTTCTTTTCGTTACCCATCAATACCCGGCGGTTTCTACCAGTCGAGCCTTCGCGAAATCCTAATACCGGTTTTGCGATGTCCGCATTCCGGTGTCAGCACTTACGAATTTATTTGGGCGGTGCTCACCTTCCATGGGAGTATCGAAAAAGCCCTCAACGATTCCATCCAATTACATCCTTCAAAATACTCCAACGCTGGGTATCTTTTTTCAATTCGTAGCCGAGGATCCAATAGTCGTAAACCCATTGAAAGGCTCCGTCGGCTTTCCTCAGAGCAAACCAATTGCGGAGAAAATCTGCAAAGAGTTCATCATCATCTGTCAGGTAATAGAGCGGAATTTGGACTTCCCCTTTCAACGGGTTGGTTACCGTAAAACGTGGGTAGCGCATGGTCCATGCCGAACCGGCTTCGGCGTTTATCAATAAACCGTGGACCTCCCCATGTTCACGTTCACAGGCACCATTAAAGAAATCAGAGACCGAGTCTAAGGGAATCAAGGTAATGCGATCATTCGTCGCTGTCTCCTCGTCCATCCGGTCAGCAAAAATTCGCGGTAAGCGATCGTAAAAATAGCCTTTTTTCAAACAGGCCAATTTCAAATCCGGGACCTGCAAGAGCGTGTCAATACTTTTAAATTCTGCTGCGTAATGGTCAGGAGCGACGATCGCGATGGTTACGAACATGTAAGGAGCAAACGCCGGAAAAAGCTCCGCTCGCATTACCGTTCCTTCAATAGCCGACATGGCCACATCAAATTCATTATTGATCAACTGGTCCTCCAACTGATCCGGGCGAATGGGAACCATCTCCAATGTGACTTCTAAATCATTGGCCAGAAAAACAGCCATCTGCACATCCATCCCAATCAACTGACCTGCGTTGTTGAAATACGAAAATGGCAATTGCTCAGGGTAAAACCCCACGCGAATTTTGCCTTCCGCGCGAATCCGTGCAACTCGACTGGGATATTCACCCGGCACTGGAGGGTGCGGAGTCCCTTCCTCAACGACTCTCATAACGGTCTTGCCCACATGTCGAAACCGCTTGGGAAATACTATTTCACGTTCGGTAATCAATTGCTCTCGCGAGTAACGATCCTTAAATCCAACATCCAGGTAGGACCGAATGGCAAAGGCTGTCCCCAATAAAACGAGCAGCATCATTGCCAATCCGAGGAGTATTTTGATCGGCTGCATTCGCAAGCCACGATTGAGACAAGCGATTGTCAAAATCGAAAACGCGATCAGGTGCATCGTTTTCATGAGGTCACCGAAGCGGGCAGCGATCACGCCTGAAGCCAACCAGAGGTCAAAAATATCACTGGGCAACTCCGCGATATCCAGCAATAGCGGAATAGTGAGAACTGGTTTGGCAAAGGCGCCCAACACGCCGACCCCCAGCATGGGCGGAAGATTTTCCAGCGGAATAGTGCTGCCATAGAACCAGGCTGCAAAGGGAATAAATATCAAACCCGCGATTCGACCGATATCCGGAAAGGGGTAAGCCAACGCTACCAGATAATCCGCTTCATCGATCGCAGCTTCGCCAGAATTGGATTTTGTACGCTCTCGATGTTCCTTCATCAGCCGATCAACCGACTCAATGATGATCGGTAACACGACAAACGAATTCCCGATCACAAACGCCGTCACCAAGGAATCTCTACTGGCTCGCGATACCTCCCCAAAGCTCAACGGCGTGAGGATGGCAATCAGTGTCGGTAAGATCGCGAAGGAAAGTAAAATCGCAACCGCACCGTAGGGTAAAATGTACCCTTGGATCAAACTGAATTGACTGAAATCAATCACTCCCGAAGTGTGGGCCACGATGGCAAACAAGCCAAGCGGCGTTAATTTCACGACCAATTTATTTAATTGTGCCAACGCGTCAACCAACACGTTTAAGGGTTCGATGAACCGATTTTTATTGGGCAATGCCATGAATGCGATGCCCAAACCGATGCAAAAAACGACCACCGCTGGTATCGAGTTCTCGGATAACGCGCGAAACGGGTTTGAGGGAATAAACAGCTCCAGCCAGTCGGGAGACTCAGCGGGTGTATTAAAGCGTGAGCTGAAAAACGAGCCGGATTCCCATTCCGGGAAACAGAGTCCCATGACCAACAGCGTCAGTACCCCTATGGCCCACAGAAAAACCAGCACGGCGGCGCTTACCTTTAGCAAACGAATGCCATCCTTGGGCGACAGGCTACCTACATTCGCAATCAATGAAACCGCGACGTACGGCAGTACCGCCATCTGCAGCAAACCAACATACGCATCGCCGATCCATTTGACGTAACTCGTGTACTCGCCAAAGAACAACCCACAGAATAAACCAGCAAGCAACCCAATCACGATCCAACCTGTCATACCAATACGTTTGGCTGGCGTCGTTTTTTCCGGTGAATTTGACATGGACTAAAAAAGCAGCGGAGTAAAAAGCAGCGGAGTAAAAAGCAGGGATGGAATTCGCATGTTGTTTTCAGAAGGCATAGTAAGCGTCTGCATAAATTTCAACCAGAACAACTACCCAAATCTCGGTAAATACTGACGTCATATCAATTCACGCATCCAATCAGGAATCCGCTGAGCTTGGCCCTGACGATCAATCAGCGCTAACGTAACCGTGGCAATCGCTAACGCATTCCCTTCCAAAAGCACTTGATACTCGTGAATAATTTTGGCCTGAGTGACTTTATGCAGTCGAGTTCGAATTACCAACTCGTCGTCATAGCGTGCCGGTTTGCGGTATTTTATATCGGCCCGCACGACGACCACAAACCAACCGAGCTCCTCCATCTGACGATAATTCCCCCCCGCCGCCCGGTACATTTCTGTGCGCCCGATCTCAAAATACGATAGGTATTTAGAGTGATGCAAAAAACCCATGGGATCGGCGTCTTCGTAGCGCACGCGAATGGTCGTGTCGTGAGTGTTCACAAACTTCCTTATAAATAGGGACTTGCCAAACGAGCCAACCCGTCACGCAAACGCACGGGTAGGCTTCTAGCATTCACTTCGGCCAACGTAATTTCGCTCGCAACCCTCGCTTTGCCATCAATAATCTGATTCAATTTTTCCGCAAAGCTTGGGCTGTAACACTCCACGTTGAATTCGAAATTTAACCGCAGGCTTCGTGGGTCCCAATTGGTGGAACCAATTAACGACCACAAATCATCGACCACCATTACCTTAGTGTGGTCAAACGGATCGGGTGTCTTAAATACTCGGCAACCCTTCTCCAGGTTTTGCCATAATTGAGCGGCACAAGCCCATTGCACGAGAGTAATATTGTTGTGAGCAGGGATAAAAATCTCCACCTCGACATTGCGTAATGCCGCAGCATTGAGTGATTGAATCAGTGAGGAATGCGGCAGGAAATAAGGCGTGACAATCCGCACCCGGCGTTGCGCACTGGCCAATGCTGCGGCAATCAAATCGGTCAGGCGTTCAAATTGCTCATCCGGGCCATGCTCGATTCCACGAGCCCACACCTCTCCGACACGCTCAATTTCTGGAAACCACGCGTCGCCAGCCAATTCCTCGCCGGTCGCGAATGCCCAGTCAATCGCAAACACTCGAGACAATTGCCTGACGACGGGACCCTGCAAAATAAAATGCAAACACTGCACCGGAAAATTCGGCTCCATCTTTAAGCAATGGCCTTCCCGAATATTGGTTCCTCCAGTGAAACCGACCTGCCCGTCGACCACAAGAATCTTTCGATGGTTTCGCATGTTGGCATATTTTGGCAGACGGGGTAGCTGGGCCGGTAAAAAACCCGCCGTCTTTATTCCGACAGTTCGCAGCCGGCGAACCATATTAGGTTTGCTGTACTTCGAGCCCACATCGTCGACGAGCACGCGCACCTCAACACCGCGTTTTTGAGCGGCCACCAAGGCTTCCTCAAACATTACCCCAACTCGATCACAATCGAAAATGTAACTGAGCAGGGCAACCGAATGCTTGGACGCAGCAATCGCTTCCAGCATCGCCGGATAGGCTTCATCGCCATCCAGCAACGGTTCGACCGAATTCCCTGGCTTCAACTGCAATTTACTTAGATGGTGACCCGCGGCTGCCAACCCCGCAATATTGGGGAAATCCTTGCGCACGATCTCCACTTGCTCAAGGTCGTGGGTGTTTAAGGCGGCATCCGGATATTGATTCCACGACTCCCGGATTTTTAAGGTACTGGCTTTGCGATGAATTCGGTTGATTCCCAAGACCAAATACGCCAACGACCCCAAAAATGGAGTGAACCAAGCCAAGCCGACCCAGCCAATCACGGATCGCACATCGCGTTTATGCAAGACGGCATGCAGCGTTACCGAGATTGAAAAGGCCAAACTCACTAAGGCCAATAAAACATAGACAACTGCCGATTCCAGCACACCATTCCCCAGAGAA
>CAJQPP010000041.1 GCA_905480235.1 uncultured Pirellulaceae bacterium
CGGTAAACAATTCGCACTGGATAAAACAGGACAATCAGTCCGCCAGCGACGATCACCCTGATAACGCAACTTACCCAACGATTGAAAGAGATCCATGGCAGACGTAATCAAGCCAGAACAATCGAAAAAGCCGACCAGCGAACCGTTTATAAAGCAAACCGTGGATATGGATCCCGTAGAGACGGAAGAGTGGATCGACTCATTAGAATATGTCATCAATAGTCGTGGCCCGGACCGAGCCAAATACCTGCTATCCGTATTGGAAGCGCGAGCCAAGGCTGAAGGCGTCGACCTAGAAGACAAATCCAACACACCATACATCAATACGATTCATTCCGACCAGCAACCGCCCTACCCCGGGAACCGGGAATTGGAGCGTCGGATCAAAAGTATCATTCGCTGGAATGCGATGGCGATGGTTGTTCGCCAAAACAAGAAGCACAAAGGCATCGGCGGACACATCTCGACCTACGCCTCATCGGCGACATTGTTCGAAGTTGCTTTTAATCACGTCCTACGAGGACGGGGCGAGAGCGGTTACGACGGCGACTTGGTATTTTTTCAAGGTCACGCCTCTCCCGGTATTTACGCCCGTGCCTTTTTAGAGGGCCGACTCAGTGAGGATCACCTCAACAATTTCCGTCGTGAGGTGGCGTTTGAAAATGGCTTGTCGTCTTATCCCCACCCCTGGCTGATGCCGGAGTTTTGGGAATACCCCACCGTCTCAATGGGCTTGTCCGCAATTACGGCAATCTACCAAGCTCGTTTCAATCACTATTTGTGGGATCGTGGCATCAAAGACACGAGCAAACAGCGGGTTTGGGCATTCTTGGGCGATGGCGAATGCGATGAACCCGAAACCTTGGGTGCGATCACACTGGCCTCAAGAGAACGCCTCGATAATCTGACTTTTGTGATCAATTGCAACCTGCAACGACTCGATGGTCCCGTTCGCGGGAACGGAAAAGTGATCCAGGAACTCGAAGCCCTGTTCCGCGGTGCGGGTTGGAACGTGATCAAAGTGGTCTGGGGAGATGATTGGGATTCGCTTTTGGAAAAAGACGACAAGGGTTTGCTTGTCAAACGCATGGGCGAAGTCGTTGATGGAGAGTATCAAAAGTACGTTGTCGCTGGCGGCAAGTACATTCGAGAAAACTTCTTTGGCAAATATCCCGATTTGCTAAGCATGGTCGGAAATCTTTCCGACGACAAACTGGAACGTCTCCGCCGCGGTGGACACGATCCGGAAAAAGTCTTTGCTGCTTACCAAGCCGCTATGGAAACCAAGGGACGCCCGACGGTGATCTTGGCCAAGACGATTAAGGGATACGGCCTCGGTGAGATCGGCGAAGGTCGGAACGTGGCTCACAACGTAAAGAATGCTGACGAACAGGAATTACTGGCCTTTCGCAGTCGTTTCGGCATCCCCATTTCCGACGAAGAGGTGGGAGACGCACCGTTCTACAAACCGGCCGACGACAGCCAAGAAGCAAAGTACATCCAAGAACGTCGCGAAGCCCTCGGTGGCTGCCTGCCCGCTCGGCCCAAAGACGCTCCGCTGATGGATGTTCCGACTTACGAAGATTATCGCAAGATGATCGAACGCGATTACAACAAGACGATGTCGACCACGATGGGTTTCGTACGCCTGCTCAGCCGACTCTGTCGAGATAAGATGATCGGTAAGAACATCGTTCCTATCGTGCCCGATGAATCGCGTACGTTTGGGATGGAAGGCATGTTCCGTGAAGTGGGCATCTACTCACACGTAGGGCAACTCTATGAACCCGTGGATTCCGGACAATTGACGCCTTATAAAGAAGCCAAAGATGGTCAATTGTTGGAAGAAGGCATCTCCGAAGCAGGTTCACTCGCCTCCTTCTCAGCGGCTGGAACCGCTTACGCTGCCCACGGCGTTAACATGATTCCGTTTTATATTTATTACTCCATGTTTGGATTCCAACGGGTTGGCGATTCGATCTGGGCCGCCGCGGACATGGGAGCCAAAGGCTTTCTAATCGGCGGTACGGCAGGACGTACAACACTCAATGGTGAAGGGCTCCAGCATCAAGATGGGCATAGCCTGTTGAATGCCAGTGCCTATCCATTTGTCAGATCTTTCGATCCTTCGTTCCACTACGAAACGGCGTTCATCATCTTCGATGGCTTACGTCGCTTGTATAAAGAGGGCGAGACCGCGATCTATTACATCATGGCAGAAAATGCCAATTACGAGATGTTGCCGATGCCGGAGGGTGCGGAATCTGGGATCTGCAAAGGACTTTACAAATTCCGAGATGTCCAAGTGGATGGCGGTAAACATACCGTGCAGTTATTCGGTAGCGGTGCCATCATGCAATGCGTCTTGAAAGCTCAAGAAATCCTCGCTGAAAAATATGGGGTCTCCTCATCAGTCTGGAGTGCTACGAGCTACACCGAATTGACCCGGGATGCTCAAGTCGCCGCACGTTGGAACCGTTTGCACCCAACCAGCAAGGACAAAAAGACGAGCTACCTGGCTTCACTAATGCAGGGCGTCGAAGGCCCTGTTGTGGCAGCCAGCGATTACGTCCGAGCCTATATGGAACAGATTCGGGAATACATGCCTAACGATTATCTCGTGCTGGGCACCGATGGTTTAGGGCGGAGCGATACGCGGGAAACCCTGCGTCGGCACTTCGAAGTGGATGCCGAATCTATCGTGATCGGAGCACTGCACCAGTTGGCTAAACAAGGGTCGATGAAAGACTCCGATGTAGCCAAAGCTATAAAGGATCTCGATTATGATCCCGAAAAAATTAACCCGCTGTACGCCTAACGATTTTGGCTTCACAGCGAAGCATGCCTGAGTTGAATTTTACCTCACCCAGATCCGGAGATTCCCGTTACGGGAATCGCCCGGATCAAGCCCTCAGACCTACGACCTTGAAATATGTCTATTGAAATCAAAGTCCCGTCCCTTGGTGACGGAGTAGAAACCGCCGATGTTTTGGAAGTCCTCGTTAGCGAGGGAGATTCCATTGAAAAAGAACAAGGCATTGTCGAACTGGAAACCGACAAAGCAACAGCGGTCGTCCCAGCCACCGAATCCGGCACGGTCACCAAAGTCCACGTCGGCGAAGGCGACACCGTGCCTGTGGGTGCCGTGTTGTTAACCGTCGAATCTACCAGCGGCGCCACCACACCCCCCGCGGTTACCCCGGAACCGACACCTGCTGCTGCAGAGGTCACCCCCCCGGCGGCACCTGCTCCTCCAGTCACTCCACCCCCTCCCGCTAAAGTGGCGCCACCGGTCGCTCCCGTGCAGCCCACCCCAGCTCCCCGAATGGCAGCGCCCGAACCGGTCGCGACCACGACGGTCTACTCCACCGCTCGGGGAGGGGAAATTCCCGCAGGCCCAGCGATGAGAAGGTTTGCTCGCGAAGTGGGCGTGGATCTGTCGCAGGTTCAAGGCTCAGGGGAAAGCGGTCGTATCACACGGGACGATATCCTAAAGGTAGTCCGATCGGGTAGTGCGAAGACTAACGGAGCTGTTGGCGGGGAACGTGACGAATTTGGCCCTGTTCGACGAGAGAAAATGTCGCGCATGCGGCGGACCATCGCCGAGCAGATGCATCGCTCATGGTCGACGGTTCCCCGAGTCACCAACTTTGATGATGCAGACGTGACTGACCTCGATAACATTCGAAAATCGAGTAAAGCCGACTACGCTGAACGAGGGATCAAACTGACCTCAATGCCATTTGTGATCAAAGCGGTTGCCATGGCATTACGAGATCATCCCGTCATCAACGCTGCCCTCGACCCTAATGGCACCCATGCCGTTTACAAAGAGTATGTCAACGTTGGCATCGCCGTTGATACGGACCGCGGTTTGGTGGTCCCTTCGTTACGCAACGCGGATGAATTATCCATCCCCGAAATTGCCAAACAACTCGGTGAAGTTGCCGAAAAAGTACGTGACAATAACTTTACGGTAGAAGACCTGAAAGGCAGCACCTTCACGATCAGTAACTTGGGGGCCATCGGGGGTACTTACTCCACTCCCATCATCAATGTTCCGGAAACGGCAATCTTGTTGATCGGGCGTTCTCGAAAAATGCCCGTAGTGGTCGAGGACAAAATCGTCGCGCGACTGATGATGCCACTGAGTATCTCCTACGATCATCGCCTCGTTGATGGAGGAGCCGCCGCACGCTTCCTAAACGATTTGATTGGATACCTGGAAGCCCCGAGCCGCTTGCTGCTGGCTCCCTGAACTAAACGCTCCCTATCCAAGCCGATAGCGACACTTTCATCTTCGTAGATCCCGGCATTTGCCATGCGGCAGGCCGGGATTTGCTGTGCGCTTTTGGGTGGGCTGGGATCTACAACCAACAGTCGCCTACCGCGACCCCACCTCAGCCTTTTAATCCGGTGGTGGCAATCCCTTGAATAAAGGTCTTCTGCGCGAGGAAAAATAGAATGATGATCGGCACCGTGAACATTACGGATGCCGCCAACAGTAAATGGGTTTGATCGCCATAAGCGCTCACAAATCTCTCCAACCCATAGGCTAAGGGAAATTTCTCGGGGTCATTTAGATAGAGCAAGGGACCGCTAAAGTCGTTCCAGGTGTAAACGAACTGGAACACGGCCACGGTGGCTAAAGCCGGTTTACTGAGCGGCAAACCAATCCGCCAAAACAGCCCCCACTCTCCTAAACCATCAACGCGACCAGCTTCCAGCATCTCCCGCGGCAATGTCATAAAAAATTGCCGCAAAAGAAATATAAAAAACGCTTCGCCCAAAAAGGCCGGCAAAATAATCGCCCACAGGGAGTCGTACAGTCCCAACTCCCGAATCAACACGAAACGCGGCACCATCGTAACTTGCCAAGGCAACAACATCGTACCGATGATCAGAACGAAAGCCGTCTTACGCCCACGCCAATTCACATGGGATAGAGACCACGCAACCAACGCACAAGAAAGCGTGGCTCCCAACACCGTACCGGTACACAACACTAACGAATTTAACAAATAACGTCCAAAGGGAATTGCCGTCAACGCATCCGGATAATTTTGCCAACGCCAAGTCTCAGGTAACAACCCGTATGGATTTCTGGCCAGTTCCTCAGGCGTTTTCAGTGACGAAAATACCATGAGAATTAGCGGCAGCGTAAATAACAGTGCGAGTAACAACAGGATTACGTGACGCCAAAAATTCGCTGTCTTTGCAAACTTCATCACTGGCCTACCCGCCTTCCCAACTTATCCAAGCGACGTTGAATGATCGTGTTGGCCTCCTGCAAAATCGCTTCTGTGGATTGGTCTGGCTTGGCCATCGCAGTCGCCGAAGCTTTTTCGACCTCTCGTTTGAACATGGGAGCACCCGGAATCACCGGGATCGGCGTTTGATTTTGACTGCCCGCCAAACGGACAAACTCGCGAAACAACGGTCGTTCGTCGAGAAACGCTTGAAATACATTCGTTTGCACCACTTCCTCAGAAACCGGAATCCACCCACCCGCGGCGCAGGTGATTGCCGCTTGCTCGGGATCCCCCAAGCCGATCCAATATTTCATAAAAGCGACCGCACCGGGTGTGTTCTTGGCGCCTTTGGGAATCAAGAAAAAGTTTCCGTTCACCCATCCGGCATCCACCCGTCCGCCGGCGGGAGCGGGCAACGCACAGACTCCAAATTCCGGATACGCCAGACCCTGTTGGCGACGTCGATCTATGAATGCGTCAATATCTCGAACACGCCACTGTCCGTCCATCAACATCACATACCGACCTTGGACTTCCTGATCTTGGATTGGTAATAAAGGGAATGTCTTTCCTGGTAACGATTGGTCTCCTTGCCGAAATCGATTGATCGTATCCGCGCCATACCAGTTTCCAAATCCAGCCATCCATCGTGCGGCTGCAACAATGGCAGGATCTGTGAGCTGAACGCGTGAGGTTTCAAAATCGAAAAAATCACCTCCAAAAACTTTGCCCCACGCCCACAGCCGCCGAGCATCAGGCAGGTAACCAAAAGTTTCCGGATTCAACGTTCCTGGCGGCGTGATGATGCGAGCGATTTCCGTTAACTCCTCCAGGGAACGCGGTGGCTGCAACCCATGCTTTTGCAACGCGGTCAGATTGTAGTAAAGCGCTCGCACATCCAATCCGTTGCAAACGGCATACATCGTCTCGTCGAAGCTTCCCAACTGCTTGGCTGCTGGGAACAAAAATTCATCCAAGGCCCTCAGCTCTTCAGGGCTGCATACGTCTTGCAGAGGTTGCACGATTCCCCGCCAACCCCAATCACCCACAATGGGATCGTCCTGATTAACAAGATCAGGCGGATCCCCCCCCGCAATCGCGAGGAATAATTTGGCTTGCAGATTGTTGCCCGGCATGGCAATAGAACGCACAAAAAATTGTTCCTGTGAAGCATTAAATCGCTGCACCACATCGTCCACAACATCCCGATCTGCACCGCCCCAAAAATGCCAGAATACGACTTCACTGCGTCCCGCATTTTCTGGCCGATCGCTCACCCTAGGATGCGCGCGTTGCAACGCCACGAAAAGCCCGATGGCTAGTAGACAAACAAGCACAAAAATCGTTGACAGCTGCTTCATTGTGAGGAATAAAAAACCCAATGTTTGGAAGAGCGAAATAACAGCAACGTGCAAACCACCAAAATCACAAAGGTGACCCAAGCCATTGCGGAAGCGTACCCCATTTCCAAATCAGAAAACGCCGAGAGAAACAGATGGAGCGAAAAGACCAACAAGGATTCTCCTGGTTGGCCGGTACCCTCGCTGAGAATATAAATCGACGTAAAGGTCTGCACGCTTTTGATCAGACCCATTACCAAATTGAATAAAATAACGGGCGACAGCAGGGGAAGCGTAACATGCCAAAACTTGCGAAAACGCCCCGCGCCGTCGATGGTTGCCGCTTCATAGAGCGACTCTGGCACGTCACCCATCGCAGCTAAAAAAATAATCATGGCGTTGCCAACGGCCCATACCGACATCAAAACCAGTGCGTCTTTTGACCCAAACAACAAGAGCTGGTTTTTACCAGCGGCCCAACCTGCGGCATTCTCCAAACCCGCCACGGAAAACGCCGAACGAGATTGGGTTAGCCAGTTTTGTCCCGGCACCCCCAGCCAGCTCAAGAGGTAATTTACCATCCCGTCTTGAGGGTCCAGCAGCCACATCCACAACACACTGGTCGCCACAATAGGAATCACGGCAGGTAGATAAAAAGCCGTTCGATAAAAGGCCTGCCCGCGAACCCTCCACGATAAAGCCACGGCCAATCCCATCCCCACGACGATCGACAGCGGGACCGAAAGCAGGGCATAATAGGCGGTATTTTGCAATGCGACAGCAAATCCCCGGCCCTCGCGGAATTCCTGCATCAACCGGCGGTAATTTTCCGTCCCCACCCACTCGGGAGGGTTGATTAGGTCGTATTGGCAAAAACTCCAATAGATTGACGCAGCGAACGGCCAGGCGATCAGCAGGAGGAAACCAACCATCCAGGGGCTGGCAAACAGATATCCAATCAGGTTACGTCGCTTCATCATCAACGAAACTACCACGTTCCCGGCATAGCGGCAAACGTGTCTTTTCAAGAACCTCAGGTTTTGATCGAATGAAGCTTTCGTTAACCTGAAATTCAGCCGACCCATCACAGGGTTTCCCCAAAGATTCTCCTGCAGACGCTGCTTTATCAATACGTGCTGACTTTACTTCCACCTGCTTAAAATGAATCAAGATATCCTGGCTGAATTAGATTGGCGTGGTCTGGTCTACCAAAACACAGACGAGGAGAACCTGCAGCATTGGCTGAACGCTGAGCCACGCACGGTTTATGCGGGTTTCGACCCTACCAGTGTTTCCCTACACGTGGGGAACTTGATGCCGTTAATGATGTTACGCCGGTTCCAGAAAGCGGGACACAAGGTCATCGCTTTGATTGGTGGCGCCACGGGCATGATCGGTGATCCCAGCGGCAAAAGCGCAGAACGAAATTTACTGGACGAAAACCAGTTGCGGTGTAACGTCGAAGGTATCGGACAGCAAATCAAGAGTGTTCTCGCCGACGAGGAAAACCCGGCGATCGTTGTCAACAATTACGACTGGATCAAGACATTCAGCTATATCGAGTTTCTGCGTGACGTGGGCAAAAACTTCCCCGTCAATGTGATGATGGCCAAAGATTCGATCAAGAGTCGGTTGGATGGGGAATCCGGCATCAGTTACACCGAATTTAGTTACATGCTGTTACAAGCCTATGACTTCGTGCATTTGCACCAGGCATTTGATTGCTATCTTCAAGTAGGCGGCAGTGATCAGTGGGGAAATATCACCGCGGGAATCGATCTCGGCCGCAGAATGTGCAGTGCCAAATTATTTGGCATTACCAATCCGTTGCTGACAAAAGCGGATGGAACCAAAATGGGCAAAACGGAAAGCGGTGCCATTTGGCTATCGGGTGAGAAAACCAGCCCCTACCAATTCTATCAATACTGGATCAACGTGGATGATGCTGATGCCGGACAGTGCCTGCGCTTTCTAACCGAACTCGACGAATCAACCATCGGGGAACTTGATCGCTCGCGTGAAAACGAGCCGCATCTAAACGCCAGCCAGAAAAGCCTGGCAGAAGAACTGACCCAATTAATCCACGGCGATTCGGGTTTAGCTTCCGCCAAAAAGGCTACCGAAATTTTCTTCGGGGCAGAAATTAGCGACCTCTCCGATGCCGAATTGGGGCATATTTTCAACGACGTTCCTAGTGCGGAAATTCCCCAAGACCAGCTTCAAGGTGAGGGGATTTTATTGACGGAAGCCTTTGTGGTTGCAGGCCTGGCAAAAAGTAAGGGCGAAGCCCGCCGCACGCTCACTCAGGGTGGCGCCTATGTGAACAACCGTCGCGAGTCCGCGGCGGATCGCAAGCTGACGCTGGGAGATTTAGCCAGCGAAACCAATATCGTGCTGCGGAGCGGAAAAAAGAAATACGCGTTGTTACGCGTTGCGGAGTAACAACCGCCAGGGGTTTATTCCGGTGTTAGTCAAATTAGCGCATAAAAAACACCGGCAACCGCCTGATTGAGTTGCCGGTGAAATATCTATTTGGGGAGAGGCGTGCGGCTGCTTAGTTTTCCAAACCCAACACATCCACGCCCTGTTGAAAGACAATATCAGTAGGGATGCCGGCACGATTCACACGTTCCAGATCGGCCTGCAATTGCGGTCCGACAACACCCATTTCGTCGATAAACTTGGCTGTTGCCGCGTAATCACCGTCGCCCTGCAATTGCAGAATCTTTTGCGTTAAAGCGGTCATCGCCTTTTTCATTTTATCGATATCAACCCGATACTGGCCCGATTCCTCGCGGCTAAAGGCACCCATTTCTTTGAAGAAATTGAACCTCAGCATATTTGCTCGCCCATGAGCGCTGCTGGCTCCGAATCGCACTGACCGGAAGATACTGGCCATGAAAGTGACGTAATAATCTTCCAGTTGTCCTTCGGTCAATTCGCCGCTTTCCAAAAGGCTGGTCACCATGTACAGACCTAGGATATCGGCCTTTCCTTCCTCGATCGCACTGGCATTTTCTTTCAACGCATCCCGCACGCGAGCCCCGTCGGTAATGGTGTACTTGATCCCCAGTCCATGGGCCACCTCGTGAAACATGGTGTTCGCAAAAAAGGCATCAAAGGTAATGTGTTGGCGTTGATCCTCGACGATTAAAACATCCGCCAAGGGGACTAAAATCTCATCGTATTTAGCCTGCATCGCATTTTTAAGTTGCAAGCGACGGGTCCCCTTTTCCAACTGTACCGTTTCGTCATTGGGTAAGTTAATGGCGATCGTCTTGGACCCGGCATTACAATCACCGGCATAGTAGATCACGTCATAGGCATTGAGGTCCGAATCAGTTCCTGGCTTTTCCTGTTTATAGCGATCGTCGACGGGCAAGTTCTTTTGCAGTTCCGGAAGTAAATCAGCGTACTTACTTAATCTTTCACTCCATGCCATGTCTTTGATTAGCACGTACGATTCGCAAGCTGCTTTGTAGCCGAACAACTGATCTTCGTAAGTTTCGATGGGACCGATGACACAGTCCACCGCATTTTTCTTGGTACTCATCCACAACAAATCACTGTCTCGATACTGATCCGACAACAGAGCATTGGCTCGCGCCCGCAGGTAAGCGCCAAACATGGAGTCATCTGCCAGTTCGGCAGCGGCCACCAGATGCTCAGCGGCCTCTTTGAATTGACGGCTGAACTGCAGGCTATATTTGATCGCCCGTAATTCTCCCGATTCCCCACGGCGAACGAATGTATAGAGACTCTTCATTTGTTTTGCCGCATCCGGATTTTCGTCGAGGTACTTTTCAAATTCCTCTTTGGTCATGTTGGGCGGATAGAAATTCGCACCTAAAGGTTTGTCACCCACGCCAACAATGAACGGACGATTATCTTTCAGACGATCCCAAGGACCGTAATTAATTTGAAAATGCCGCTTCAAATCTGGATCGGTGATCTCAAACTGGTCGGAATCTCCTAATGCCTGATACCAAAAACACTCGTCCATTTTCTTGGCGGCTTCAATCAAGTGTCCAAGCATTTTTTTTTGGTTGTCATTTAAATGCTCTAGATCCGCGGTTAGCTTCACGGAACGGTAACGCGTTAGCTGGTCTTTCGGTAACACATCATCCGAATTTTGCGCTGCCAAGCCGGAGGCCGACAAACAAAGCGCCGCAAACAAGCACCCTTGGACGATTTTACGAATCATGAATGGTTCTCCCTGTTTATTATCTCTAGACGATCTTCATTATCGTTGATGTCTAATGTTCGTCAAAGAGGCCGTGCCCTAAACTGAACAAATGTTACGCCTGCTGAACCCCCAAAACTCGACTGACACATCGTTTCCCATCATTTTGGTGCTGGTGATTTGGAGCTTAATCACGTGGCTCAGTATCGACAGGTATCAACCACCGCCGGTCATACCTGCGACCGCTGACATTTCGGTTTTTTCTGCCGCGCGAGCAGAGGCTATCTTCCAACGCCTTTATGAAGACGCCACTCCGCATCCCGCTGGCAAAAATGCCAGCTTTCGCCAAAAAGTAATCGATGAATTCCAGAAACTTGGCTATCAAGTAGAGCTTCACCAGTCGCAAGCCAAGCCACGCAACCGTCGCAGCACGCTCGAAACCGTACCGCTGACCAATTTGCTTGTCCGTCTGGTCGGCAAAACAGATGCACCACCCGTGATCTTATCGGCTCACTTTGATTCGGTGCCCGGCGCTGCGGGAGCCGCCGATGATGGAGCTGGCCTGACGGCATTGATTGAAATTGCTCGCATGCTGCGGGATGAACCGCCCTTGGAAAGGGATGTCGTTTTCTTGATCACCGATGGGGAAGAACTGGGGATGTTGGGCGCTCAAAAATTTGTGGAGGAGCATCCACTCGCTAGTGAAGCTGCGGTGGTCATCAATTTAGAGGCCCGCGGCACCACCGGTCCAAGCATCCTCTTTGAAACCAGCTCGGACAGCCAATGGTTAATTGAAGCGTTCGCCAATTCGGCACGCCGCCCCTACGCTTCCTCGCTTTTTTATGAAATATACAAACTACTGCCAAACGATACTGACTTCACCATCTTTAAAGGTCATGGATTAAAAGGATGCAATTTTGCTTTCATCGGTGATGTAAAAAATTACCATACCGTGAATGACAATTTCAAAAACCTCGATCGTCGTAGCCTTCAGCACCATGGAGAAAACACCTTAAATTTATTGCGTGCGATAATGAAGCAGGATATCGAAGCACAAAAAGCGACGACGGCGGTCTATTTCGACCTGATAGGTTTTCGCATCTTTCGCTGGCCCGAATCCATGTCAATCTGGATGAGCCTGCTCGGCTGTTTGTGTTTAATTTCTTTTTATCGGTGGTCAGGACAACATGAGGGCTCGGTAGAGGTTGTGAACCACCTCGGGAATCGATTCGTTTCATTGGGTGCGATATTCGTCGGAGTAATCGCTGTAACGCTGGCCGGATTGTTGCTGGATTACGGGTTACGCTGGGATGGCGTCTTCGAGAATGGCATGCCAGACCAACCCTTTCCGATTCAAGCGAGTTTTTGGCTCTTGGGAATCTCGATCCTGTTGGCTCTGGGGCGGTGGGCCGGAACCCGGCTGCAATGGCAAGCCAGCTGGCTGGGCGTCTGGTTGGTTTGGAGCTGCTTGGCGATTCTTACATCGCTGACCGTTACGGGGGCCAGCTATTTATTTATTGTGCCGGTGTTAATCATCAGCTTGGCCACCGTTGTCAGTAGGCTCAATGAATCCAGCGGCTATTTTCAGAGAGCCACGTTCGTTTCATGCGTGGGAGCTATGGCAGCTGGTTTAATCTGGTTGCCAATAGAGAGATTATTTTACGATGCCGTTGGTTTCCGAATGAATTTGTTATTAGCCGTTCGCGTGGCCATCACCACAAGCGTCTTGATCCCGGTGATTGCGGTAACCTCCAATCGCCAGCGAACCAGGCTGGGGCTGCTCACCTTCCTGGGATGGATCGTGCTCATTCTCTGGGGTGTTTGGGCGAACTGAATCGATACCCAGGATTCACGGCAGTCGTTAAAGCGTCAGATCAAACGCTGCTTTCAGGCAACCATCTTTTCGGTTAGCAAAAACATCGTAGGCATGCACAGAATCAGCGAGCGAAAACTTGTGCGAAATCATCCCCACGAGCTCTGTTTCAAATTGCTCGACTAGTTGCCCCAGTTGATCGAAATACAAACGCGCGGAACAGCGGCCTGTTCGATAGGTTAGATTCTTGTCAAAAGCATCCACCGGACTGAACGAAAACTGCGGCGTGCAATGGCAACCGACGACCGATAAAATCCCCCCAGGACGCATCACTTTGAAAGCCAATTCCTGAGCGGCTGGCAAGCCCACCAACTCCATAACACCGTCAGCACCGCGACCGTCCGTTGCTTGGCGAATGGCATCCATGAATGCCTCTTGATCATCGTAAGTGTGAGCTCCCATTTGGCGAGCAACGTCCAGACGATGGGTTTGAGGATCGAAGGCAAATAGGTTCTCTACTCCTCGCGATTTACAGGCCATAGCACACAGCAAACCGACCGTGCCACAACCGATAATGGCAAACACACCTCGCGGACCCGCTTCGGCCATTTCTGCGCAATAATATCCCGTGCTGAGATTATCACCCAACAACAAACCGATCTCTGGAGGCATACCCTTCAGAGGCACCAAGGTTCCGTTGGCGTCTGGGACGCGCACCCATTCTGCCTGACCGCCGTGCAGTCCTTTGCCTTGTTCACGCCAGCCAAAAAGCTGGCCCCGTTCACAACGCGCGAAGAAACCCTGCTGGCAGTAAAAACAATGACCACAACTGGTGGTAAAAGGAGCCCCCACGATCGTCCCGACCTGCCATTTGACATCACGACCGGCCTCGACCACTTCGCCCACAAACTCGTGCCCCATTACCGTTCCGGGATCGATCCCCGTCTCTCGGCCATAAAAAGGGTGCAGATCGCTGCCGCACAAACCCGCCATGCTGACGCGGACGATACAATCGCCCGCCGCCTCGATTCGCGGGTCTTCGACTTCGATCGTCTCAATTTGTTCAATGTCACGAAAACAGACAGCCTTCATTTTTCACTCAACTTCGCAGGATGGGGAAAGCGGCAAGACGCGAAAAACCCACGTGCTACCGCAAAATAAGTCGCCGCTGCGTTAAATATATTAAATGCCTAGAATAAAGCACCCGAGAATAACCAATATTACTGAACCACCGACGAATACAGGTTGGGTTCAACGAGTACCGAACATCGGGAAATGACGCAACGCACCTTTAGCTGTGAGTACATTTTCAATGAGTAAAAAAACCATGGAAAACGTCAAAACAATTAACAGTTCCATACGCACGGCCATGTTGCTGGCCTTTCTCGGTATTTTCAGCTACCTAGGTTGGGCGGGTTACGAACAATGGATTCGACCCGGTTTAGAGGCCAAACAAATCAAAAAAGAGATGGCCGCGCTGCAATTACAATTCAATGAACAAAAAGAAAAACTGGTCAAAACACAAACGGCGCTGAAATTAATCAAGGTTGATCGCAGACGGGCCTTGATTGAAGTCATCGAAACAGGCACCGAACAAGATACCGACGAACCCTTCTTCGTCGTGAAATTTACCGAAGTCGATAAAGAGGGGGTACCCATTACCGAACCTCGCGAGTTTCGATTGAGGGGAAATTTGATGTTCGTCGATAGCTGGATCGTAAAATTTGACGACAAGCATGTGGAGGAGGCCGACCCCTTGCGATCGACATCGCTCTGCCTTTTCAAATCTATTTACGGTGATATCGATGAAAGAAGTGGTGGGCATCCCTTAGACCAAAACGACCCCACGCTTTCCACCGCTTACGGCGAACGTGATCCGCAAAACGAGTTTGAGCAAAAAATCTGGGACCAGTTCTGGGAGTTGGCCAACGACAGTCAACTGCAGGAAGATATGGGAATCCGCGCTAACCACGGAAACGTCAGTTACATCCAAGTGCTGTCGGGAATGGTTTACCAGGTCGACCTACGGGCCTCTGACGGAATCACCCTCAAAGTCGTCGCGCAAAAGCAAAGCACCAGCACCAGAACCTCGCCTTCCGCAAACCGCGGATTTTAACAGGCCGTTAGTTCACGTTGGGCATGCTCTCATTCCCTCAAGCAATAATGTCACGCAAGATATTGCCATGGACATCGGTCAAGCGGAAATCGCGCCCTGCGTATCGATAGGTCAAGCGTTCGTGATCCAAGCCTAGCAAGTGCAAAATCGTTGCATGCCAATCATGAATGTGGCACTTGCCCTCCACCGCTTCGTATCCGTATTCGTCGGTGGCACCGTAACTGAATCCACCTTTGACTCCGCCACCTGCCATCCAACTGGTAAACCCTTTGTTATTGTGATCGCGTCCGTTCCCACTTTGGTTGTCCGGCGTACGGCCAAACTCGCCGGACCAAACCACGAGTGTCTCTTCGAGCATGCCACGGCGTTTGAGATCAGCTAACAAACCAGCAATCGGTTTATCGATTTGCTCACAGGAATTAGGTAACGCGGTTTGCAAGTTGGAATGATGATCCCAACCACCATTGGATACCTCGATAAATCGCACCCCCGCTTCGGCAAAACGGCGAGCCAACAGACATTGCCTACCAAAATTATTAGTCGAGTCGTTACCGATACCATAGAGATCCAAAGTATCATTCGTCTCATCACCAAGATCCATGAGTTCCGGCATGCTATCTTGCATGCGGAAAGCCAACTCATAGGATTCAATAATGCCCTCCACGCCGGGCTGATGTTGATCTCGTTCCAATTTCTCGCGATTCAACTCTTGAATAAAATCCAATTGCTTTCGTTGTTGTTTTTTTGAAAGCCGCGAGTTTTTAATATCCGGAACGACCTGGCTGTTCCGTGCTCCTCCAAAGCGGTTACCGCCGCGCCCCGAACGGCCGATCGTCGTACCTTGATAAATCGCCGGTAAAAAGGCGCTGCCGATATTTTGCCCTGATCCACTCGGGGTGTTTAAGGAGATGAACCCGGGCAGACTGTCATTGCCAGTCCCCAGCCCGTAGAGTGTCCATGCCCCAAGCGACGGTCTCACAAATTGAGGATTGCCGGTATGTAACTGGGTCATCGCTCGCGGGTGAATCGGTTGATCGGTATGCATGCCCCGCAACAGACAGAGTTCATCAGCTTGTGTCGCAAGGTGGGGAAACAGTTCCGAGATCCGCAAGCCACCTTCGCCGCTCTGGTTGAACTTCCAGGGAGAACCCAGTAACGATCCTCGATACTTACCACGTTTCCCTGAATCGGCGGCCAATTGGGGTTTGTAATCAAAGGTATCCATATGCGAAGGTCCACCTCGCATGCACAGAAAAATCACACGCTTTGCTTTGGCGGGAAAATGGGGTGCCTTGGGGGCAAGTGGATTTTGGGAGATTTGCCCCGAATCCTCCTGTTGCTTGCGCTCAGCTGCCGCGGCTTTAGCTGCGAGCCCCGAAAAGGCCAGGTAACCAAACCCTGACGACATCGTTTTTAATATTTGACGACGGCTTGGGATAAACAAGTTGCGTTCCATGGTCATCTTGATTTCCTTGCAGGCAAGCTGCGTTTTACGGATTCAAATTGGTTTTAGCGGTTCCAGGTCGAGCGCAGGGAACCCAGTTTTCACGGGCGCTGTCTGTTTCAATTCACGATACGAAATTCAGCTGCGGCCATGATCGATTGACACAGATAGGTCAATGTTTCCATCTTCTTTTGTCGATTCGATCCTTTCACAGCCAGATCGTCGAGAAATATTTCCGCCGCCTGCAGTTCGCTCGTCGTCGCAGGTCGCCCGTAGGCAATTAAAAATGCCTGCTGAACCTGTTCCATAGAATCATCGGAAAATTCCATGAGCTGCTTGGCGAACTCACGACTCAATTCCACGACCATCGGATTATTCAAAAAATACAATCCTTGATCTGGTGTATTCGAGGTTTCCCGACGCCCCACCACCATGGTGGCTTCTGCAAAATCGAAAACTGACAGGGATCTCGGTGAACTATCTCGGACAACGGGCAAGTAGACACTACGATAAAAAGCGCGGGGATCGGTGGAAGGCATTTTAGCGCGGTTTGCAAATCGATTTCGGTTTCTGCGGTTCGCCATAGCCGGTCTTCGTTGCGACGCCATGCTGTTTCCGCCCATGGTCGCCGGCCCCTTCAATTGTTCGAGCAAATTTGCGGTGCTACTCAATTGCCCGTTGCGAACGATGGAACTGCCCCCGCGGGCCACATCAGATCCCTCGGGACGCTCCAGCTCCAGCTTGCCGGAAATCTCTAACATCGCATCCCGAATCGCTTCTGCTTCGAGGCGTCGCGGACTGGCACGCCAGAGTAGTTTGTTGTCCGGGTCGCTTTCATAAGCGACGGCATCAAATTGCGAACTCATACGATAGGATCGCGAGTTGGCAATTTCTCGGATCATCGATTTTACCGACCAATCATTTTCCATGAACTGAACGGCCAGGTAATCGAGCAAAGCCGGGTGAGTGGGCGGTAAGCCAGTCGAGCCAAAGTTCTCTGTCGTTTCCACTAAACCGTTACCTAGCAGGTGTTGCCAAATACGATTGACCATCACCCTAGCGGTAAGCGGATTCGATTCATCCGTCATCCATCTCGCCAATTCAAGTCGGCCCGAGGAATTTGAGCGAACTTTCGGTTTCTTGCCACCGATTACTTGCACAAATCCCCGCGGTACTTTCTGTGCCGGTTGATCCACTTCGCCCCGCACCAACAAACTGGCGTCACCGGGTTTATCGTTTGACTGGACCCCCATGCAAAACGATTTGGGTGTGCCGTCGGATTCGTAAGAATCCACGATCGCTTTCAATCCTGCCATGCGATTGCCGGCCTGCACAAATGCACGCTGGGTGCGCTGGAAATTCGCCGACGGTTCTTTCGATTGTCTGGCCTCTCTGCGCAAACGAGCCAAATCTCGATATTCCTTGGAGACTTCTGCTAACTCTTGGGTTAATTTCGCCAAGTCGTCTGTTTCAAGCGATTGGTTATAAGAGAGATTTTGCGAGACCGGCATCAGCAATAAATCGCTGGACCGTCGATTCTGGCGAATATCCAAAGTGCCGTAATAGGTATCGGTATTCCCAAAAATACCCGCCATTGCGTAGTAATCACTTTGTGGGATCGGATCAAATTTGTGATCGTGGCATCGCGCACAAGCCACCGAAATTCCGAGAATCACACGAGTAGAGACATCGATCTGTTCGTCGATAAGATCCGCTCGGAACTGACGGGGGTTTTGTTCGGTGAGCGTTTTAGGGCCAATCGCCAAAAAACCCGTTGCCACTAAATGCTCTGTCCATTCCTGATCTCGTTTCACCGGCAACAAGTCGCCCGCAATCTGTTCCCTGATGAAACGGTCGTAAGGTTTGTCCGCGTTCACCGAATCGATCACATAGTCGCGGTACCGCCATGCATGGGGAAATGTCGAGTTCAGTTCTTTTCCCGACGACTCCGCGAACCTGGCAAGATCGAGCCAATGCCGTCCCCAACGTTCCCCAAATCGCGGACTTTCAAGCAAGCGGTCAACGACGTGTGCCACAGCTTCATCCGGGCTGCTTTCCCATTTCGCTAAAAACCAACGGACCTGATCCGGGTTCGGCGGCAAACCTGTGAGGTCAAAGCACAATCGCCTCAATAATGTGTGAGGCTCAGCATCCGCGGCAGGATGTAGATCATTCTCCTCCAACTTAGCCAAGACAAACTGGTCAATCGGCTTGGCAGCCCAATCACTGCGAACCGATTTAGGCGGATCAGTTTTTTTTGGATGCTGGAAAGCCCAGAATTCCTTTTTTCCACGCTTGATATCGGCCTCCGTTACCGTGCCCCGAATCGCCACTTTACTGTCTACCGTCCGCGGATCGGGGGCACCTGCCTCAATCCAAATCCGAAAATCTTCGATTACATTCGGAGGTAGCTGCTTGTTAGGCGGCATCGCGTAATCTTCGTAGTTTATTGCCGACCACAACGTGCTCTCTTCTAAATCACCAGGCACCAAGGACGGACCCGAGTCACCGCCCAATAACATGTTTTGTTTGGTGTCCAGTTTTAACCCGCCCTTGGCTTGTCCGGTTTGGTTGGAGTGACAACCGTAACATTCCCGCACGAGTACAGGCCGAATCTTCGACTCGAAAAACTCCACTCCGTCTGATTGGCTCATTTGTGCTGAGAGTTCTTGTGCACTCAAGCAGCCAAGCAAAGCAAGCATTACTGGGAGGAAGGAATGAAATCGGTTCATCGGATGATCCAAAAAATCTAGTCAAGAGTTGCCGAATTAATCGCGCGGCCAATGGCGGCTGAAACCGCAGCAAGCGTTAGTTTATTTACCACTACCACCTGGAGGCTTGGGTTTTACGCCACCCCCTTTTTTCTTACTGGAGTCCCAGCCTTTACCTTTACCTTTTGCGGATTGCTTTCCTTTGCCACCCCGTTGTTTCTGCATCATGGCCGCTATCTGCTTGATTTCACTCTCATCCAATTGCCCATTCCCATTTTGATCGACCCGCTCCCAATTATTTTTTAAGCGATCCGGTGCTTCATCTTGGGTAATCTTTCCATCACCATTTTTATCGAGGCGACGGGTAAAGCCCTGAACGAATTGTTCGGAGGAAACAGAGCCTCCGGCATTCTGTCCAGCTTTTCCCTTTTTTGAGTTGCCTTTTTTGCGCTTCGCGGATCCTTGGTTTGAGTTTTTCCCGTCTTGCATTTCACCCCGCTTACTCTGGCCCCTGCTTTTACCTTTTCCTTGCTTGGCACCTTTTTGGCGGTTTTGCATTCGCTTGGCAATTTGTTGCATTTCCTGTGCGTCGATGGCCCCGTTGCCATCCAAATCCATGCGTGACATCCGCTGCTTCATGCGATCGGGGATTTCATCCTTGGTAAGTTGTTGATCGCCATTTTTATCCAGACGCTGAAACATCTGCGCAAAATCGCCCCGCTGCTGACCCGACTTTTGCTTGCGTTGTTGTTTTTCACCCTGCGCTGACAAATCGCCACAACACAATAAAGTGATCGCGATTAGGCAAATAAGTTTGATCGATGGCATTTTCTTCCTCACTCGGGTTTAGGCTGAAAGGTCTGGGCGTTTGCTTGAATTTCACTGATTAACGCTCTCCAATATAAGGTCACGTGAAAATTCGAATTCCGATACACCTTTTTTCTAAAAAATAGCCTATTCTGGTCCTTCAATTCAAAATCAGCCCGCATTTTAGGACGTTTCTTGATTTCGCGTCACGCTCGGAATTGGGATTAGATGGGGAATTTTGATTTTCCGCGATGCCTTGGCCAGCGCAACCGAGTTTAAGTACATATGGATCCCTCCGCGACAAACGATTTTTCATTGCCCGACCAGCCAGAATTATTGGCTGCACTGAAGGCTCGCCCCGAAGAAACCTTCGCGGATTTTTTTCAGCAGGCCAAACAGCGTCTACAACGAATCGCAACCTTTCGTATGGATTACCGATTGCGTGGTCGCGTCGCTGAGTCTGACGTAATCCAAGAAACCTATGTTCGGGCAGCCCAACGACTCGATCGCTATCTGGACAACCCAGAAGTTCCTTTTTTCGTCTGGTTGCGAGCGGAGTTAAATCAGAAATTGATTGAAGTGCATCGCCAGCATATCGTGGCTGGCAAACGAGACGTGCGGAAGGAACAAAAAATCCACCACGCCTACACCGGGCAGACGTCCATTGCGCTGGCTGCACATCTTGTTGGACAAATGACCTCAGCGAGCGAATTACTGGAACGAGCGGAACAAATCGAAACGTTGCAAAAATCGCTCGAAGAAATGAATGAAATAGATCGAGAAGTCATCGCATTAAGGCACTTTGAGGAACTGTCCAATGTGGAAACGGCTGAGATTCTTGGTATCGAATCTTCCGCTGCAAGCAAACGATACTTGCGAGCCTTGAAACGGATGCGCGAAATTTTTGATAAACACCAGTCGCTTTAGTCCTAAGCTTGACCACGAGACGTGATTTGAGAAAACGACCGATCGATTTAAGGGAACTGTACACGTGAATAAACCAGATGGCAAAACCGACGTCACCGCCGATACGTTAGAAGTTTTGGTCGAGGAATTCACATGCCAGATACGCAACGGGGAAACACCGAAAATTGCCGACTACCAAGCAAGGCTTCCCGAGCGTCGAGATGAGATCCACGAATTACTTTCATCGGTTGCCATGATTGAAGGGCTGAAAGATCACGCCCTTAGTGTTTCCAGTGGCAGCGTCTCTCCGTTAGAAGAACTAACGGGCCTCGAGCGTCTGGGAGAATATCGCATCGTTCGCGAACTGGGGCGTGGAGGTATGGGAATCGTCCTCGAGGCGGTTCATGAGTCGCTTGGTCGGCGGGTGGCAATCAAGGTGCTGCCAAACCGATTGGTTGCCGAGGATAAAAACGTCGAGCGGTTCACACGCGAAGCCCGAGCGGCTGCCGCTTTGCACCACACTCATATCGTCAGCGTATTCGGATTGGGGCATAGTGACGGATACTATTACTATGTGATGGAATTCATTGACGGTTGCAGCCTGGACGCGGTGATGAAATCCATGCGCGCTCAAACCCAGCAGAGTGATGATTCAACTCAATTGGCAAAAACCCTCCTCGAAGCAGAGACCAATCGCACCCAGACCAACAATCCCACTAGTGAATTCGCCCTGCCAGATGCCAGTGAAACAGACTGCTCCGTCGATGTCTCTGAGATCCCCACCGGTTTGTCTAGATTTCAATGGGCAGCGAGATTGATCGCCAATATCGGCGATGCCCTGGAATACGCCCACAAACAAGGCGTGTTACATCGTGACATCAAACCCGGCAACCTGCTGCTGGATCCCGCGGGGCGTATCTGGTTAACCGATTTTGGATTGGTGAAAGATCTTTCCAACCAAACCATGACCCAAGCCGGTGATATCGTCGGCACACCTCAGTACATGGCTCCCGAGTCATTTGAGTCAAAATACAATATCGCCAGCGAGACCTATTGCCTGGGTGCCACCTTGCATGAATTGGTAACCCTAAAGCCAATCATTGAGCCCAGTTCGGCGGCCAAGATGATCCGACAAGCCACCTCCTCCGTACGCACCAAGCCTCGAAAATTAGATTCCCGCATTCCGGCCGACTTAGCCACTATTATTGAAAAGGCCACGGACCCAACACCGGCTGAACGTTACCAATCTGCCGGTCAAATGCGAGACGATCTTTTATGTTTTTTACAAGATCGTCCCATCTCAGCAAAACCTCCTGCTTGGCCAAAGCGTTTGTGGATGTGGAGCAAACGCAATCACTGGCAGGCGATTTCAGCAGCCCTTATCGGTTTGGTGGCCATTCTCGCGACAGCCGGTTTTCTATGGCGCTCGCAATCTCTGAAAATAATGCGGGCTCAAAATGAACAGCTCACCATAGAGCGAGACAACACAGAAGCCGCTCGATTACAGGCCGAAACCAACGCTCAAAAATTCAAGGAGCAATACGCTCGCGCGGAAATCAACATCGGACTTTCGTTGGAAGTGTTTGATGAGATGTTCAAACAAATGGTGTTGCGCGGATCGGGTAATACCGCCGATTTTTCATTTGACGGATTTCAGGAGTTGAGCGTTATTGAAACGCGAATCTCCCCTGACGATGCACAATATCTGGAAAACATGCTGGTCTTTCTGCGCAAGTTCGCGAATGAGAACACGGAAAACACCCAACTGGCGGCTGAGTCTGCCAACTCCTGGAGACGGGTAGCCAATATCTACCATCTACTCGGCAAACTGGAGGATGCCAACGAAGCCTATCAAACGTCACTGGAGCAGTACAACAAACTCAATCAAAATGATGCACAAATTACGACCATTATTGCAGAAGCTCAAACGACCAATGAATTGGGATTGCTTGCCTTGTCCCAAAAACGCAGTCGTCAAAGCGCGAATATGATAAAAGCGATGGCCAACTTCGGAAAGGCCCAAGAAATATTGAGTTCCAACCCGTATGCCGACCAACTGCCGGTACAACTCGAAATGGTTAAGACCTTAAATCTGATGGGAAGCTCAGTCCCCATCACGTCTGCCGACACCAGTAAACGGAAAAACACCGAGGAGACCCCGTCGACGGTTTCCAGTCGCCGCCGAGGCTTTCTATTTCGTTCCGTCCGCAAAATGGGAACCGCCAACCTCTCCTTCATCAACCAAGCAATTGAGTTGATCGATCAATTGATCGAACAACATGGTGTGACCGACGAACTGTTGCTGGAGAAAGCAAAATGTGAATTACGATTGGCGAAACTACAACTTTGGATGGACGACAGGGAACAAAGTCAGCGATCTCAAGAGCAAGCGATCAACAGCTTCGCCAAAATCAGCCAGGCACCGGACGAATCCTCATCACTGCAATCTGCTGCTGC
>CAJQPP010000042.1 GCA_905480235.1 uncultured Pirellulaceae bacterium
CGCCGGGCCGTAGGTCGGTTCCACCACCAATAGGCAGGGAGACTCTCGTCGATAATTAACCTGCGTCGAATATTCCGGATCCACTTTCCAATGCACGACATGGCGATTGGCGTTTTCGCTGGTGAATCCACCGAAGGCAAAATCTGTTTCCACGTGCAAAGTCTGGGGTTTTGGCAAGGCCACGCCTGCACGCGATTCAACTCGACTGTCGTGTTCGACGATTGCCAGAATTTCGCTGGCAAAATGGTCCACGGTTAACGTTTGAGTCGACCGATTTTCCACCGTCAACCATTTACAGAATACTGGGACTCCGTCGTAAAGTTCGTAATGAACAAAAACGCGAAAGTCATTTTCAACTTTAAGTTCGGGAGGCGGTTGGAATTCCAACGTAAGGTGAATCCCGTCAGGTGGCCATTTTGCATGGGGCGCGTGATGTCGTTTTCGGCTCCATGCGAATCGCTCAAGAGGCTCGCTTACTTCCGCTTTTACAAACGCGAGTGCCTTTTCTGAAGGTGCCATCTGTGCCAGCCACTCGTCTCTCAAATAAGCGTAATTGGGCTGGTCCGCGAGCCCTCCGACGTCGTAAAGCACACCGTCAATGGTCACCTGAGCCTCAGGTTTTACGGCTCGAAAAATATTTTGGTCTGTAGAGAGAGCCTCCAAACCAATGGTCGCCCCAACGTCTTGGTCAAGCAAAAAAGTTCGCGATACCAAGCCATTAGAAAGTGAAAACCGATTGGTATGCCCTGCCACAGATTCATATTTCGCCGTGTAGGGAGCCCCATCAATCAACCAATCATTGCGCGGTTGAGCGTCAACTGAATGGGCCAGCCAAAGAACAAGCCACCCGCAAAAAAGGGTTCGCAACAGCATGAGATGGACCTAAAAATTCACAGCGAAAGACTCCTTTATAACACGTTCGGACTTATTCCACCGCCGGGCAATCGGTCGTGCAAATAGAGTTCCGCCAGTTTTCACGCGAAGCGGTGATTCAAATAACAGAGTTTTCGGTCTGGCGGTTGGAAAATGCCGGCCCCGAAAATCCCCGTTCTTCGAGAAGCTCCTTTTGCGAGTGGTGGCCCAGCGGCTAGAATTCAGCAACGCAATAATTCGAGATTCACGATTTGTCTTTCATCGATACAGGTAAACCATCATGAAGCTAATATCCTCAACGAACCGATTATGGATACCCCTGGTCGGATTGGGTTTGCTGGCAATCAGCCCCATAACTAACGCGCAAGAGAATACTGCCAACAAAGGAGAGAACAGCGTGCTGCTCAAAGAATGGGACGGGCCTTACGGCGGAGTACCGCCTTGGAAGTCGATCCGTATCGACGATTTTCAACGAGCCTTTGACACGGCCATTGAAATGTCGACCGCTGACATAAATGCCATCGCGAACAATCCGGAACCCGCCACGTTTGAGAACACGATTATCCCCATGGAACAATCGGGACTGGCTCTCGATCGACTGGGTCGTTTGTTTGGTGTCCACCAATCCAACTTAAACGTCGGGGCCATTCCCGAAATCGAAAAAACCGTGATGCCATTACTCTCCAAGCATTCGGATTCGATCACTCAAAATGAAAAGTTATTTCAGAGAATTGCGAACATCTACGAGGGTGATGAAATGAAGAGCCTGAATGAGGCTCAAAAACGATTGGTCGAAAAACAATACAAGGACTTCGTGAGACGCGGAGCAAAATTGACCAAGGAGGAGAAGGCCAAGCTTTCCGCCATTAACACTCGATTAGCCGGTTTGTTCACACAATTTAGCCAGAATGTATTGGCCGATGAGGGAGGTCCTTTTACCGAAGTCGCTGACGCATCCGGGCTGCAGGGCTTACCACCCAGCGTTGTTGACGCGATGGCTGCTGCCGCAGCGGAACGAGACGAGACCAATGCCAAATGGGTTGTCAATAATACTCGCTCTTCGATGGAACCCGTCCTGACTTACTCACAAGATCGAAATTTGCGGGAGCAAGTCTGGCGAACCTATTACAATCGTGGAGACAATGGGGATGCTCAGGACAACAATGAGATCATTGCGGCCATTCTAAAATTGCGGGCGGAACGGGCCAAGCTGCTGGGATACGAAACTCACGCGCACTGGCGTCTGGAACCGCAAATGGCAAAAACACCAGAAAATGCAATGAACCTGATGCTGCAAATCTGGCCCAAAGCCGTGGCTCGAGTGAAAGAAGAAGTGGCTGATATGCAAGCCATCGCCGAAGCTGAGGGAGCGGATTTCACGATCGAACCTTGGGACTACCGGTACTACGCAGAAAAAGTACGCAAAGCAAAATACGACCTCGATTTCAACGATGTGAAACCGTATTTGCAAATGGAAAAATTGCGGGAAGGTATGATGTGGGCCGCCGGCGAGTTGTACGGATTCAATTTTGAGCAGATCACCGACGTACCGGTCTATCACCCCGATGTGCGAGTCTGGAAAGTTATGCGGGGCGATGATTTGGTGGGGCTTTGGTACTTCGACCCCTATGCCCGTCGCGGTAAACGATCCGGCGCTTGGATGAATGCCTACCGCCCGCAAGAGAATATCGATGAAGTCATTGCACCCATTGTTTCCAACAACTCCAACTTCGTGAAAGGTAAGCCAGGGGAACCGGTCTTAATCTCATGGGATGATGCCGTCACCATGTTTCACGAATTCGGGCATGCCCTGCATGGACTTTGCAGCAACTGCAATTACCCCACCCAATCGGGTACCTCGGTAGCAAGGGACTATGTGGAATTCCCTTCGCAACTCAATGAACATTGGCTTTCCACTCCGGAAGTGCTGGCCAATTTTGCTGTCCATTACCAAACTGGCGAACCGATTCCCAAGGCGTTACTCGATAAGATTGAAAAGGCGTCCACATTCAATCAAGGTTTTCAAACCGTCGAGTATTTGGCGAGTGCACTGATTGATATGAAATTACATTTGGCCGGGGATGTCGCAATTGATCCGGACCAATTTGAACGCGAAACGCTGGCAGAATTGGGTATGCCCAAAGAGATTGTAATGCGGCATCGTACCCCGCAATTCAATCACATTTTTGCCAGCGACGGTTATTCCGCCGGCTACTACAGTTATCTCTGGTCGGACGCGCTCACCGCGGATGCCGCGGAAGTATTTGAAGATTCCGGTACCTACTACGATAAAGAGGTGGCCAAGAGCCTTTACGACAACATCTTTTCGGTAGGGGATACCATTGATCCCGCCGAAGGTTTTCGTCGCTTCCGTGGGCGCGATGTCGACACAAAAGCATTGCTTCGCAAACGAGGGTTCCCGGTTGACGAAAAGTAAATCGTCTCTGGCATGACGCATCTTCGGGCCGAGGGAAAACCCCTCGGCCTTTTTTTTACACGGATCGCAGGTCGGGTAGACCGTTATCAACCAAGCGATCAATTTTTTATCCGCAACCCCTGCCACTTGCCTTGCGTCCCTGGCATCCCGCATAATTCACTGCCATGCCTTTCATCAAGCGCGCTCTCCAGTTGCCTCTCTTAACAGACACTGTCATGCCCGAGCAACCAACGGAAATTGAGAAACCGAGTTCCAGCTGGCTACGTTGGCTCATTTTTGGATGCGTGGTGAGTCTGGCAATTATTCTTTACGTGCAATTTGCAGAAGTCTTATCGCTTAAAAATCTCGCCCAGCAAGAAACCCAGCTTCGTGATTTTCAGAGCCGACATCCTTGGCTGGTATACGCCGCATCGCTGTTGATCTACGTCTCCATCACGGGGCTCTCGCTGCCGGGTGCAGCGCCGCTGACCATGTTGTTTGGTTGGTATTTCGGTGTCTTTCAAGGTGTTTTATTGGTCAGCTTCGCCTCCACCACCGGAGCTACGCTGGCGTTCCTTTTAAGCCGGTTCCTTTTTCGCAACTCGGTCCAAAACCGTTTTGGAGATCGCCTGGATTCGTTTAACCGGGCGCTAGCGCGAGAGGGGCCATTTTATCTGTTTAGTTTGCGATTGATCCCGGCAGTGCCTTTTTTTGTGATCAATGCCGTTATGGGATTAACGCCTATACGCGTGTGGACTTTTTGGTGGGTGAGCCAACTCGGTATGCTCGCGGGGACCTTGGTTTATGTTTACGCCGGTTCCACGGTGCCCGATTTGGCAACCTTGGCGGACCAAGGGATCAACGCCGTGTTCAGCGCACAGCAATTGACTCAGATCCTTGTGGCATTCGTACTGCTGGGGTTGTTCCCATTAATTTCTCGATGGATCATAACACGGGTAACGCGGAAACGTGTGCAGGCCCCCGAGATCGAGGATTCCTGAATCCCCCAAGGGCACGTTAATGGGTGGGGAAACCGATCGCCTTGCCCATTCCTTTTTGTCGCTGTTCGGAACTCAACAAAATGCCCTCCAACGCGTCGCAGAAATGACCAACATGGCCACACTGACAGATAATAATCCACACGACCGTGATTTATTGGAACAGGTTCATCCGCACGGTTGGAAAAATCCCATACCCTCCCAACCCTACCATTTGGTCGTCATCGGTGCCGGTACGGCGGGCTTGGTTACGGCCGCTGCGGCAGCGGGACTAGGCGCGAGAGTCGCATTGATCGAACGCGATCTTATGGGCGGAGATTGCCTGAACACTGGCTGTGTGCCTTCCAAAGGTTTGATCAGTACGGCACGCATGGCCGCCCACGTCCGCGATGCTGGACCATTTGGTGTGAAAGTCGCTGGCGAAGCTTCAGTTGATTTTGCATTTGCCATGGATCGTATGCGATCCAAACGAGCGCAAATCAGCCCAGCGGATTCGGCAAAGAGATTCCAATCGCTGGGAGTCGATGTCTATTTTGGTCAGGCTAAATTTGTCGACCAGCACACGATCGTAGTCACGTCAGAGGATCAAGCGGATCAGAAAATCCCGTTCCGCAAAGCCGTGATTGCCACGGGAGCTCGTGCCGCGGCACCACCGATTCCCGGCTTGGATAGCGTTGCTTACTTGACCAACGAAAACCTGTTTTCTCTTAAGGAACTGCCAAAAAGATTCGGCATCGTGGGAAGTGGTCCCATCGGCTGCGAAATGGCACAAAGTTTTGCCCGATTTGGAAGTCAGGTGTTTCTATTCGAAATGGCAGAGCATATTCTGCCGCGAGAAGATCCGGCTGCGTCTGCTCTCCTGCAAAAGCAATTTAATCGAGACAAGATTACGACCATCACAGACAGCAAAAACATGGTGCTTAAGGCTCAGCCAAATGGCGCGATTCGCATCAGCGGAAATCAAGCGAGCGAGCCCTACGCATGGGAGGTCGACCAGCTATTAATCGCCGTCGGCCGAACCCCCAACGTTGACGGCTTGGGGCTTGATACCGTGGGTGTGGAATTTGACCGTCAGGGGGTCAAGGTAAATGACCATTTACAAACCACCAATTCACGAATCTACGCAGCAGGCGACATCGCTTCCGCTTTCAAATTCACTCACGCTGCCGACTTTCAGGCCCGCATCGTGATTCAAAATGCCCTGTTCGCCTTAGGTCCCTTTGGTCGCAAAAAAACCAGTGACCTAATCATTCCTGCTGCCACCTATACATCTCCAGAGATCGCCCATGTCGGCTTGTACGAAAAGGACGCCACCCAATCGGGCATCGCCTTCGATACCTACTTGCAGCCGTTCGAGCACCTTGATCGGGCAATCCTTGAGGACCATGAAGGCGGCTTTGTCAAAGTGCTTACCAAGCAAGGTACCGATCAGATCTTGGGTGCAACCATCGTCGCTGAAAACGCTGGCGACCTGATCTCGGAAATTGTTGTTGCCATGACAAATGGAATTGGGCTCAGTGGCATCGGCGCTTCCATTCACCCCTACCCAACGGTTGCCGAATCGATTCGCAAATTAGGCGACCAATACGGTCGAACTCGGTTAACGCCTTTTAGTCAAAAGCTGTTGAACCTCTTGCGACGTTTTAACGTCGGCAAATAGACCGCATCCCGTCACCCAAAACGAAACGGATTGGCAAAACGAAACGCCTCCATACCGAGCAGACGCTTCCCACCACCGTGGATCTTGCTGGTCTGGCCTCGCTAATTAAAGTAGGCTTTGAGGTGCGACCGCTGAGCATGATATCGTCCCGGCGGTCACCGGTTTACCCGCCAGTTCTTTAGCCGACCTTGATAGCGGCTCCACTCATGCCAAAAAACGAAAGGGGCCGACCTTGAAAAATCCAGCGATTTCATTTTGGTTTGCGGTGCTTGCTACTGCCTTGGCAACGCGCTGCATGCCGGCTCAAGAATCCGAACTCGGAGCGCTATTGAAAGCATCACCTCGAGTCGTTTTTTTGGGGGACAGCATCACGTATTCGGGGGGCTACGTGGCGCGGCTGGATGCCTGGCTGGAGATGCAGAATTTGGACCCAAAACCTGAGTTGTTAAATTTGGGACTACCCAGCGAAACGGTTTCCGGTTTAAGCGAGCAGGGGCATGCCGGAGGACGGTTTCCACGACCCGACCTCGCGGAACGGCTCGATCGAGTTTTACAACAGACAGAGCCCGATCTCATTATTGCCTGCTATGGCATCAACTGCGGAATCTATCAAGATTTCGACGAGCAACGATTCCAAAAATATCAACAAGGCATTCAAAATCTAGTCACGCAGGCACAAGCGTGTAAGGCCCAACTGATTTTATTAACGCCACCGACATTTGATGACAAACGATCCCGTCTGACGTTTTCTTATGATGCGGTGATGAGTCAATACTCGGAATGGTTGGTCAATCAGGGTCACGAGAGCGGTTGGCACGTTATCGATTTACACGCCGCGATGCGGAAGGAACTCGAATCGCTTCGCCAGCAATCACCACCTGGCACGCTGCAGCCGGACGCCGTTCACCCGAATGCTCAGGGACATCAGGTAATTGCCGAGATTCTGATCGGACATTTTCAAAAGGGAGAGCCTCTGGAGGCGTTAGCGCAACCCACGAACCTGCTTTCTCTTGTTAGGAAACGACAGGATATGCTTCGCGACGCGTGGCTTAAGCAGACCGGGCACAAGCGGCCCGGCCTACGGGAAGGCAAATCACTGAAGGAGGCCGATCAAAGAGCGAACGTGTTGAGTCAGCAAATCGCCGAAACCCTGCCGCCAAAATCGCCTTAGCATCCGGCGGGATCAAATCCCTTCTAGGGATCCTGCTTGTTGCGCAGAATTCCTTTGGCGAATTCACGTACGTATTTTGTCGATCGCTCATCAGTCGCGACATGCTGCAGCCAGGGCAACGGTATTTCATTTTGGAAACCGGCTCGTTGAGCCAAATTCAACATCTGGATCTGGCATCCCGGTGATTTGTCGAAGGGAGGTTGAAATTCCTTGCGCAAAGTTTGAATCCCTGTACCCGGACCCGAACCGGCCAGCAATGCTTCTGCGGCGGCAATTCGGACCGCCGGGACCGGGTCTTGTGTGGCGGCTCGGAGCCCGGCGATATTGTGCCCGGCAAGTTCCCTTAAGATTGTGTATCCACGTAGCGCCCAAAACCGCATGGCCGGGTTATCGCTGTTCAGAGCGATGGCAAGATCGGGCAATTGTTCTTTTCCAGTTTGGGTTGCCAACCAGGCGAAATCGACGAGTTGTTTTTGGCTCTCCGATTGGCTGTTCATGAAATCCCAAATCGTGGCTTCGCCCACCATATCGGCAAACAGGCACTCGGGAATCACACTGCTGTCGCGGTGCGTAACCATGGCTTGCTTGAGGCGTTCGCGCCGGGCCTGCAATGGTTCGGCGTATGCCGGGTCTGCGGCCAAGTTTCGTATTTCCCAAGGGTCAGCCTTGGTATCAAACAGCATTTCCACTGGCTGAGGAGACTCCCATAATTGGGCAAACTCGGCCGTGGTTTCACCCTTTTCCCAAGCCCTTTGCCACGCTTTCCAGGAGGGCACACCCAAACTGTATTGACTGCAGGGAGCCGCCGGTGATTGAGGGGTAAAACGCCGTATGTACTTAAATTGCTTGTCACGCAAACCGCGTCGCATTCCGGCTTTCTCATCGAAACGATCGGCGAACAGAAAAACGGCATCGTCGAGGGGTGGATCAACACGGTGTGGACCAAGGAAAGCGCGCCCTTGCATTTGTGTGGGTGTTTCCAAACCACACAGCGACAGTAACGTGGGAGCTAAATCGACGAAGGAAACCAACTCATCTATCCGAGTACCGTTATCGCAAGGAGCCATCTCTCGGAATTTTTCTGGGACCCGAACCAGCAAAGGAACCTTCACACCGGTGTCATGCAAATAGCGTTTGCCACGCGGCATGGGTCCCCCATGGTCGCTGTAATAAAAAACAATCGTATCCTCTGCGAGACCGGCCTCTTCCAGATCCGCCAGCAGTGCCCCCACCCGTTTATCTAAAGCCGTCAAGTTGTCGTGGTAGATCGCAATGTCAGACCGAACCTCCGGTAAATCTGGCAAGTAGGGCGGTACAGAAATCTCCGCAGGATCGAGTCGCGGAGTTGCCGGGATGGTGTTTTTTTGGCGATTTTGCGCTACGCGTTGTGGAAACAGACTGCTCTCGTGGGACACCGTGATATTGAAGATGGCAAAAAAGGGTTGGTTATCACCGCGGTTTTTATAGTGCGCCCGACCGGAACACGCATCCCAAATTGACTTGTCATTACCGGCGATATTGAAATCCGTTTTCGCTCGATTCGTGCAGTAGTAACCCTGCTCTTGGAGATATTGCACGTAGCGCCGAACGTCATTGGGAATAGGATATCGGCTGCGCATATGTTGCGATCCTAGCGTAGGCGCGTAACAGCCTGTGAGAATCGTAGAACGGGCGACGGCGCAAACCGGCGCATTGGCAAAAGCATTTTCAAACAGGATCGACTCACGTGCCAAGGCATCGATTCGAGGCGTCATCGCGTCGCGGTTACCATAACACCCTAACCAATGAGCTGAATTGTCCTCACTGGTGATCCAAAGGATGTTGGGTCGTTGGGCTTGATTCTCCTGCGCAACAGCGAATCTTGGAAAGACGCAAAGACAAACTGCCATTCCCACACACAACGTGCTGAGGATTCTCATAATGATTCGGCTCCTAATAGCATTCCCAAGACATGATTCAGGGTTCACAATTGATCGTTTGAATTTCCATTCCAACGAATTGTGATAGGAAACAACGCATGTGTCACCCAATCCCAACCGTCGGTCGTTTTTGCTTAGCTCTTTTGATTGTCTCTCCTGTTTTTGCGCAGGAGAAACCTGGCCCAAAACTGGAGCTTCCCGAATGCGACATCTTTCTTTTCGAACTCGATGAAGCGGAAAGCGATCTCTCGATCTCGGCTGGCAAAAATATCACAGCCCGACCCGGATATGATAACCAACCCTGGTTCACACCGGACAGCCTGTCCATATTGTTTACCGCCAATGGAAAACCGGACCGCACCGATATTTACGAGTACCAAATCAGCTCGGACACGACGCGTCCTTTAACCGACACACCCACCCAGGCATACTCTCCGCAAATTTCGCCAGACAACACCACGCTTTCTTTTGTAACCGATGGTGTCACTGCAAATCAAAGCATTTGGTCCAAAGACCGAGACAAAATCGAAGAAACTTGGTTGCTCGCCGATCAGCCAGAGCGCGAACCCGTTGGCTACTATGTCTGGAATCACGAGACCGACGACATTCTGTTTTGGTCCCGTTACGGTTTCAGCATCCGTTTGGTCAATCGCTCCGATCAAAAATCCCATTACATCACGGGGCACGCACCGCCCTCGAGTCCGCATATTATACCGGGGTCGAATCGCTTCAGTTTTTTGCACCGACAAGCGAACGGTGAAACTTGGATTAAGGAACTGGATCCGAACACGCTGGCGATCCGGCCTTTGATCGCGATCAAGGGCAGCAATCCAAATTACGGCTGGACGCCCGGTGGTAAAATCATCCGCGTGGAAAATGACACGCTGATGTGGTGGTCACCCAAAAGCCAAGAGTGGCAGACGATTGCGGATCTTAAGCAACACGGTTTAAGCGACGTGACTCGTGTCTCCGTGAGCCCCGATGCCACCAAACTGGCAATCGTTGGTAAACAAAAATAGTGACCGGGACGATTCCTGTCCTGCTCGCAGCGATGTGTTTTTCGCGACAAAGAAAGCCCTCGAAAAACGAGGGCGTTGAGAGATTAAAAATTGACTCGACCGGGGGACCGTCTGGGAATTATCGACAGCGATATCTTGGGTAGCCATGGTGATGATGCCGATGACCATATCGTGGTTGCCCGTAATATACGGGGCGATAATTCCAATCGCGATGCGAGCGGCCGTGGTGATAATAATTTGGGCGGTAGTTATATTGCCGACCAACATTGATACCGCCGTAACCAACACTCAAACGAAACCCGCTGCCGCCGTAATAACCGCCGGGAGCGTGACGATAACCACCGCCGTAGCCATAGCCACCGCCGTAAAACTGAGCTTCCGCTTGCTGGGTCATGAATATCGTGACTGCCAGGGCAGCAACTGCAAACGTGACCGTGCGCAATGCTCGAAAAGAAGACGCTTTCTTCATTGAATCCACTCCAAAGAAAAGTTGTGTGGCCATACTTGGCCACGATGAGGTTGAACGCTGCTTTCCTTTAGCAGCGCATCTCACCCCAACAGATGCACATCGAATGCCGTGCCCGCTAAACTTCGCTGGAGTCCTATTTCCTCGGTAGAGCTTGCCGAATCGTTGTCCTTGCAAACACCCACCTGTCTCAAAACGACGACGGCGTGTGGTACCTTTGACGTCATTTTTGTAGCCCGCAATTCCGGTCATCGGGAGAGAGTTCACCCCTTTCCGAGCAACGGTATGGTCCCAGGGTGTCTCAATGGCGGCGTGGATTTCAAGTCTCGATGTATCCCGCCATTTCATCGATTCGCGAAGCAAGCGTGAAGTCTGCGACGGTTAATCCACCCACCGTATGCGTCCAAATTTCGATCCACGCGTCCTTGTAATTCTCGAGGTGCAAGTCCGGATGATGCTGCAAGTCTTCCGCCACTTCCGCAACTCGACCAAAAAAGTCCAAGCCAGCGAGGAAATTGCTGACACCCCAATTTTTTCGAATTCGTGCTCCGTCATGCGTCAGGTGCCAACCTTCTAGTTGACCCAGATGTTCTTGCACCTGTGATTCATTTAATGCCGTTGTCATGAGATGTCTCCGATGTTTTCAATCCCTCACGAGGGAGAGCAGTCTCCCGGAAAAGGGCTTTTTGTGAAGTTCTAGTATTTGATGGAGTTCAGCAAACGTATTTTGTTTTCTGACGAGTTCCCAACCCTGGTTAGGAGTCTTCAATTTTTAATGCTGTCGCGTCTGCCTGCAGGGCCTGAATAACAAAATCAATATGTTCGTTTAGCTCCACCCCGAAATCCTCGGCGCCTTGCACGATATCTTCCCGACTGACGCTTGCCGCAAAACTCTTCTGTTTCATTTTCTTGCGCACACTCTTTGCCTGCATGCCCTCCATACCCGTTGGGCGTACATACGCTACCGCTATAGTGAAACCGCAAAGTTCATCACAAGCAAACAGGGCTTTATCCATCAGGGAAACGCGCGGCACACCGGTTTGCTCCACGTGTGACTGAATGGCATGAATGACATCATCCGGGTAACCCTTTTCTTTCAGGATCTTGCAACCCTGCAGGGGATGGTCGGGCGGTTCGGGCCACTTTTCATAATCGAAATCGTGGAGCAAGCCAACGACAGCCCATTTCGCCTCATCTTCTCCGAGTTTTTTCGCATAGGCCTGCATGGCTGTTTCCACAGCCAGCATATGCCGTCGCAAACTGTCGCTGGCGGTGTAATCACACATCAGCTCAAAACTAGCTTGGCGGTCGGGTGTCATGAGGGTCCTTACGTGCGGTGTCTCTCGGCGACGCCCGTTAAAAGCGATGCCTGGAGAGCATGCTATTATTAACCGTCATCACTGGCGGATTCTTTTTCATCGGATTCTTTGTCATCGGATTCTTTGTCATCTTCGGCCTCATTTTCGCGAATGGGCTGGCCCGCTTTGAGGGTTTCCAATTCCTCCATGAGATCCTCTTTTTGGCGGCCTTCGTCTGCCAATTCGATCGATTTCTCCGACCATTTCACCGCATTTTCGAAATCACCCGATTCGGCATAAGCTGCCGCCAGCGTGCTAAGCACGTGGGCTGTTTTGTAATCGGTGACCTCTGCCGCCTGGAGTGCCAGTTCCAAAGCTCGCTTGCCATCCCGCACATCATCCTCGGGTGAAGTGCTTAATACCCAAGCCAAGTTATTCAGGATGTGATCATCTTCGTCGTTTATTTCCAACGCCGCTTCATAATCAGCCACTGCCGCGGCATGATTTCCCGAATTCAATTTAGCGTCACCTCGACCGGTCAACGCGCGTTCATCTTCGGGATCATTTTTCAGAATATCGTCGTAGATCTCAATTGCTTTGGCGTGCATTTTGGCACTGACATAAAGGCTGGCCAGGGTGCTACGCAACATTGGCTCACCGGGAATCTCTTGCACCAAGAACTCCATTTCCTCGATAGCAGCGTCATAATCCTCCATGCCGGCGTAGATCAAGCTGCGAAGGAACATCGCATCGACATCACCTTCTTGAAACGTGATGATTTTCTCCACATCTTTGAGAGCGTCTTTGTATTTTTTCTTTTGGTAATAAACCCGCGCTCGAGTGCGCAGTCCTTCCAAATCTTTGGGGTTCAATTCAATGGCCCGCGAGACGTCGGCCAACGCTTCTTCATCCTTCTCCATCGCCAGGTACAAGGCGGCTCTCAAGCTGTAGGCCGAGGGTAAATCTTGATTGATTTCAATGGCTTTACTGACTGCCTTCAAAGCCGCTTCATCTTCCTTTTCGGCTCGTAGGCCTTTGGCCAGCAGCAACAGTTCAACGGGTTGGTTATTACGCTCGGTGGCCAACTTGGCGAAATCCGCAATCGCTGCATCAAATTTTTTGTCGGCGACATTCATCTGGCCGCGTACTCGCAAACCCATTTGATTGGCGGGATCAACCTCGAGAGCTTGATTAATGTCATTCCATTGCTGATCTTTGTCTTCGCCCGTTTGGGATCGCAAAATCAAAGTTTCAGCTTTTTGCCCCAAGTCGTCGCCGCTATTTTCCAGAGCTTTGGTGACCGCTTCACTGGCCGCCTCTTTATCACCTCCGTCCAGCAACTGCATTTTGGCGATCATTAGCCAAGCCTTGGAATCATCGGCCTGCAATTCCGTATTCTTTTCCAATCTTTCGAGGGCTTGTTGCCGCAAGAATTTCCAACGGGGATCGGGAGGAGAGCGGAAAATTCTTTCTGCTAAAAGCTGGGCATGCTTGTAATTGGCACTTGCCCACAAGCCCTCAGCTGTCTTTAACGATTCGTCGGAAAGGCCTTTTTCGATGGCGTCCTCGCACAGATCAGCGACTTTGTCAAAATCGCGTGGCGTCTTTGCCTCCAGCTTTTTCTCAATCGCCTGGTCTAACAGAGGTTCGCCCTCTTGAGCCGAAACGGGCTGGATCCCCAGGCAGCCAAAGGCCAATCCCATAATAACGACCGAGCGTGTTAACCAATGCATGAAGTTTCTCCCGTGCGAGTCAAAGAGCGATGGCAACCCCAACACTCTGGACTATCAGATGACCAAGTTTGATTTGTATTCGATGGTTCGAAATTCTATAAGATTTGTCGAAAAGGGAAAATGCGTCCCCTGAGCAGGGTGGCCGTTTACTCTGAACTCCAGCACCACAGTGCGGGCTATTCCTCCATTGCCGGTTGCGGAGCCCCTTTGATGTGCCAAATTTTCGCTTTGGCTCTACCGGCCAAGCGCTCGCCCAGCACCCTGAATGGCCACTTGGGACGCACTGACCGGGTGGCATGTCCGGCAACTCAAGGAATCCTCAGTGGAGCAAAATCGGAGGTCCCAACCACCGCCTGCCAACGATCTATTTCAGCCATGGCATCGTTCCTTGCCGGCCCACTAAACATACCCTCAATTTGCTTTTTCGGATGAAGTTGTTTGACGGTGTGTAAGTCTTATTGACAGCGTGGATTAGGGCGAGTTAGACTCCCAACTTCGCGAAGAATTAGTTTGTTCGAACGAACTCGAAAACACCTTTTGGACCGCACTTCTCTCTGGGTCCAATGGTTAGTGACTGCGGTAAGACACACCGGTATGGGTGCCTGTCTCAAGTCCGGAACCCCCGGCAAAAAATTCCGCGGTCCCATTGCGCCACCGCATGGCCGAGCGGCGATCAAATTGGTATTTCACGATTCCACGACTCTTTAGACAATTGGTGACACCACCAACCCTATCATTTTGCTACCAGTCAAAGGCAAAGAAATGTCCGCACTTTTAAGTCGTCGCTCATCTTTCGCAAGCCAACCATATGGATGGATGTTCGTCGCTATTTTTTGTATCTCGTTCGGAGTCATTGCACTTGCCCCGAGCTTTGAATTACAAGCCTTTCAGGAGCCTGCTGGTGAAACCGCTGCAAGCCCTGAAACCGCTGCAAGCCCTGAGGCCGCCGCGCCGGCGACCAGCGACAGTTCCAAGGGCGGCGTACCCCTGATCGCCTACGTGATACCTCTTTTTGGCATCGCTGGCTTAGGTTACACGTTTTGGAAATCTTCTTGGGTTTCTCAGCAAGAGGTGGGCACGGAACGCATGGCGCGGATCGCCAAAAATATTACCGACGGTGCCATGTCTTTCTTGAAAGCCGAATACAGCGTGTTGTTTGTATTTGTTGTAGCCGTGGCAGCACTGCTGGGTTATGCCGGCTCCACGCAAGGCGACGCCTCGTCACCCCTGTTAGCCTTATCGTTTGTGCTAGGTGCTTTTTGTTCCGCAGCGGCTGGTTTCATCGGCATGCGGGTCGCCACCAAAGCCAATGTAAGAACCACCAATGCCGCCCGAGACGGTTTAGGTAAAGCCTTAGAGGTCGCCTTTGCCGGTGGCAGCGTGATGGGCATGGGTGTCGTGGGTCTGGGTGTTTTAGGATTGAGTATTCTGTTTATTGTTTACGCCACCATGTTCGGACTGGGTGATGTGGAAAGTGTTACCCGGGTCATTACCGTATTGACTGGCTTTTCTTTTGGTGCTTCCTCCATTGCATTATTCGCTCGCGTGGGAGGCGGTATTTACACCAAGGCCGCCGACGTCGGTGCCGACCTGGTCGGAAAAGTCGAAGCGGGTATTCCTGAAGATCACCCACTCAACCCAGCCACGATCGCCGATAATGTCGGGGACAATGTCGGCGATGTCGCCGGTATGGGAGCCGACCTTTTCGAGTCATACGTCGGATCGATCATCGGCACGATGGTGCTCGGAGCTGCTTTTTACACAACCTTCAACGCAGGATCCGAGCCGATGGACAGCTTTGATGGCCTGTCCGCGGTTTTGTTGCCCCTGGTTTTAGCCGGTGCAGGCATCGTCACATCCATCATCGGAACCTTTATGGTGAAGGTCAAAGAAGGCGGAAACCCTCACCATGCACTCAATTTAGGCGAATTTGGTTCGGCTGGCATTTTGTTGGCTTTGACTTACTTGATCATTAAATTCATGTTGCCTGCAAACGGTTGGACTTTTGATGGTTTCGATTACACCTCCGATGGTGTCTTTTTCGCAATCCTCTTTGGCCTGGGTGCCGGACTCGCGATTGGCAAGGTCACTGAATTCTACACCGGAACGGGTACCCCGCCGGTCAAGTCGATCGTGCGACAATCGGTAACCGGATCGGCCACCAATATTATTGCCGGGTTGGGCGTCGGCATGATGTCAACCACGATTCCAATCATTATCATCGCCGCGGCCATCATCGGAGCCTATTCATTCGCTGGTCTTTATGGGATCGCGATTGCGGCAGTCGGCATGCTTTCCAACACGGGTATCCAATTGGCAGTTGATGCTTACGGGCCGATTTCGGATAACGCAGGTGGCATCGCCGAGATGGCGGAATTGCCCCGCGAAGTACGCAACCGAACCGATAAACTGGATGCCGTTGGGAACACCACGGCGGCCATTGGAAAAGGCTTTGCCATTGGTTCAGCAGCCCTAACCGCTTTGGCTCTTTTTGCCGCTTTCATTACCTCCTACAACGCCACTCACTTAGCCACACCGATCGAAGGTATTGACCTAACCAATCCCTACGTGATGGCCTCGCTGTTTATTGGTGGCATGTTGCCCTTCCTTTTCTCTGCACTTTCCATGAACGCCGTGGGGCGAGCAGCGATGGCAATGATTGAGGAAGTCCGACGACAGTTCCGTGATATTCCCGAACTGAAGAAGGCTCTGGATGTCATGAACAAAAACGGCGATAAGGAATTTGAGGATTGGTCCAAAGAAGATCAGATCACCTTTGAAGCAGCCGACGGAAAAGCCGAGTACGGTAAATGCGTTGCTATCTCAACCCGAGCTTCCATTCGGGAAATGATCATTCCGGGTTTAATCGCCGTCCTGGTACCTGTTGGCTTCGGATTCCTACCCAAGTACTTTGGCCTCGAAGGCAATACCAACGCCTTGATGTTGGGTGGCTTGCTGGCTGGTGTGACCGTCAGTGGCGTGCTGATGGCACTCTTCCAATCCAACGCGGGTGGAGCTTGGGACAATGCCAAAAAGATGATCGAAGAAGGCTTTGAGGTGAACGGCACCAAGCTCGCCAAAGGATCAGAAGCCCACAAAGCAGCTGTCGTTGGTGACACCGTCGGCGATCCATTCAAAGATACTTCCGGGCCTTCCTTGAATATCTTGCTGAAACTGATGAGTGTCGTGGCTTTGGTCATCGCCACACTTATCTAAGTGTTAGCTGAGCTTGGTGATGGGAGATCCCAGATCCGGCTTTCTACGGAAAAATCCAAAATGCTCCAGCCCGGTGGTCTGGAGCATTTTTTGTGACGGGCAGGGCGTGCCACCGGAAAAGGCTCGGTTTTCTGACGGTCATCGGTCGGCTCAGGCTGATCCCTAAAACCCTGCTAAATGGTCTTAATCGTCATTTCGATGCAAATTACTGGGGTCAACGACTGCCATAACCGAGGGTAGAAAGCTCCGTTGGGCCTAAAAAACAAATTTCGGTGCGCCCTTTTCATGCAGCAAAATGCTGCAAACTGGGCCGTTTTGAGACACGGTCGAAATAGGTACACCGACTAAACCGGTCATGCCTGTTTTTTCGGGGTTACGACAGGCAATCTTGGGTATTTTTTGCTTGGAAAGTGCCTAAATCCCGACTAGTCTTTAATGAGAGGTCTTCAGGTCGCAGAACAGTTTTCTCGCAATCTGTCCGATCCGGACATAAAAATTGAATTAATGGCACGCAGGTCGCATAGGGTTGCTGGTGTGCACAAAGTCTGACACAGGCAGGGTGTGTCGATATCCGAGGAGAGATTAGATGAAATCCGATTGGTCGACTCAAATAGGCAAAACATTTTTGGCAATCGCCATGATGGCCACGTTTTGTGTTCCAGCAACTTCTTTGCTGGCCCAAGACAAGGACGCCAGCCAGAGTAAAAAGAAGCAACCTACTCGCGTAATCAAAGCCATGACTCCGGTGGAAGGCTACGCACCGGTGGAGATGTTTGCGGCGAAGAAAGAGGGCACCATCAAGGTGGAACTCATTCCCAAAGATGCCACACAGGCAAATATCTTTGTAACGAACAACTCTGATGAGCCTCTTGCCGTTGGCATGCCCGAAGCCTTTGTCGGTGTACCGATCCTAGCTCAAGGCTTGGGTGGTGGCGGCATGGGCGGCGGCGGCAGAGGCGGTGGCGGTGGCGGTGGCGGATTCTTTAACATCCCACCTGGAAAACGCGCCAAGCTTACCGTCACGACGGTTTGCCTAGAATTCAATAAAACGGATCCTCGCCCCAGTATGAAATACGAAATCAAGCCCGCTCGTGAATACGTCAAAGACGAATCCGTACTCGAAATGATTCGCATGGTGGCAAATGATGAGGTCACACAGCAAATCGCACAGGCTGCGGCTTGGCACCGTATGGACGGGCTGAGTTGGGACTTCCTTGCGAATCACAACCGCAAAGAGTTTAGCAACGGATATTACGAACGCTTTTTCACCCTCGATCAAATTCGTTGGGCTCAGCAACTGGTACCGTTCGCCAACCAACGTGTCGCGGCGAGACAGGCCCAAAAGCCCGCGGAGAGCCGATCGTGGAAAACCGGTCAATAAGACTGGATAAGCGAAATTCAACCCATCAAAGCCCGGCCAATACGGCCGGGCTTTCTTTTTGACTGTAGCTCATCGGGCAGACAGGTATACAATGGCGATCTCAATACTTTTGTCAGTGATTGCCTGACAAGATAAAGTCGAGCTCCCGAAATGGGGACGCCCGCACCCAACCCAAAAGGAAATGATGATGAAGGCTCCTTTGGCAAAGCTGTCGATTGCCCTGTTTACTGTCCTATTACCGCTCCAGGCAGCCTTCGCGCAAACCCCGGACGCGACTTCCAAAGTTAAAACCGTGGCTCAAAAAGCAATTGCCTTCCTTAAATCGACCGGCCAGAACCCCGAAAATGGATCTTACAGCGAATTCGCTGGTCCTGCCGTCACGGCCTTGGTTACCACAGCCATGTTGAAACACGGCGAGAAAGTGGATGATGCGGACATCGCCAAATCTTTGGAATACCTGAAGACGTTTATTCAGCCCGATGGCGGCATCTATAAACCGGACTCGATCTATAAAAATTACGAAACCTGCTTGGCTATCTTATGCTTTGCTGAGGCCAATGCGGATGGTCGCTTCGATGAACTGATCCAAAAAGCGGCGGGCTACACCCAAGGCACGCAATGGGCTGAGGGTCGCCAAGTCAAAGAATCCGACGATCGTTTCGGTGGCTTTGGATATGGAAAACATGCGCGGCCGGATTTGTCGAACACTTCCTATGCCATCGACGCCTTGGTAGCAGCCGGTGTGGATCCTAATAGTGTTGAAATGCAACGCGTACTAAAATTTGTATCGCGTTCCCAAAACCTCGAGTCGGAACACAACAAGCTGCCTTTTGCGGGCAAAGCCGACAAAGATTCGGTAGGTGGGTTTATTTACACACCTTCCGGTGGCGGCGAAACCAAGGTAGAGACCGCGTCGGTCGGAGGTGGTCTCCGCAGTTATGGCTCGATGACTTATGCGGGGCTCAAGAGCATGTTGTACGCCGGTGTCGATCAGGATGACATTCGCGTGCAAGCGGCTATCGACTGGATCCGCATGCATTACAACTTAAAAAACAACCCGGGCATGGGCCCCGAGGGTCTCTATTATTATTACCATCTTTTTGCAAAAGCCTTGGATGCGGTGGGCCAAGACACGTTTGTGGATGCCGAAGGGGTAAAGCATAACTGGCGAAAAGAACTGCTTGCCGAATTGGCCAATCGACAAGCGGCCGACGGTTCCTTCACCAACCAAGCATCAGATCGCTGGATGGAGGGTGATCCCAATTTGGTCACCGGCTATGTCTTGTTAGCCCTTTCTTATTGCCAAGAGGATCCGTAAACCCTCGCCAAGGCACCCCATGGGCCAGCCTTAATCGTCTCCTTTTTGTTCAGTGAGGGTCATGCCAAAACCACCTGACCATCAAAAAAACTTGGCCAAGCAAAGGTCCCCTGAGGATGCTCCGGGGGGTGCCGACGAGCCGCCTCCTACGATCGATGCGGGTACGATTCCTGATGAGGCAGCCACAAGAGCGGATTCTTTGGTGCATCAGAGCGAAGAGGCTGACAAGACATTACCACCATCCTCAGCGACGTCGCGACGGCAGGCCGCAGCAGCTCGGGAGCTTGAGAAGGAGAACCTGGCCCCACCTTCGCCTGCTGCCCACGCGTCGACTGACGCCAACAAAGCCCGTTGGGCTCAACAGATCAGCGGTTACGAGACGTTGGATCGGTTGGGAGAAGGTGCCTTTGGCGTTGTTCTTAAATGCCGGGATCTGAAACTCGATCGACTGGTTGCCATTAAATTCCAGAAGAGTAGTGCGGGAAAGTCATCCGGTAAAATCGATAGATTCGTCGCGGAAGCCCGCGCCGCCGGTCAATTGAGGCACCCCCACATCGTCCCCGTTTACGAGTTTGGTGAGCTCAATGGTGACCCTTATATTATCTACGAATTTATTGATGGCCAAACATTCAATCATTGGGCGCAGGCGAATTCCGATCTGGAGACTCGCGTCGAGTTAATCGCTCAAATTGCCGATGCACTCGATTACGCGCATTCCTTGGGCATTGTCCACCGAGATATCAAGCCCGCCAATGTGATGGTCGACCGACGAAATGGGCTACCCCATATTGCGGATTTTGGGTGTGCCAAACTGGAACAGCCCGACATGCTACAAACCGTAGATGGCTCCGTGATGGGGACGCCAGCCTACATGAGCCCGGAGGTTTGCGAGGGGTTTGCCAACCAAGCGGATGGCCGCGCGGACCAATGGGCAGTGGGCGTCATGTTGTACGAATTGCTGGTCGGCCACCGACCCTTTAGCGGCAAATATGTTGAGCTATTCCAGCGCATTCGCAGCGAGGATCCGAAGCGGCCCTGTGTGATCGATCCCGAGATCCCACGAGATTTAGAAACGATCACCCTCAAGTGTCTGGAAAAGGAAAAGCAGCGCCGCTACCAATCCTGCAAGGCGGTCGCGGAAGATTTACGCAACTGGTTGGCAGGACGTCCAATTACGGCGCGGCGAGTCGGACCTGCGGAACGCACCTGGTTGTGGTCAAAAAGAAATCCGACCCTCGCCAGTTTATTGGGCGTGCTCGCTGCTTGTCTGGTGCTCATCACGGCTGGCTCACTGGTCTTTTCCGTCTTTGCCGAAGCTCAAAAAAACCAGATCCTGCGAAAACAAAAAGAGCTCGCTCAAACCCATCTTAATTCTTTGGAATCGGCAGCTCCTGCAGCTTTGCCGACGCTTATCGAAAATTTAGAATCTCTCGATTCCGAATCGGCTGCCCACGTTCGAGAGCGACTTGCCAAAATCCCTGCCGACCGTGCTCAGCAGTTCCCGTTTAAGTTAGCACTTTATCGATTGGAAGCCCGTGCGGGTGCGACGGACGCGGAGGCCGTGCGTGACCTGGCGGCATACGTTAAAAACGGAAGCCCTCAATACCACAAGGTGCTGCTAAACATTGCGGGTGATGACCTCTCGCTGGCCAATACCGATCTTTGGACCATCGCCTTGGACCCGCTCACGCGTCCGATGGTTCAAGTGTCCGCCTGCGCTCTGTTAGCTCACAGCGATCCCGAAAATCCCGCTTGGGAAAAAGTCGCCGGTCCGGTAATCGAACATCTGCTGGCGGAAGAACGTGCCGATCAAGTACTGATTTGGTGTCAATTATTAAGCCCGGTTGCCAACGGCTTCAAAGAAACTCTCAGCCAACTTTTCTGCTCCCAAGATTCCAGCGTGCAACAACGCAGCGCCCAAGTTGTTGCCTCGCTGTACGGCAACGACCTGCCGTTTCTGGTTGCTCTTGGGAGGCAGGCGAACCCTGCCCAAATTCGCTTATTCAAACCAGCGCTGGCTCAACACCAAGCAGACCGCATCGCCTCGCTTGCCGATCCGGAAAAAACACCTACCGAAGATCCGGCCGTACTCGCCAATCTTCGTTTCATGCAAATGCTGTGTCAGGCATCTGATTCTAACGAGGAAACAAAAAATGTTTTTTCGAAGGTGACCGATAATCCCACAGCATCCATCGAAATTGAAAGTTACCTCGTCAATTTCTGTGGGCCCGCAGGTGTCGATTTTCACCGGTTAACACGGCCGATTCAAGCCATCGCCAAGGCCTATCGAAATCCGGTGGAGGGTCAAACCGGGCTACCCCGTGAACCCTTTAGCGCTAATACGATTCTGGCGCTTGGTAGCTACAACGAGCGGCAATTATCGGCCACCGCACGAGCAGCATTGAAAACAGACCTGCTAAGCCTTTTCACTCATCATCCGGAAACCTCAGTCCATTCCGCTTGCCGCTGGCTGTTGCAGCGGTGGGGTTTTCAGGCGGACTTGGCAGACTGTCTTAAGTCCATTCAAAGCAAGCAGCCCAAGCCAGGTTATTCATGGCATGAAGACACCACAGGAATTTGTTTTGCGGTGTTTGATGCGATCGAATTTCATTACGGACCGAATGACGAGTATGCATTCCCAAAAGCAAAAAGCATGTCCGACCAACAGGCGGTAATCAATCACCGATTCGGTGTCGCGACCCACGAAACGACTCGTCAGGCGTACGCCAAGATCGAGACTTTGCTGGCCAAAGCGTTAGCCAAACAAGCCGAGTCGATGAGTGGTGAAAAAGCTGCTGCAGTCCTTGAAAAGTCGAAGAAGATTTTGCGCACCCAAAAAAATCGACTCACTTCGGAAGCGCATGACCAGGCAGCTGAAACCGCACCGGTGACATCGGTCAGCTGGGATGAAGCGACGCTATTCTGCAATGCCCTGAATCAGCTTGCGGGAATTCCCCAAGCAGAAAATGTCTATGTCGTTTATGACACCGTGGGTACAAAAAATCAGACGTCGCGAAGAAAAGAAAACGCTCTGCAATATCAGGGTTACCGCTTACCCTCGGCAGAAGAGTGGGAGTACGCGTCTCGTAACGATGCCGTCCATCGCTATTGCTTTGGTGACAACATCGATCTCTTTGAAGCTTACGGGTGGTCCGTAAATAACTCCCACAACATGCGTCAGCCTGTTGGGCAACTCAAACCCAATCGACACGGTTTATTCGACGTTCATGGAAATGTATCCGAATGGTGTCACAATAATTTCCAATCGAATGAACAAAACAAGGCAGAGCGGCAACCTCGCGAAATTCGCGGCCAGAGTTCGGCCGAGGAGACAAGAGATATCACCTTGTTCCGGCGCGAAAGCGGACAACCTCTGAATTTCTCAATTCGTCTAGGCTTTCGTGTCGCACGGACTTATCCGCCGCTGGAATCCGACAGCGAGTGATATTCCTAACATTCGGTCAGGAAGATGGCTCAGTGCTGGAAGGAGTCGCCTTTCGGTTGGATTTGGCGGTCGATTTCTTCATCGGGTCAGCGCCCAAAATTTGCGTTGCCAAGGATAGATTTTGTTTGCTGCGTAAAAAGCCCCCCCAAACTCCGAATTTGCCGAATTTTTGTTTTTTCAGGCAGCGATAAGACGAAAACCCCCACATTTTTCGGTTATTATAAAAGGAGCGGCTGAAATGAGAGCCATCTACTGGATATGGACATTTTGTTGGACGCAGGAAGCGACCCCAAAACACTTTTTCCACAGCGAAATGCTATGAGTAAATCCTTCTCCTCTTCGAACTGGTTCAAAACATCACTTTTGGCAACTGCGCTTCCACTGGCTGCAGTCGCTGTTTTGTGCGCGGATAATCTGCTCGCTCTCACAAGCGGGTCCGGTTCCAGCCCATCATTGATATTGGAAAGTTCGAAGGCTTGGCAAGACGACGCCATGGACGAAACACTGGGCGCTCAATACGTCGAGTTGGACGGCCAAAATCGATTGATAGGTACCGTGACCGCCATCGAAGAAGGATCCGGAATGACCATTCCTGTTCCGGGTTTGCGGGTTAAGTTGGTTCAGCGAAGCAACGAAATCAGTAGCAGCCTGACAGACGCGAACGGTAATTTTTCCACGGACGCTTTAATCCCCGGAAGCTACACGCTTTGTATTTCCGGTAACGAAGGATTTTTGGCATACGGTATTCAGGTCATCGACACGGCTTCCGAAGCGGGTGAAGAATTTGAAATGCCCAATCTACAGGACGCCGCTAACGGCAACCCGTCCAACCAAAAACAATTGATTCGCTATCGTCTGGTGCAAGATCAACCAACGGATATCAAAGCGGCGGTCATTCCACCGACTCACAATGCCTTGAAAGAAATCATCAATCAAATTCCTGCTGACGTAGGACTTGGCGGTTCGGGCATCGGCGGGAACGCAAAAATCAACGTGGAAGATTCCGTGGTCGCAGGTGGTTTTCAAGTTAGCTTGCAAGACGATAGCACCCTCGTCGGCCGAATTGCTCCACTGACCTCAAGCCAAGACGTACCGGTCCGCTTGAGAGAAATGAGCGTGTACCTGTTACGAGACGATGAGATCATGGCGCAAGTCAGTGCTGACAATGACGGAAATTTTGCGTTCAACGATGTCGAACCGGGTGTGTATGGTTTTGCCGCAGCGGGCGAAGATGGCTTTGCCGCACTCAGCTTCCAAGCCATCGCAGCGAACGCGTCTAATGCGTCTAGCGAGGGATCTGGAGTATTCCAGGAGGCTTCTGCCAAGACAGCCAAAATGGGGAGCGGCTTGTCGGTCGCACTTAGTCCGCCCGAGGATATTCCATTTTTACGACGGGAAATTAATAGCCTAGGTAACGATGATGGCTTGGCTCAAAACGTGATCCCAATGGACCCGAATTCTTTCGGTTCAGGTTCGGGTGGTGGCGGCATGGGCGGTGGTGGCATGGGCATGGGTGGATTTGGGGGCCTGCTGGAGGCGGGAATTGCGGCTTGGCTTTTGACGGAACTGATCAACAGCGAAAACAATAACAATCAGGTGATTACCCCTCCCGTGGTCGTACCTCCCGCTAACTCACCGTTCACTACCTCCTCGCAATAAGATTAATTTTTGCGGGCGAGCTCTTGAGCCAGTGCATGGTTCCTATTGCATCCCATTACTGACCAGATGATCATAGCCGCATTCTCGAATGCGGCTTTTTTTTAACCTCGGCTGGGCGAATGGATTCTCAAAAAACGTACTTGGAAATTTGCACCGCTTCGGTGGAGGATGTTCTGACTGCTGAGTCCGCCGGAGCCAACCGCGTCGAATTAAATACAGCCTTGGGTTTAGGTGGTTTGACGCCAACCTGCGGTATGGTTGAACTTGCATTGCAACAAACCAAACTTCCCGTCATTGCGATGGCACGCCCACGCGAGTCCGGGTTTTGTTATTCCGCTTCAGAATTTGAAACGCTGTTGAAAGACGTCGCTTGGTTAGCGCAATCTGGTGTCACGGGAATCGCTTTTGGTGTACTCACGGAGCAGGGGAAAATCGACCGGGCCCGATGCCTTGCCGTGATTCGAGAAATGGCTCCGACTCAGGAAATCGTTTTCCATCGCGCCTTTGACTTAGTGCCCAATATGCAGGAAGCCTTGGAGACTTTGGTCGATTGTGGTGTCCATCGCTTGATGACCAGTGGCGGTCAAGCCACCGCATGGCAAGGTCGGCAGGTTATCGCTTCGCTTGTCGAGCAATCCAGGGGACGCATACAAATCCTGGCGGCTGGGGGGATTCGTGAGGATCACGTGACCCAATTGGTGGCCGCTACCGGCGTCGCACAAATTCACGCCGGACTCGGGCAAGGGCGTGAAGACGCCTCCTACGCAGGGGGAGGAAACGTGGATTTTTACGCTTCCAAGCCAGAAAAACCTGAGTATTTCCGCCAAAGCTCCCCAGATCTTATTCGCCAGATGGTGCAAACGTTAAACTCGAACAAATAGCCAATCCGCCTTTAAGTCTTGACAAAAGCGGGCTGTTCGAGGACTATTCGAAGTTCGTATTTCAGTCCGTTTCCTGCTTTTTCATTCCGCCGTCTCAGGCGAAGGCAATTCCATGAAAATTAAATCTGGCGATATGGTCAAAGTGATCCGTGGCGTAGACAAAGGCCACATTGGCAAAGTCGTTTCCGTCGATCACGAAAAAAATCGCATTTTGGTCGAAGGCGCAAACAAAGTCTTTAAACACGTGAAGCCTAGCCAGCGCAACCCTCAAGGGGGTCGCTTGCACAAAGAAATGCCGCTGCACGTTTCTAACGTTATGGCCCTTTGCCCACGCACCAACGAACCCACACGGATTGGCATTCGTTACTTGGATGATGGCTCCAAAGAGCGTTACGCCAAATCCAGCGGTGAAGGCATGGGCATGTTATCACCACCCAAAAAGCGTTACGCCAAAAGCTAACGCCGTTTGATCGCGAACCACTTGTGATTCGCACCCGGGTGTAGCAAAGCCCTGACTCTCAAATTCCTGCCAGAGGCATGCGTCAATTGCTGCGCGCCTGCCTTAACTCGGAGTTGAGATCGATGACGCGAACATCAACCTCATCGATTTCCACAACTCCGTAACCCGTCAAGGCAAACGTAATGCGAACATCGGTGTTCTGCGCGGGACAGCGATAGATCGTGAATTCCTGCCAGCCTTGAGTAAGGAGCAGACGTTCTGCCATTTGAGGCCCACCGATTGAGTCAATCACCATCAGGCCATCCAACGAGCCTGTAATCGGACGATCAATTTTGATCCAACCGTGAATCCGAACCAGCTGGCCTCCTTTGACGGGAACAGGAGATGATTTAATCCACAACGGTGTTCGGTCAATCAGTAATCCGCCCGGGTCACCCTCAACCGAACGGACGCTCATTTGCAACGAATGCTTGCCGCGGACAGCCGCTTCTGTCGTCAGCTCCACATGGGTTCGTTGGGTGTCATCATTTGTGCGATGGTTCTCCCAATTATTTCGCGTCATATGCTCGAGATTTTCAAAATCACCACCCGCCAATCCATTGGCCTCCCAACCTTGTGGGTTGATTCGTCTGACCAACTCAAAATGGGTCGGCACCAAAGAGATGTGGGTGAGCAGTGGACTGGAAGTCTGGGATGCAAACGGGCTGCGTGCAGTGGATAGAATATCCCTTTGAGCGGCCGCCAACTTTTGATCGGCCACGAACATTAAACGGTTAGCCGTCATGGCACTTCCGTTATTGACGAGTGACTGGGCTTGCTGCAACGCGTTATTAGCCTCATTAATTGACCCCGACGCGGTCGGACTGTTTTGCCCCAAACGGGTCAGTTGTTCGTTGATCAAGCTAACGATCGTCATCCATTGGCGGGCAATGCCCAGATGCATTTGGGCCAGCGTTTCACTGCCATTTAATAAATAGGAATCAGCCAAGCGACTGATCACGGCGGGATCTTGGGTCACCAGAACGGCCTCAAGCATGCCGCAATTTTGGATTTTGAGCTCGTTACCCGCTACCGTGCGACCCTGATCCAACGGGATCATGCCGCTCTCGGAAAGATGATAGGCCCCTTCCGAAGGTCCTAATGAACGCTCGGTAAAACGAAAATCTGACACCGGCGTGCGTCCCGCAACCATTTGCTCCGGCTGCAAGCCTCGCTGAACCAATATGAGTTTCGCGTTAGGTGTTGCCAGTGTCGTTAATTGGTCACCCCGATTGCCCGGTTGGCTGCTGCTGACGACCGCCCCGCCACTGATCCATGGCTCCAATTGTCGCAAATGAGCATTCAACCAACGCAAAGACAAGCTGCGCAGATTGGCGACCGGGTTTTGTGCGTCTAATCGCGACCGCGACAAAAAGCGTAGACCTCGAGCACCGCCAGCGATCGCCTCGTACGCCATGAATTTGATCTGTGATGCTTCCAACGGCATCGGTGGGACACTCGTCGCCAAAGCAGCCGTCTGCACGCTAACAGTATTGGATACCTCTGTTTGTATCGAGGCCCAAAGGGGCACTGTCTTTTTAGCTAATTCGCCGCGTTGTTGTACCCACTCACTGTATTGGTTGAGGGCAAAGCTGCCACCCATCGGTTCAAATCCTACGCTGAGGATGTCAGCGACTCGGGCCATTTCAAACATACCCGAACTCGCAAAAGCAACCGTCGGGCGGCCTTCACGAAAATCCGATTCACGGACTTCGCGTGTCCGAGATTCCATGCGTTGCAGATCGGTGTAATCCAAATTTTGACCAAGCGACCAAGCCAGAACCCGATCGTACTCTGCCGAAATGGCCTTGAGCCCGGCCGATTCAGGGGGCGGGCATATAATCCACATATCCAACCGCTCAGCATGGCGCAATTCTTGGATCGTGGCAGTCCGTCTCAATTCGACCGTATTGAATCCCAATTCGCTTATTACTTCGAAGGGTTCCCCATTATGTTGGATCGAGCGAACAAAAAACGGTTGGTCTCGGACTTCGAGAATCGTTCCATTGACGCGGCCTAAAGCGGGTCTCAAGTTCGCCTGACCGGCGAATTCTTGGTAACCCACGGGACGAACCTCGGAATCGTAAATAATCCGATTCTGCCCCTGACCCTCGATGGATGATTGTGCGGATACAGCACCGGCCACTTCCACATCATCAACCCAAATTGTGCTCGTGCCAGGACCCGTATATACGTTTAATACCAGCTTGTCCAAGTAAGCCTCGCCCGAATCAACGGGCTGCTCATATTTCGTCCGCAGTTTCCATACAGCCTCTTCCAGTAATTCTGGTAAGGATTGACGCATGTTGGAAAAATCCAACTTCTGCCAACTACCCTCGTTGAGGTAAACCGGTCCGGGCAGCAAGACCGTCATGGGACCATTTTCGATGGGATCATTCGTGCGTGGTAATACGACCCGGGCATATAACTGAATATTGGGTCGCGTGCCCTTGACCCACAAAAACGGTCTTAGCTCGTTGATCACCCAAGCCGGTCTGACATCCTTGGCTATGAAAGCCTTGGTGCCCCAGGTCGCATGGCAATGGATCCGTTGGCTATCCGGTTCGGAATGGAATTCGTCCTGAACGTTGCTAATGGACCAAGTGCGGGCAGAAAATTGGCAATCTGTCTCGGCTAATTCCCAAGACTCAGAATCTTGCGCTGCGAGGGCGTTTAGACCACAACAAATGGAAAAAATGGCCGCTAACAGCCGCCAAGGCAACTGCGAGCAGGATCCAAATCGAGGTCGGGAACTTGCCGCTTGACCGAAATTGGTAATTATTGTTCCCATGACTCATCAATGTGGTGTTTAGAAGACAAAACGGGGCTGCCGGCAGGTAAGGCCCCAAAAACAGGGGGATTTCACGGCGCGACGCACCATCGTGGGTTTTATCAGTACGTGGAAAACCAATCCATATCGATTGATGTAGGCATTCTGCATCATCTCCCCTGTCTTAAAAAAACGTTCAAAATTATATAAACACCTGAAATCAAACGACTTACAGCAAAAAGCGGCAGTTGCAAGGAATCGCTGGCACGCTCCGTGCTTTACATCAGGATTAACAACTTAGGAGAAAAAAGCATGAACTCACTGCCGACCAATCGAATCAAAATCAAGTCCGATACACTACCTGCCGAAATCGCGGAATTACAAAAACGCGTGGCTCAATTGCCGCCCGAGTACCGCGTCGACATGGAAAAATGCGTCCAACGCGTCGTGGAATTCACGAGCCGCCGCCGCCGTATTTTGAACTTGGTCCAAGAAGCACTTGGCCAATTACGTCTAGACATGAAATATCTCATGTTTGATTTGGACGCGACTCGTCGCGAACGCGACCTGTATAAAAAAGCCTTGGAAGATTAGGCCACCCCGAGGATTCCTTGGTTTTCATGGATTCCTTGCTGGACCGACGGTTTGTCGGGTAATTTGTCACCCCATACACCGTTTACTCGCTCAACACCTCCGACGTTGAAGAAAACCGGATTTGCGGCATGAGACACCGTAAATCCGGATTTTTTTGAACGCCTGGGCCGGACTGGCTCTCGATTGAGAAGGTGTCGCCCCAATGCGAATCACGTTGGGTTGTTCGCAGTTCTCTGCAGTCACAGGGCGAATAGCACATAAAGGTAGAAAAATCCGTCGTTTCCATCTCCCTGAACGCTTGGGAGCGCTAATATTTCGTTGAATTAGCCTTCCTGTCAACTTAAAATGAAGGGTGGGAATTACGCCTTCCGGGGTACACTCCCTACATCGCTAATATTCCATTCGCTGGCCTTCAAACAAAAATCACTGCCGAAATTTTCGGATCTCACAATGCCTGAGCTGACAACCGATGATTTATCTCAACGCATTCTCAGCTGCCGGCTGTTGGATAACAAACAGGTGAATCAGGCGCTCTCCGGGATGGGCGGCCGCAATGTCGATGTGGATGCTTTTAAGTCACGTTTGCTGCAGAGCGAATTGCTGACCAACTGGCAACTGACTCGAGTTATCGACGGTCATAAAAAGGGCTTTTACTACGGAAATTGGAAAGTCCTTTACCTTGTTGGTGCAGGTACGTTCGCCAGAGTGTACCGCTCGGTAAACATCAAGACCGGCGACGTGATGGCCGTCAAGGTGTTGCGAAACCGCTACACCGACGACATGCTCACACGCGAACGATTCATGCGGGAAGCTCAAACCGTTATGAAGTTAAGGCATCCCAATATTGTTCCGATTCATGAAGTTGCCGGGCATCGCGGCCGTATTTACATGGTGATGGATTTCATCGAAGGCCAGAACCTGCGTGAATTTGTAAAGGCCCACGGCCAAATAAAATTAATGACGACGTTGAACATCACGCGCGATGTTTGTGCGGGCTTGGCATATGCGGCTTCCCAGAAAGTCACGCACCGGGACATTAAATTATCGAACGTGTTACTTTCCAGTACGGGTCGCGCGTCGTTGGCGGATTTTGGTTTGGCAGCTGGTGAGGATGAGATTCAGGAGAGGGATGGCTTCTACAACCCTCGCTCCGTCGATTACGCCGGGCTCGAAAAAACGACGGGTGCGGAGCGTAACGATCGCCGCAGTGACATTTTCTTTGTCGGTTGCAACCTCTATCAAATGCTCAGCGGAGAGCCGCCCTTGTTTGAGACGCGAGAGCGGATGCGGCGGATGAGTTCGGAGCGTTATCGAAAAATCAAACCGCTCTCCAGCTTGTGTAAGGACTTGCCGCATCGCGTGATCACCCTCACCAACAAGATGATGGCCCTCGAACCCGAAGATCGTTATCAAACCCCACAAGCTGCCATGGAAGCAACCATGCGGGTGATCGCTGCCATCAAGGAGGGTGACACAAAGCGTTACGATGAAGAAATGTCGGATGAGGAAGCCCGTGCCTATGCGAAAATTACCCATCGCAATACTGAAGGCGAAGGGAACACCGTCATGGTGGTGGAATCGAACCCAGCGGTTCAGGATACGCTGCGAAAGAAATTAAAAAAATACAGCTATCGAGCACTGATCATCAGTGCACCGCAACGAGCTTTGGAGCGTTTTCGGTATCTCGACCCGGCGGAAGAGCTGCCGGCAAACCTGATGATCTTCAGCACCGCAGGTTTGGGTTTCGAAGCGATTGAAGCGTTTAACGAGTTCGTCACTTTTCCGATGGGTCGCGATGTCGCCTGTCTCATTCTCGTTAAAAAGGAAAGGCATGCGGAGATCATTGAACGACTTGACCTGAAACCGCATCACCGCGTCCTAACCTTGCCGGTCAAATTCGCGGAAATCCGCGAACAAATGCAAGAGCTTTTGGGACTCACTGTTCCCAATGACGCGACGGCGGATGACGAGGACTAGCGGCTCAATCTTGGGTTGCCGAAAACTCCCTACAGCATGTCTACCTGCCCGCGGCCCCAAAAGCCTTCTCTGACATGGAAATTCGGGGCAAGGCTGGGACGGGAATTTCGGGCTTGTCCGACAGCTTTCACAGTCTGTTATCATTGGGGAGTCAAAACTTTCGCTTGAGGCCCAAATATCGACGACACGATCAGCCATCTCTTGCCTGCTGGACTACTGGAATCCGAGACGATTCGAGAGCGCTCGCGCGCGGTCAAAAACTTGGAAAACATCGCCCGCCTGCGACTGCCAATCGATCTCTTTCAAACGCTGGTAGCTCAGATCGAAAGCGAGCTGCCGACTCTCAGCGATGCCGATATGGCGATCAATAACCTAGATCGCTTTTTCCATGCCTCTCGAAGCCCTTTGAGCGTAGCGTCACTGTTCGAACGAGATCCAACGGCAATGCCGGTCCTGTTGAAAGTTTTCTCAACAAGTCAGTATTTGACCGACCAGCTGATTCGCGATCCTTCCAGTTACGACGCCTTACGTTTGGCCGCTGGGCAGCCCGTTTCCAGAGAGGTGTTGATCGACGAACTCGACAGCGTTTTGTCCGTGCTCGATTCTGGCGACCAAAAAGCGGCCATGGCCATTATTCGGCGATTCAAACATCGTGAGACCTTACGGATCGCCTTTGGGGATATCGTTGGAAATCAAACGCTGGAAACCGTTACGGAACAAATTTCCTATCTAGCGGATGCCATTTGCACGGCCACGCTTAATTTCTCCCAACGCTCTTTGAATGAAAAACATGGACAGCCGATTGGGCGGGACAACCAGCCTGCCACATTAACGGTCATCGCGATGGGTAAGCTGGGTGGCTGCGAATTGAATTACTCCAGTGATATCGATCTCGTTTTTTTCTATTCAGCGGAGGGTGAAACAGACGGTCGTCGCCGGCTAACGAATCGAGAATTTTTTGATCGCGTGGGACGCCAGTTTGTCAAACTTTTGACTGAAAGTACTCCCCAAGGCGTGGCCTATCGAGTCGACATGCGGCTTCGCCCCGGCGGCCAGAAAGCACCGTTATCCTGTAGTTTTTCCCACGCGGTCAGCTATTACGACGTTCAAGGTCGTACCTGGGAACGTCAAGCGCTGGTCAAGGCTCGTGTAATTGCGGGCGATCATCTACTGGGCGAAAGCTTGCTCCGACAATTAATGAAATGGGTATACGCACTACGACTTTCGGTGGCCGATATCAATGGTATTAAGGCCCTCAAACGACAAATCGAACGACGTGCTTTGCAGGAAGGCGCCGAGTCAACCAATGTGAAAACCGGATTGGGGGGCATTCGGGATATTGAATTTGCCATTCAGTTCCTGCAACTACTTCACGGCCACGAATCGCCATCGGTGCGCACTGGAAATACACTTGAGGCTATTGGTCTTTTGTATCGAGCGGACTGTATCACTTCCCAAGAACAGACACTCTTAGATCAGGGCTACCGTTGGTTGCGTCATCTTGAGCATCGCCTGCAGATCATGTTTGATTTGCAAACACACTCGCTACCCGAGAGCTCAGACGAATTGATTAAACTGGCGCGAAGGATGGGGATTCACGAGGAATCTGCCGAAGCAGTACTCGAGCATTTTCAACAGCAACTCGACAGCACCACTCACCACAACCGCGCGATCCTTGATCATTTATTGCATGACGCGTTCGCAGAGGAAACAACCGAGGATGCGGCCAAAGAGGTTGACCTGGTGCTGGACCCCTTTTTAGCGAAATCCATAGTCGAAGAAATTCTTCAGCCGTATGGGTTCGAAGATATACAGGCGGCTTATCGTAACCTGACCCTATTGGCCACTGAGCGTAACCGGTTTCTCAGCCCCCGCCGCTGCCGCCACTTCTTTGCCGCCATTGTCAAACAGGTACTCACGGAGATCGCCGCCACGCCGCAACCCGATGCCACGCTGCTCAACTTAATTAAGGTCAGTGATTCGCTGGGCGGAAAATCAGCGCTTTGGGAGTTGTTCAGTAGCCATCCGGCATTCCTGAAACTATACATTCGGCTTTGTGCTTCCTGCGAATACCTGTGCAATATTCTCACTCGTAATCCCGGAATGATTGATGAGCTGACCGACGCCTTGGTGATCGAGGAGTTGCCAAATCGTAAAACTCTCCAAGCAATGCTGTCGGGGCTCTTGCTGGGGGCGGAAGATGTGGACCCGATTATTCATAGCTTTAAGGATGCTCAACATTTACGGGTCGGGGTTCGCGACATTAATCGCCAAGATAAAATCGCGCGGACCCATAAGTGTTTATCCGACATCGCCGAGGTGTGCCTGAATGAAGTCTTGCAATTGGAGCATCAAAAACTGATCCTGCGTTACGGTCAGCCCCTTAACGATGCCGGCCAGCCCATTTTAATGTGCGTGTTAGCGTTGGGAAAACTGGGTGGCCGCGAACCCAATTACCACAGCGACATGGATATCGTTTTTTTGCACGAGACGGAAAGCACAGGCTTCTCCGGCGCCCCGGATCCCCGTGGCAGCCACCATGAATTTTTTAGCCGCCTAGCTGCCAACGTCACCAAGTCGATTTCGGGGGCCGGTCCCTATGGGCGACTTTATGAAATCGACAGCCGGCTGAGGCCAACAGGGAAAAATGGCCCTCTGGTTACCTCATTTCAAGAATTTTGTCGGTACTTCGAACAAGGGGACGGGCATCTATGGGAAAGGCTGGCGCTTTGCAAAGCACGCCCCCTCGTCACCGCTCCCAACATGGCGATCGAACTCGAAAGAATGATTTACCGTTCCGTAACGTCTCATCCATGGAGAGCTTCCTATTGTCAGGAAATCACGGACATGCGTTTAAGAATGCAGGAGGGCGCAAGTCCCCGAAATATCAAACGTGGACATGGTGGCACGGTGGATGTTGAATTTGCGGTGCAGATGTTGCAACTAAAATTTGCCACCGATTATCCCGACGTGCTCATGCCAAATACCGTGCAGGCAGCAAACGCGTTGGCAAAAAATGGACTGCTCTCGAAGGATGATCATGACTTTTTTTGCAAGTCTTATGAAATGTTACGTTGGGTCGAAGCACGTCTACGATTAATGAACACCTCCGCGAGACATGACCTCCCTGAAAACCCGCAGGAGTTTGCCAACTTGGCGTTGTTACTGAGATACGACGATCAACAACAGTTGCGCAACGAAATAGAATACCTGCGGCTGGAAAACCGCCGGCGTTTCACTCAACTTTTGGAAATTCACGGCGCGTCAAATAGTTGACCCTCGGCCGCCAACTTATCGTTGCAAAGTCGCTGTCTATCCGCGACACAACGCATTAACGGGGCCCTCTTTATCGGAGACTCCGGTACGGAACCTGCGATAAAACGGGTCCCCCGAGTGCAAGTTGTCCGACCGCGGATCGGCAAGTTACGGCCATAATCGGTAAATCCCACTATTTCTCGAAAGAACCAGGCTTTCCGTGGTAACCGATTGATTCAAATCCTGAGCGCGGGAAGTTAAAATCGAAGCTTGGGGCTGCCGATTCCGGCCGTCGAAAAAACGAGACCACCACACCCTGAACTGCTGCGGAGTATCTCCTTATGTACGCAAATAAGCGTTCTTTATTATTGGCCCTGCTGGGCACTTTGTTACTGTTTTCGCCAGCCCAGGCGCAAGACACCGACAAACCCAAGGACGATTCCCCGGGTATCAACTCGGGCCTTGTTTCTGCTTTGGGTTTTCGAGGTATCGGGCCTGCGTTTATGTCCGGTCGAATCATCGACATTGCCGTCGATCCCGAAGACCGCAGCACCTGGTATGTGGCTGCTGCTTCCGGCGGCGTCTGGAAAACAGAAAACGCCGGGGTTACATGGAAACCTATTTTCGATAACTACGGTTCGTATTCCATTGGTTGTGTGGCCGTGGATCCCAACGACCGCTTCACAATTTGGGTCGGCACCGGTGAAAACAACTCACAACGCAGCGTGGGATATGGTGACGGTCTTTACAAATCGACCAACGGCGGTGCTTCGTTTACCAAAGTGGGGCTCGAAAATAGCGAACACATTGGCAAAATCCTGATCCACCCTGAGGACAGCAATACCGTATTCGTGGCTGCCCAAGGGCCACTTTGGCAATCTGGTGGTGATCGGGGTTTGTACAAAACGACCGACGGCGGGAAGACATGGAACAAGGTTTTGGATATCAGTGAGAACACCGGTATCAATGAAGTGCATATGGATCCTAACGATACCGACATCATGTACGCCTCCAGCTATCAACGCCGACGTCATACATGGGTTTTGATCGATGGAGGCCCTGAGTCGACCGTCTACAAATCAACGGACGGCGGCGAGACCTGGAACAAATCAGATCGCGGATTACCGGGCGTCGACAAGGGTAAAATCGGCTTGGCCATATCGCCTCTCGATTCAGAAGTGCTGTATGCCGTGGTCGAAGCGGCTGCCGGTCAAAGCGGTTTTTACCGCAGCAGCAACCGTGGCGCATCGTGGAGCAAAATGAGCGATTACGTTTCATCTAGCCCCCAGTATTACAACGAAATCGTAGCCTGCCCGCACAAGATGGATCGTGTTTATTCGTTGGATACCTATTTGCAGGTTACCGATGATGGCGGCAAAACATTTCGCGGGGCCGGCGAGGCAGATAAACACGTAGACAACCATGCCTTGATCATTGACCCCGTCGATTCGGAACATCTCATTGTCGGTTGCGATGGTGGCGTTTATGAAACTTGGGATCGTGGTAAATCGTATGACTTCAAAGCCAACTTACCGCTGACTCAGTTCTATAAAGTGGCGGTCTCTAACGACAAGCCTTTTTATTACGTCTATGGCGGTACCCAAGATAACGCCACCCAAGGCGGCCCTTCAAGAACCTCAAACGTGCACGGCATTCGCAACAGCGATTGGTTCGTAACTGTTTTTGGAGACGGTTTCGATCCGGCGGTCGATCCGGAAGATCCCGACACGGTCTACTCGCAATGGCAGTATGGCGGCTTGGTCCGATACAACCGTAAAACGGGTTTGTCCGTGGACATCAAACCGCAGCCCGCGAAAGGGGGTCCCGCATTGCGTTGGAACTGGGATTCCGCACTGCTGATCTCCCCCCACGATTCCAAACGGGTTTACTACGGATCACAAATCCTCTTTCAAAGCGATGATCGCGGTGAAAACTGGCGACCCATCAGTGAGGATCTCTCGCGTGATTTGAATCGTAATGAGTTGAAAGTCATGGGGCGTGTTTGGGGCGTCGATGCTGTCGCCAAAAACGCATCCACCTCGTTGTACGGAACGATCGTATCAGTCAGTGAATCACCGTTGGCAGAAGGCCTAATCTATGTGGGGACTGATGACGGGATGGTTTCGATCACCGAAGACGGCGGCGAAAATTGGACCAAGGTCGGCAAATTCGAAGGATTGGACATTCCCGAATTTGGCTATATCAATGACATCGAAGCCGATCTTCACGACGAAAATACCGTCTATGTGGCGATCAACAATCACAAACGCGGTGACTTCAAACCGTACATTGCGAAATCAACGGACCGAGGTAAATCGTGGACAGAAATCACCGGGAATCTTCCCGAGCGTGGTAGTGTTTACACCCTGAAACAGGATCATGTGAATCCCAACCTGATGTTTTGTGGTACCGAATTCGGTTGTTTCTTTACTATCGATGGGGGTAAAAAGTGGGTGGAACTTTCCGCTGGCTTGCCCACCGTGGGTATCCGGGATATCGAAATTCAGCAACGCGAAAACGATCTGGTTTTGGCATCCTTCGGTCGTGGCTTTTATATTCTGGACGATTATTCTCCGTTGCGAGAATTGAGCCCGGAAACGGGTAAGGAAAATAAAATCTTCCCGATTAAAAACGGCCTGATGTATTCGCAATCAGCACCTATGGCGGGCGGCGCCCGGGCCTTTCAGGGTGCTAACTTTTACACCGCACCGAACCCACCATTTGGTGTGGCCTTTACCTATCATCTCAAGGATTCTTTGAAGACCAAAAAATCGGTCCGCAAAGAGAAAGATCGGAATAATGCCCGTGCCGGCAAAGATGTGGCCTACCCAACTTGGGAATCATTGAAGGCGGAAGATCGAGAAATCGCACCGGCCGTTTGGCTGGTCATCCGCGACGCGGATGGAAACGTCGTTCAACGGTTACCGGGCAGCACTTCCAAAGGCATGCGACGAGCCTACTGGAATTACCGGCACGCCGGTGCTGGTCGTCGCGGCGGACCCCTGGCGGCACCTGGTACCTACACCGTGGAAATCATGAAAATGGTGGATGGTGAGGTGAGCGAACTCGTCGCTGCCACCGAATTCGAAATTGAACCGCTAGGTTTCGAAGGGTTCGAAGAGCCCGATCGCAAAGAAATTCTTGCCTTTGCCAAGCAATCCAACAAATTGGCTCAGGCAGTCAATGCGGCAAGTACCTTGGCAGATGACGCGGATTCGCAACTTGATGCCATGGAGAAGGCAATCAAATCGACGCCTGAACTCGATCTCGCTCTGTTGAATGACGTCCGCGGCACCAAGACGAAGCTCAAAGATGTAATGGAGAAATTTAATGGTGACCCCACCAAGACGCGGCGGAACGAATCTGCCTATCCAGGTTTTTCCAGTCGTATTCGCACTTTGATGTTCGGTGCCATGGCCTCCTACGAAGGCCCTACCGGAACTCATCGAAGCCAATACGAGATTATCGATGAGGAGTTCTCGGAAGCCTTGCAAATGCTCAACGAAATTCTGGAAACGGAAATGCCAGCGTTGCACGAGCAGATGGATTCTGCTGGAGCCCCTTGGACCCCGGGGCGCGATATTCCCGATTGGAAATAACGCGACTAACTACTAACGAATTCCCAAAACCGGCCCACGACAGGGCCGGTTTTTTTTATTGCGGCTGCAAGACGAAACAGCCCGTGATAGGCTTAACCCACGAACTAACACCTGTTTTACGAATTCCCGAGCCGAGCCGATGTTTCTTCTCTTTCTCGTTACCGCAGTGCTAATTATTGCCTGCGTAATTTTTCATGCCAGTTGCCTGCAGGGCATCGGGGTTTTTATGTTCCACGGCAAGAAGTATGGTTTCCCCCGAATCAGTATTTTCATCATACTGATCGTTCTCGCCCATTTGGTGGAGATCATGTTTTTTGCCGTAACCTTCGACATCCTTAGTCCTTACCCCGATTACGGGACTATTTCCGGAGCCGAGGATCCGACACTGCGGGACTTTTATTACTTCTCGGCGACAACGTATACCACCACCGGATACGGCGATTTTACGCCCGAGGGTAACCTGCGAATATTGGCAACGGTCGAAGCCTTGACCGGTTTGATCATGATTGCCTGGACGTCGTCTTTCGCGTTTTTATTGATGAGCCGGTACTGGGAACGTCGCGTGGTCCAAGCAACTCCTCCGCAAGATCCCGCCCCCTGAGGTTATTAATCTTCGGGCGGTTCATTTTTTGTCGTGTCTTCATCAACACGTTGGCTGTTCTCGCGTGCTGGATCATCCGTTGTCGGCGACACCTCTTCTGCACTGCCCCCTGGGGTGGAATCCTCGACAGCTTGCTCAGACAATTCATCGCTGGATTCTGCGGCGGATGCATCTATTTCTTTGGCTTGTCCCGTTTCGCCCAGCCAACGGAACACCACAAAAAATGCAGGCACGAACAAAAGCGAAAAGAATGTCGCGGCGATCATGCCACCCACCACAGCATTGCCCACGGCGCGGCGACTGGCAGCACCCGCTCCAGAGGCCACCAATAGCGGCATAAACCCAAGGATGGACGAAAAGGCTGTCATCAGGATGGCCCGGAAGCGAAGCTTGGCAGCCTCGCTGGCTGACTCCAGAATGGAAAATCCTTCCCGGCGTTTTTCACTCGCGAACTCGACGATCAAAATCGCATTTTTACTTGCCAGAGCTACCAACAATACAATGCCAATTTGTGTATACGTGTTGTTATCCGAACCCGTAATCAACAGGGCACTCACAACACCCAAGGTCGCCAACGGTACGACCGCAATCACGGCAGCCGGCATCGTCCAGCTTTCATACTGAGCGGCCAAGACCAGGAACACGGCCATGATGGCCAGTAAAAAGATGATCCCCTGACCTCCCGCTTGCTTCTCTTGCAGCGAGATTCCCGTCCACTCAAATGCAAACGACGGCGGCAAGGTTGATTTGGCGACTTGCTCCATAATATTGAGTGCCTGTCCAGAACTGGTACCTGGCGCTGGGGAACCATTTACGGAGGCGCTGGGATACATTTGATAGCGTCGAATGGATGCCGGTCCGAAATCCTCGCGAACGTCCACAAGCGAGCCCATCGGAATGGCTTGGCCTTTCCGGTTCCGAACTTCGAGGTCCATGATATCGTCAACATTATTGCGGTACTGAGCATCCGCTTGGATTCGCACCTGATAGGTACGGCCTTGGTAATTAAAGTCATTCACGTACGCCGAGCCTAAAAAGGCTTGTAGTGTCGAAAACACGGAATTCAGGGGGACGTCTTTGGCCTTCACCTGAACCCGGTCAATATCCACAAATAACTGGGGCGATTCGGCTCGAAAGGTTGAGTTCAACTGTTGAAGGCCCGGTTGTTCATCGCCCACACGTACCACATTCTGAGAAACTTGCTGCAACGTCTTGTAACCGACGTTGCCGGCATCCTGGACTTCCATTTGGAATCCACCGGCATTCCCCAACCCATCAATCGGCGGTGGAATGAAAGGAAACACAATGGCATCGCGGACGTTGCGAAGTTCCTTTTGAAGATTGCCAAGGATGCCTCGAACGCGCAACTCCGGGGTCTTTCTTTCATCCCAGGGATCAAATATCACTGCGACGAATCCGACATTGGAGGCGGCACTGCCGCTCAACAAAGAAAATCCTGTAATGGAAATGTAATCTTTGACGCCCGGAATATTGGCACAAATATCGTCGAGTTGACGCATCACCTCATCCGTTCGCTGTTTGGACGCGGCATCTGGCAACTGGACATTGATAAAGGCGTAGCCTTGATCCTCGTTAGGCACGAAACCGGTAGGTAGTTGGGTAAATCCCCAGCCCGTGAGGAATAGCAGACCTGCGAAAATTATCATTACAACAGGGATCACCCGAACGCTTCCGCGAATCACCCGGTTGTAGACATTCGTTGTGAATCCAAACGTTTTGTTAAACCAACGAAAGAAAAAGAATTTAGATTCGCGTGGCTTTCGTAACACGATACCGCACAGGGCAGGGCTTAAAGTCAACGCATTGACCGTACTAATAAGTACCGCCGCCGATATGGTTAAAGCAAACTGCTTGAATAATTGACCCGTGATACCGCTCATAAATGCCGTTGGCACAAACACCGCCAACAACACGAGTGTCGTCGCGATGACCGGTCCTGTTATTTCTTCCATCGCGGCGATCGCAGCTTTTTTGGGCGTCAGCCCTTCGGCGATATACCGCGATGTATTTTCCACCACCACGATGGCATCATCGACCACAATCCCGATCGCCAACACGATCCCGAATAGTGACAACATGTTGAGGGAAAAACCCAAGCCTGCCATGATCGCAAAAGTTCCGACCAGAGAAACTGGAATCGCAACCACGGGTACCACCGTCGCTCTCCAATCCTGCAAGAAGACAAAGATGACCAGCACCACAAGAATCACCGCGATCACAATGGTTGAATAAACTTCCTCGATCGAAGCTTCCACAAACCGAGTGGTATCAAAGGGAATGTCGGCTTTCAGTCCCTCTGGCCAATTCCCTTGCTGCTCCAACAATTTCAGTCTTTCCCGCACCTGCGTGGCTACGCTCAGGGCATTGGCACCTGGCAATTGGTATACCGCCACCGTAGCGCACGGTTTTTGGTTATAGCGGGACGAGAGCGTATAGTCTTTGGCACCCTTCTCGACACCGTTCTGAACATGACCATTGATCGTCTGAGGGTCAGAAACCACATCCTTAACGCGAATCAATCGCCCTTCGGTTCCGGCACCTACGACGATATCGCCGAACTGCTCTTCCGTTTCCAATCGCCCCAAGGCGTTGATCGGATATTGGAAGGTCGTGCCTGGAGGAGCCGGAGGCGCCCCGATTTGGCCTGCCGCCACTTGGACATTCTGCTCGCTAATCGCATTGACAACGTCTTCGGTGGTCAGTGACCGCGCCTTCAATTTCTGCGGGTCCAGCCAAATGCGCATGCTGTAATCGCCCGCGCCAAAAACCTTCACCGAACCGACTCCATTGATGCGGCTCAATTCATCTTTCACATTGAGCGCGTAATTACTCAGAAACAACTCATCCATGCCGGGAGTTTCCGACGTGAAGTTGATCATTTGCAGGATTTGCGTGGACTGCTTGCTGGTCGTCACGCCTTGACGTCTGACCTCTTCCGGCAGTTTGGGCGTGGCAATCGCCACCCGGTTTTGCACTAAAACCGTTGCCATATCCATATCGGTGCCCAGCTTAAATGTAATCTGCAGCGTATAGGAACCGTCATTCGCGCTGGTCGAGGACATGTACAACATGTTTTCGACGCCATTTACCTCTTGTTCGATAGTCGTGGCCACCGATTCCGCAATTACCTGTGCATTAGCACCTGGGTAAAAAGCACTGACTTGCACTGTAGGCGGAGCCACTTGAGGAAACTTGGCAACCGGCAAAGAGGTAAAAGATACGAGTCCTGCCAACACGATGACGATTGAAATCACCGAGGCAAATATTGGTCGGTTAATGAAAAAACGCGACATAGTTTAGTTGTTTACTCCCCTAATAGATCCCCGAAGGGCTCGCCACCATCGATTGGAAATCGCTGTCTTAAAAATCACTCGCTGGCATCCACTTCAGTACCGGATCGAAGCATCTGGATACCATCCACCACGACTCGGCTATCTTTCGTCAGCCCGGATTCGATCACCACCATGCCGTCAAACTTCCCTCCCAGTACCACGTTTTTGCGAACCGCTTTGGAGTCTTCGATCACATAAACGTAGGTACCCGCCGAATCGCGATTGATGGCCCTCTCGAGGATCAGCGTTGCGTCGTCGTAGGTTCCAATTTCAACGCGAACGCGCACAAATAGCCCGGGCAACAAAAATTTACTGGGATCGTTATTATCAAAAATGGCTCGCAACAGAAGCGTCCCTGTATCCTGATCAACGACGGGATCGGCATAATCGAGAAAGCCGTGGAAGATAAAATCTGGATCACCCGATCGTTTCAAGGAAACGGGGATGGTATTTGGCTTGAAGGGGCGTTCACTGTCCGCATCCCGCTCCAAGCTCAATAGAAATCGTTCGCTGATATTGAAATTGGCCCAGACTTTATTGCTGCTGACGATTTCAATCAACTCATCACCATCTTTGACCAAGTTTCCAATTTTGACGAGCGTTCGCGTGACACGTCCGTCGATGGGTGCCTCAACCGTCGTCCAGCTTAACTCAAGATCTTTTTGTGCCAGCTCCGCGTTGGCCTTATCTAACGCGGCCTTCGCTTCGCTCACCAACGCTTTGGCAGAGGCCATTTGAGCTTCCGCAGCATTGATGCCTGCCGCCGTTGTTTCCAGGTTCGCCTGAGCCGAATCAAACTCACTTTGCGCGATTGCGTTTTGTTTGAGCAGGAGCTCCAATCGCCCAAATTCTGCCTTACTTACTTTATACTCGGCCTCGGCTGATGCGATTCCCGCTTCGCTCACTCGTACGTTTGCATTCGTTGTTTCCAGCGCGGCAGTAGCGGCCGCCACCGATGCTTTGGCGGAATTAACGGCCGCGATAAATTCGTCTTGTTGGATCAAGAAAAGCTGTTCGCCCTTCTTAACCATCAGGCTTTCTTCGGGTTCCTCTGGTATTTCCTCAATGATTCCACGCACCCGAGCCCTTACCAAAGCTTGCTCAACCGCCTCGGTTTGTCCGTTTTCTTCAAGGTAAATCGGGACCGTTTTGATAACCGGAGTGGCAACGGTTACTTTTGTTGGAGGCGTTTGTTGATAGTCAGCGGGTTTATCACAACCCGACAAAATGGTCCAACCGCAGATAAGGGCGATCAGCGGGATTCGATTTACGTGCATTGAGCACACCTCTACAAAAGATCCAGGGAGCTTGGAATTCAACTCTTGGCAAATAGCGAAAAGCATTATGATCTTATTCGATGGTCCGCGAAAGATTAGCTTAGGCACCCAAGAAATTTTGTATTCCGGTTGCTCCGCGTACCCCGCTTCCTAAATCCAAAACACTTCTCGCCAAATAAGAAAATGATCCGCCAAATCGCCCAAGACTTTCGGGAATGCTGGAAACCGCTGCTGATAACCAGCTTTCTATACAAATTATTGACGATCGTATTTTTAGCGCCCTTGGTCGCGTTGCCCTTGCAATTGACGATCCGATTATCCAGCAATCAGGTCCTGACGGATCAAGATATCGCGTTTTTCTTTGCCACCCCGCTCGGTGCATTAAGCTTGATTGCTGGAATTGCCATTTTCATCAGCATTGCGGCTTCTGAGCTGACGGCACTATTGGCAATTTTGGCCAGTGACCGCAAGCATCCCAGCCCCGTTGGGGCGATCCGTTTTGCTTATCAGAGAAAAGCTCGCATCTTCAAGGTAACGGCGCGAGGCACTCTCGTACTTTTGCTGATCACCGCCCCCTTTTTGTTGATCGCCGGCATCATCTACAAAAGCTTGCTGTCCGAATTTGACATCAACTTTTATTTGCAGCAAAGCCCGCCAGAATTCAAGATCGCAGTGGGCTTGGGTATCGTATTGCTGGTGACTTGGCTGGTCCTTGCGTTTCGTCTGTTGGTTAATTGGTATTTAGCGATTGGTGTGGCAGCTTTTTGCGAAACCAGTCCTTCCAAGAAAATATTGCAAGAAAGTTGTGAGCGCGTCTTAGGCTTTCGACGGCGCATCCTTTTTTGGGTGCTGGTCTGGCTGGCGGCTTCGGCGCTGATCTCGACCGTGTCTGCCGGCTTCATTATTAACGTCGCCAGTATTTTCATTCCTACGTTCAAAGATTCCATTGCCGCCTTGGCGGTGGCCATCGGTTTCTGTTTCGCCCTTTGGTCTTTGGTCAATCTACTCACGGCGTTATTCAGTCAGTGCTTATTCGCCGTAGTCTATTTCACGTTGTTTCGGCAAATGGCAAATGACCTGGCTGAGAAGATTCCCGCTACCCTTACCAATGCAACGGCCTCGCTCTCTGACGAACCCGGGTTTCAGCTAACCCGCGGCCGCATAATTATCGGCTTGGTCATCGGACTGCTGCTTGCTGTCGGCATGGGATGGTCGTTGGCAAACAACTTACAACTGACGGATAATGTCAGCATTATCGCGCACCGCGGAGCGTCCAAAGAGGCACCTGAGAATACGCTGGCCGCGATCCAACAGGCCATTAAAGACAACGCTGATTGGGTGGAAATTGATGTTCAGGAAACGGTGGACGACCATATCGTCGTTTTTCACGACAGTGACTTTATGAAACTGGCAAATAACCCGTTAAAGATCTGGGACGCCACGCTGGCCGATGTCGAATCCATCGATATTGGAAGTTGGTTTGACCCCAAATTCAGTGACCAACGTGCTCCCACTTTGCGCGAAGTACTAAAAACCTGCAAAGGCAAGATTCGCGTGCTGATTGAATTGAAATATTACGGACATGATGTCGATCTCGAGCGGCGCGTCGCTCAAATTGTGGAAGAAGAAGGCATGGTGGATCAGATCGAACTGATGTCTTTGAAGCTGGAAGCGGTCACGAAAATGAAAAAGCTCAGACCCGATTGGCGGGTCGGCTTACTGATGTCAGTCGCAACTGGAAACTTAACAGCATCCGAAGCCGATTTCTTGGCCATAAACGCTGCCTTTGTGGATCGTGATTTAATTAAAAAAGCGCAGCAACGAAAACAAGACGTACTCGTTTGGACGGTCAATGACGCGGCCTCGATGTCCACCATGATCGGGATAGGAGTTAACGGACTTATCACCGATCGACCGGCACTGGGCAAGACAGTTTTGCGCGAACGGGAAAAACTGAACGTTGCTCAGCGACTGATGCTGGAACTGGCCGATGTCTTCGGTATCCAACCGCAAATCACCGACCAGTAATCCTGACCCTTGTGGGAGTCACCTAATTTCTAACCTAGCCGGGCGATGGGTAGACGTAACTGGAATCGGTTCCCAGTGGCAGTCCCAAGGTCCAAAACAGGACTAGCAGGGCCGACCACAGCAAGACAAAGGCCACGCTGTAGGGCAACATCATTGAAACCAACGTGCCAATCCCCGTGTTCTTAACGTAGCGTTGACAGAAAACAACGACTAACGGGAAGTAAGGCATCAAAGGCGTGATGATGTTGGTCGACGAATCACCGACACGATAGGCAGCCTGCGTTAGGTCGGGAGAAATGCCAAGCTCCATCAACATGGGTACAAAGACCGCTGAGATCAAAGCCCATTTCGCCGAAGCCGAACCCACCAACAGATTCACAAACCCGACGAGCAGGACAATACCAAAAATAGTAACGCCCCCGGAAAGATCCAGTGATTTTAAGAATCCGGCACCTTTAATCGCCAACAACAATCCAATGTTGGTTTGTGAAAACATCCAAATAAACAGAGAGCAGAAAAAAGCCAGGACGATGTAGTAAGCCATCGTTTCCATCGATTTGGTCATCCCTACGACGATATCTTTATGCGATTTGACTGTCCCCGCGACATAGCCATAAACGATGCCGGGAACCAGAAAAAACAAGAATATCAAAGGTACAATCGATTGCATCAAGGGAGCATCGAACGTCAAGAGATTTCCTTTGGTAGCTTCGCCCGAAGCCCTGAGCGCCGAATCCTCGGGCAAGGCCCACAAGACGAGCACGGCCACCCCGAGTACCACGGTCAGCAAAGCAGCAATCATCCCGCGAACCTCTTTCGCAGAGACCTGCTCAAACTTCGGCATTTGATCGACTTCCCCATCCACAGCTACGTCACGAAGTCGAGGCTCGACGATCTTATCGGTAATGAACCAACCGACGAAAACAATCAGCAAGGTCGAAGCTGCTGTGAAAACGTTGTTGTTAACAATACTGACCTGCACGTCAGGGTTATAAAGCTGTGCGGCTGTTAAGGTAAATCCTTGTAACAGGGGATCCAAGCCGCTGGGCACCCAGAAATTGGCAGAGAACCCGCCCGAAACCCCGGCAAAGGCTGCCGCAATACCCGCCAACGGATGTCGTCCCGCGGCGTAAAAAATTACCCCGCCGATAGGAATCACAAGGACGTACCCGGCATCCACGGCGTAATGCGATCCAATGCCAACCAGAATTAATGTGGGCGTTAATAACGACTTGGGCACCACCCCCAAGACGGTTTTAATCATGGCCCCGATAAATCCTGTATGATCCGCCACTCCGATACCCAATAGAGCCACCAGAACGACGCCCAGCGGTGCGAAATTCACGAAGGTCTTGACCATGCTCGTCAATAAATTGGCAATTCCCTCACCAGAAACCTGATTGACAACCGCAATCGGTTCCTGTGTTGTGGGGTTTAAGGCGTCAAATTCCATCATCGAAAGTGGCCATGATAAAAGCCAGATGAAAAACATCAGCAATAAGAAGAGCACCGCTGGATCCGGCAGTTTATTACCTACCACCTCGATGATATTCAGGAAACGATCGATGATTCCTGTTTTTTTTGCGTGGCCAGAACGACCGGGTTCAGGGTTAGCGTTCTCAGACATACTGTCGCTCCATCCAAAAAAATCCAAGCTGAGTTTTGCAGAATGATAATCGATTCCTGACCGCTGCGCAAGCTAGCGATGGGCAGAAGACGATTGGAAAGGGCCTATTCTGAATCTCTAGAAGGTCAGCGCCTGCCCGGAGGGCCGGATATCTAAGAAAACCAGGCCCTGCTTCAAAATTTCACGCCGTTATTCAAAACCGCTGCGACTAGCGTCCGCGGCGGCCGCGTAACGGCCGAATGCTGGGCCGACAAAGGCGGCGTTGGGCGCGTTGCCTTGGCAATGCGAGACCGCGTCGAGATAACAAACCTGAGTTACAAGCGTCGGCCGCAGCCCCAGTTGAGATCGCCATATCGCAATTCAGAGGCACTAAAACAATATTGCGATACCAGACAGGGTTGCCATGATCCTGCAAAAAAATGCGGCCCTCGCGGTTGGCACCGAAACCCTCACGATTCCGAAATTTACTCTTAGCCACTCGTTCCAGCCACTCATCGCCACCAACCTCAGCCTTTACCACCCGCACACCATTGAGCCAGTGCTCGATACGGTTGCCGCAAACGACGATCTTGCTGGAGTACCAAACGTTTGGATAGACCGTCGGTTTTTCCGGTGCCGTTTCGTAAACATCGTAAAGCCATGCCGCTTTGTTCCGCTCCTCGGCATTTTGATCATCCAGGACCTGATACTCACAACCGAGCCAGGCATTTCCATATTTCTTAACGCGATACTTTAATCCGCTGTTACCACCCTCAGAAATCATCCACTGAAAATGCAATTCGAAATCTCGATGCTCACTTTCGTGATGCAGGTCGCCACCACCGGACTGGCGAAACAGGGCCCCATCCTGAACCACCCACCCTGCATGAGGCGTGCCGTCCGCTTTGGCCCAACCCTCCATGGAGTAGCCGTTAAATAGAGCCACTGGCTGGCCGGAAACCTGAGCACATAGCGGAGCGGACAAAGCCATCATCGCGACCAGGCTCAAGCCCATTACGCTGATTATCGAGATCTTCATAACGTTTGATTTCCTATCTCTTTAACGGCTCGAGGATTCAGGTTTCATGCTTCATGATTGGTTTTACCCATGTACACCCCGTCAAATTGACTCGCCAAAACCATGCGCGAAATTTTGTTTGCGATGATAGGGTGATTTTTCGTGTATGGATTATGAACCATCGTTTTCCGATTGGGAATCGAAATACTCCGAACTCAACCTGATTTTCAAAGCTGCTGTGAATTAAAACAGGGGCGGGCGGCCCATTTGACGTCGCACAACGGCCCATTGCCCAGCGTGCATTAGCCAGTGCGATCCTTGCATGACAAACGCGGTTCCCCAATCCGGGGCGTAACCGCTGATCGATTCGGGCGAGGCTTTCGATAAATCATCGTCGCTCAGTGTTTCCAAAGCCGCCAACGTTCCGGCACGCTGTTCCTCGTACTGCTTCAGCAATTCCGCTTTCGTGTGAAAACTGCCGGCATCATCATTGCTGGCCGTCTCCTTGCTGTATTGTTCCGCGAAACCCTCAGGCAGAGATGGCATGCTGCCTGGAAGGCAAGCTTCGATAATGCTGTGTTCCGAGGCAATCAAATGCCCTATTTGCCATTTAATATGATTGCAGTCCGCGTGAGGCCTCTGCATCATGTCGTCATCCGTTAAATCTTCGAGATAGGCCATCGAGATGAGATTTCCCATGTTCATCGACGATTTAATCGCATCTTTCGAATTCATTATCAGTCCTTAACTATCATTTATGGAAGAGTCACAATTATCGGCAATTAACTTAATCAATTTACTGGAACACGGCGCCGGGTGTTCCTATCCCACGTTGGCCCCTGAGATGACTTAGGTAAAGGTCGGGGTGAAAAAGTCCTGGTTGCAAAAGTCACCGGCCACGACGCGCTGTTTGATGGATTCGATATCGGGCGCGAACAATCGATCCTGTTCGTAAAAAGGGACCCGTTCGCGAATCAAAGCATGGGCTTGTAACAACGACGCGGAAGTCGACAGTGGGTGGCGAAAGTCAATTCCTTGTGCGCTGGCCAACAACTCAATGGCAACGATCGCCGCTGTATTTTCTATCATCTGCCCAAGACGTCGAGCCGCGAAGGTGGCATGCTGACATGATCTTCCTGATTCGCCGAGGTCGGCAAACTGTCGACCGATGCCGGGTGAGCCAGCGATTTATTTTCACTGGCTAGGGCAGCCGTCGTCACTTGAGCAATCATGAAGCCTGAGTTAACGCCTCCGTCGCGTACCAAAAAAGCAGGTAAGCCGCTGAGATGGGTGTCGATCAAAAGCGACATGCGGCGTTCCGACAAGGCACCGATTTCAGCGATCGCTACCGCCAGTGCATCGGCTACCAAAGCAACAGGTTCGGCGTGAAAATTCCCGCCAGAAAGTACGACATCATCAGCCGCGAACACCAACGGGTTATCGGAAACGGCGTTGGATTCTCGCGTCAAAACTTGAGCAACGTAACGAATATGATCCAGACAAGCGCCCATCACTTGAGGTTGGCAACGCAACGAATAGGGATCCTGTACCTTGTCGCATGCTGCGTGCGAGGCGAGGATAGCGCTACCTGCCAAAAGCTGGCGATAAGTACTGGCACAATCGCGCTGGCCGGGATGCAAACGGACGTCGTGAATTCGAGCGTCGAACGGCGTGATACTTCCTAACGCCGCATCGAGACTCATCGCGCCCGCCACCATCGCCGCTGCAAATACATCGAAGGCCCCGAATAATCCGCGTAATGCCAAAGCAGTCGAAACCTGGGTGCCGTTCAATAAAGCCAAGCCCTCCTTAGGCTGCAAATCCAAAGGTTGCAGTCCAATGGATTGAAGAGCCTCTGTGGCGGGTAACCGTTGGCCTTGATAATTGACATCTCCGACACCAATGAGGGCACAGCTTAAATGGGCTAAGGGTGCCAAATCACCTGAGGCTCCGACAGAACCTTGGGATGGAATGCAGGGAAATACGCCCGCGTTTAGCATTTTCAGTAGGCTATCAATCACATGATATCGCACCCCTGAATGGCCACAGGCAAGCGAGTTGATCTTCAGTAACATGATCAATCGCACCACATCGTCGGCTAATAACGGGCCCGTCCCAGCCGCATGGGATAACACCAGATTGACCTGCAATGCTCTCAACTCTTCTGGTGCGATTCGCTTATGGGCCAGCAATCCAAACCCCGTATTGATTCCGTAAACTGTTTCATCATGGTCGATGATACGTTGCACAACGGTCTGTGCGTCATCTACGGCGGATCGGCAGGAATCGGGCAAGGACAACTGGGCGCCTGGCGCGCAACAGGATTGAATATCCGCGAGCGACAATTGACCGGGCTGAATGGTAAAAGTGGTCATATGGACACCATGCCATGCGATAGTGAAACAGGACCCAATTTTTGCGAATCAGGATCAGGAATTCAATTGCTGCGAAAGTCACAGTCTAGCGAATGCCGATTCCCGGCACCCAGTTCGATTTCATACGGGGCTCAAGAGCTGCTTAGGAGTCCAACATTGGCAGATTCAGGTCATTTTCTTTGGCACAGGCAATCGCTTCGTCATACCCGGCATCGGCATGCCGCATCACCCCGGTGGCGGGGTCATTGAACAGCACGCGAGCGATGCGAGCATCGGCCGCTTCGGTTCCATCACAACAAAGTACGACGCCTGAGTGCTGGGAATAACCCATGCCCACGCCTCCTCCGTGATGCAGGCTAACCCAAGTGGCTCCGCCTGCCGTATTCAACAACGCATTCAACAGGGGCCAATCCGAAACGGCATCGGACCCGTCTTTCATCGCTTCCGTTTCCCGATTCGGGCTGGCCACGGATCCGGAATCCAGATGATCGCGCCCGATCACCACCGGTGCACTCAATTCTCCGTTGCGAACCATCTCGTTAAAGGCCAAGCCCAAACGGTGTCGATCTCCCAAACCGACCCAGCAAATTCGCGAGGGCAAGCCTTGAAAATGAATGCGTTCCCGGGCCATGTCCAACCAGTTGTGGAGATGCTTGTCGTGAGGGATGAGTTCCTTCACCTTGGCATCCGTCTTAAAAATATCATCCGGGTCCCCGGATAAAGCCGCCCAGCGGAACGGGCCGATGCCGCGACAAAACAGGGGGCGGATATAGGCCGGTACGAATCCGGGGAAGTCAAACGCGTTAGCTACGCCTTCGTCCAAAGCAACTTGTCGAATATTGTTTCCATAATCAAACGTGGGGATTCCCTGTTGATGAAAATCCAACATGGCTTGGACATGAACCGCCATCGATTTTCGCGCCTCGTCAATGACACGCTGGGGATCGGTCTGCCGCATTTGCTCCGCTTGATCTAGCGACCAACCGATGGGCAGATAACCATTCAGAGGATCATGCGCTGAGGTTTGATCCGTCACGGCATCTGGCCGTATCCCTTGCTGAATCATCTGTGGCAGTATTTCTGCCGCGTTACCCAGCAAGCCAACCGATGTCGGTTTTCCATCGGCGCAGCTTTTCTGAATCATGGCCATGGCTTCATCCAAATCCGTCGCCATCTGGTCGACGTATCCGGTATCCAAACGCATTTGAATTCGCGACGCATCACATTCAATGGCTAACATTGATCCGCCCGCCATCGTGCAAGCCAACGGTTGCGCACCCCCCATGCCGCCGAGTCCGGCGGTCAAAACCCACTTGCCGGTTAAATCACCTCCGAAGTGCGTTTTACCCATGGAGACAAACGTTTCGTAAGTGCCCTGAACAATCCCTTGGCTGCCGATATAAATCCACGATCCGGCCGTCATCTGGCCGTACATCATAAGGCCGGCACGATCCAGTTCATGGAAATGCTCCCAAGTCGCCCAATGAGGAACCAGGTTGCTGTTGGCAATGAGAACGCGAGGAGCATCCACGTGCGTCTTAAAAACACCGACGGGCTTCCCGGATTGAACCAGTAAGGTTTCATCCACTTCCAAGTTTCTTAAGGACTCCACAATTTTGTCAAAACATTGCCAGTTGCGGGCAGCGCGCCCAATCCCACCATAGACGACTAGTTCTTCGGGCTTTTCCGCCACGCCGGGATCGAGATTATTCATCAGCATTCGCAACGGAGCTTCGGTCAACCAGGATTTGCAGGTGAGTTCAGTGCCGTGCGGGGCTTGAATCGTGCGGTGAGCAGTAGCCATATATTTTCTCAAATCGCTTGGGTGCTTTTATGTTCAATGTGAATTATGAATGATGGATGTGTCCTTGGGAATTGCGAATTCCGCCACGTAGCCACAATAATCCGGCCATCTTGGCTTCCCGTCTTAACAACCGGTCAGAGGTATGGGAAAAACACAAGTGAAATTCGCCGTACCTTAGTTAGCGGCCTGAAGGCCTTATTGTGGGTCTCGCGGACAATAGCACCATTCCATATCGACCAAAGCATGAAAGTTACGGTACAGCAGGGCAGTAGCCCGATTTTGGTAGGCTTCCCCCACAGCGGCAATTTCCTTCCACCCAACTTGGCAAGGCAATTTACCGCCGAGGCGAAAGCTCTGCCGGACGGAGATGTCTGCCTGCCCCAACTCTTTGACGCTACCTCCGCAGCAGGTTGCTCCACGGTCATGGCCAATTTCTCGCGTTACTTGATCGACGTCGACGAGGCCCGCTCCAGCGAGGTGTTAAATCCGGGCCCCCACAACTCACCGGTCTGTCCCTTGCAAACCCTGGCCTCGGAGCTGCCGATTTATTTACCCGGTTATGAACCTGACCAATTCGAGGTCGGCCAGCGGGCTGCCAACTATTGGCAACCATTCCATGACGACCTGCACGAGGAACTGCTGCGGCTCAAACACCAACACGGCATGGCGATCCTCGTGACCGTCAAGCCAATGCTGGCGGATTGTGATCAACCCCCAACAGAATTTCTGATCGCCGCAGACAACCGAACGGGTTGCGCCCCCGAGCTTTGTGCCAAGCTGCAAAGAACTCTTAACGGTAACCCGTCCTCCCTTTGTTCTTTTTCAGAGGCGTGCCCGGTCGGATTTCTGGCCGCAAATTACGGAAGCGTCACCAAACGGATTCACGCTCTTGAAATAAGTGTCAGCAAAAATGCTTATCGGACAGCGCACTCGGAGGAATGGGAGGACGGCAAGGCGCCTGCATTACAAACTGCGCTGCGAACCACCATGCAAACCTGCTCTGAATGGGCCACCTCCTAAGCTGTTTGCAAACCGGAAACGGACGCTTTTTTGGCTGCCAGGAATGACCGCATAAAGGCCACTTCACGAAATGTGATAAGCTTACCCCTGAGCGATGCGGGCCCCCGCTGATGTGCCTTTTCGCCAAACGTTATGAGATTCGAAAATCTCAGTCAATCCAATACCGTCTTCATTTGCCAATGTCATGCAAGCCGAACTTATCCTGCGGAACTTTAATGTCATTACCATGGACGGCCGCGAAGAAGCCTACGGCCTAATTCGCAATGCCACCGTTGCCGTCCACAATGGGGAAATTGCATGGGTCGGTAACACACAAGAATTTGACAAAGCCATCACTCCCAACGGCTCGCCGATCGTATTGGATGGAAAGGGGCAGTACCTTTCACCCGGCCTCATCGACTGTCACACGCACCTGATCTGGGGCGGTAGCCGAGCCGACGAATGGGAACAGCGTTTGCGGGGCGTCAGTTATGAGGAAATCGCTCGCCAGGGCGGCGGGATATTGTCCACGGTTGATGCGACTCGCGCTGCGAGTGCGGATCAGCTTTTTCAAGCAGCTCGCATCCGTATTGAATCTTTGATGGGGCAGGGCGTTACGACTCTGGAAATCAAGTCGGGGTATGGTCTTGATACGGAAACGGAACTCAAAATGTTGCGGGTGGCAACCGCTCTGGGGGAATCTTTGCCTGTTGAAATCCACCGAACTTTCTTGGGGGCACACGCAGTGCCCCGTGAATACAAGGGCCGCGCGGATCAATATTTAGATTTGGTATGCGGCGAGATGTTGGATGCGGCTCAAGAGCACTGCGAATCGGTCGATGCCTTTTGCGAAGGCATTGGTTTTAATCTGGACCAAACTCGCCGCGTTTTTGACGCCGCCCAGTCCCATGGATTGCGGATCAAAGTCCATGCCGAGCAACTGTCTAATTTGCGGGGCGCCGAACTGGCGGCCAGCATGAACGCTTTATCAGCGGACCATCTGGAATATTTGGATGAGCGTGGCGTTGCCACCATGGCCGAACATGGAACGGTTGCGGTGCTGTTGCCTGGCGCCTTCTACTTCATTCACGAAACCCAGAAACCACCGCTCGAATTATTGCGGCAATACCACGTCCCGGTGGCGATTGCCACCGATGCCAATCCGGGCAGCTCGCCAGTCACCAGTCTGCTATTAATGATGAATATGGCCTGCACCTTATTTCGCTTAACCCCTGAGGAAGCATTACGGGGCGTTACCTGCCATGCCGCCCAAGCACTGGGTATCGACGAGCGTGTGGGTACCATTGAAGTCGGCAAACAGGCCGACTTGGTTGCCTGGGATATCGCGTCGCCCGCTGAACTGGCTTATGGTATTGGCCACAACCCGTGTCGCACGGTAATCAAAAGCGGGCAGATTTTGTAACCGCGTTCGTAAATCTCGCGCACTGGTAATACCGGGGAAATGGAATCATTATTGCGCCTGACCCATGTCATCTTAGGAAACAATCTGAGAGTAACGTCGCCATGAAACAGATCATAGAATGCGTACCCAACATCAGCGAAGGCCGAGATGATCGCGTCATTTCCGAAATTAGTCAGGTTGTCGAAACCGTCGATGGTGTTCGCTTGCTGGATGTCGATCCCGGCAAAGCGACCAATCGAACGGTAATCACCTTTGTCGGTGAACCCCAGGCTGTGATCGATGCGGCGTTTCTGTTAATCGAAAAAGCCAGCCACTTAATCGACATGAGCAAGCATACCGGCGAGCACCCTCGATTTGGCGCCACGGACGTTTGCCCCCTGATTCCCATCAGTGGTATCTCCATGGAAGAGACCGCCACCTACGCACACCAGCTGGGCCAACGCGTGGGACAGGAACTGGGGATCCCGATCTATTTTTATGAAAATGCCGCCACGGAACCCAAACGACAAAACTTGGCCACGGTTCGCGCCGGACAGTATGAGGGACTGCCCAAAAAACTAGCCGACCCGAATTGGAAACCAGACGCTGGCCCCAGCGAATTCAATCCCCGCGCGGGCGCAACCGCGATTTCGGCAAGGGATTTTTTAGTCGCCTACAACGTTAATCTAAATACCACATCGACTCGTCGTGCCAATGCCATTGCCTTCGATGTGCGCGAGGCCGGTCGCGTAAAAACCGTCGCCGGCGAAATCCAGCGCGATGACCAGGGCGAAGCCATTCGTGTTCCCGGAAAACTCAAAGCCGTAAAAGGTATCGGCTGGTACATCGAGGAATACGGAATTTGTCAGATTTCTATGAATCTCACCAACATCAACATCACCTCGATCCACGAGGCCTTCGAAGCCACCCGTGAAAGCGCTACCCGGCGAGGCTTGCGAGTCACCGGTTCCGAATTGGTTGGATTGGTGCCCAAACAGGCCATGATCGATGCCGGTGAATATTACCTGAGCAAACAACAGCGATCATTGGGGATCTCCGAATCGGAAAAGATCAAGATCGCCGTCAAGTCGATGGGTCTGGACGACCTAGCACCATTCGACCCACAAAAAAACATAATCGAATATGTTATGGACGATGGAGCTTCTAGCCCTCTCGTCCACATGAAACTAAACCATTTTGCCGACGAGACGGCTTCCGAATCGATGGCCCCCGGTGGGGGCAGTATTTCGGCATACGTCGGTGCTTTGGGGATCAGCTTGGCAACCATGGTGGCCAACCTGTCAGCCCATAAACGTGGCTGGGACGATCGCTGGGAGGAATTCTCCGCGTGGGCAGTTAAGGGGCAAGCCCTCAAAGCCCGCTTGGTAAACCTGGTCGATGAAGATACCGCCGCTTTCAATCAAATCATTGCTGCTTTTCGGCTGCCAAAAGGTTCTGATGCCGAGAAAGCGACTCGAAAAACGGCGATTGAAGAAGCAACCCGCAATGCCATCGAAGTCCCCTATCAAGTGATGGAAGCCGCCATCGAATCGATGCCAATCATTAAAGCGATGGCAGAATTCGGTAATCCTGCTTCTGCCAGTGATGCCGGAGTCGGCGCCCTGTGCGCCAGAGCAGCCATTCGCGGCGCATACATGAACGTGTGCATCAACACGGCCGACTTGAAAGATGCCGATTACGTCACTCATAAATTGGCCGCGGGAAAACAGATTGTGGACGAAGCTGAGCGATGGGAATGCGAAATTCTGGAATGCGTCACCGCATCCATGGCCCCCGATCCATAATCACGGGGAATCTGCTGCCAGTCATTCACGCGCCGCCAAGGCCAATCTCAGAAGACCGTCTGCCCGCGGAGCTTCGCCGCCTAGATCATTCAGAGGACCTGGACCCCAGGATCAAAATGCGATGATCGTCGCATTTTGAGATTACTTGCGGCAAATCTTCCCCAACGCTTTGTCGCTTTTACAAATCTAAAGGCCGAAAACACGAGCGAAAGCCTACTTTCGTCGTCTTTTATCGCCCTTTGACCTGTTTGGCATGAGTTCTGCAATAGAGGTTGAAGGGTCGGATGGGGTGCCATTGCATCTTGAGCTTCCGCAACAATCGCTGTTGTCTCATTCGACTCAAATAAACCCCACCAAAACGGGTTTCTAACAACCCGCAAAAGCCGAATTCCAGCCTCTCTCTTCTGTGCTCCGTCGCAATGCTGGTTTCGGCTTTTTCTTTTTTAAAGACTCTGGACTGGTTTGCGGACCTCGGGGCGAGATCGCCGCTAAGGCATTTGCGGTGGGTTGGTCGCGGCCTTAATGTGATCCGGAAGATAGGGCATGGCGATTTCCGCCCACTTGGATTTCACGGCCTCGGCGAGGGACAAGCGCAAGTTATCCCGTTCCTCTTCCATTTCCCGATTAATTTTTTGCACGAGCTCAGCCTTCTTCTTTGCCACTTCTTTGTCCAATTCCCGCCGCGCGAGATGGGTTACCTGAATTGCGAACTCTCCACCCAGTTTGCTGATACGATCAATCCGAAAATCACTCACTAAAATATCAGCCGATGTCGCGCGAGGTTCAAAAATTAAATCCGGCGGGAATCGGGTAGCGTCCAGCCTGACACCAAGCGTCATATCGACCGCCAGTCGAACAGCAGCCTTGCCTTCGGCACTCAAACTATACAACTGCACCCCCTTTACCCACTCCGTTTGACGAGCATCTAATTTTAGCTGAGATTGGAATTCCAACCGAAACCCAATCCGCTGCTCCGGCATGGCACGGATGTTGGTCATGTGGACCGAAAACTGGTGCTCCGGGTCAACTAACGATGCCGAGTATTGCCGCCAGGTTCCGTGGTTGACTTTTTTCTTCCGCCGCTTGGTGTAGATGCGCCCGCCTTTGGTATCCCATTTGATCCCGTCCCATCGTTCCGCTTGCTTTCCCCAGTCTTTATTTCGTTTGTACGAATGCGGCATTTGCTTCAGGACTAATTTGGTAATGAACTCATTCATTGCAGCATCGGCATCGAAGACCGCGGGGACGGCATCCTGCGGATCGGTGACTGCCGCTGCTTGATCCAAATTTCCGCCTAAATTTACCGGGATCTGTGCCTCACTGTCAGCAGGTAGAAGGCCGAGTGCCAACGCACTGATTAGCACGCTGCAAAGCTGAATTAGATGGTTCATCGACGTGCCTCCTCTAAAATGCGTTCTGGGGCCTGAATGAGTTCGATTGCTTTCGCAAAGCCCTCGATAAATGGCAAAAGACCCGGCCTTTCCCGGTGAGAAAGGTATCGGCCCGCCAACACTAAAAACTCGTGCCCTCCGCTCAATTTAAGGGTGCTGCGGTCGGGCCGGCCTGCAATCCCTGCTATCAACGGCATGATATCGACTGGCATTCCCGGTTCTGACATTATTACGTAGCAAGTCGGCTCAAGGTTTGCTCGGTCGCCGGTTCCGCCTGACGGACCCAAGAGGTGTGATCGTCATCAATTGAATCGCTTTGCTACAAGTGGCATAATGCGCCCAGATCATTTTGAAATCAGAGGCCTTGGTTCATGAAAAACAAAACGAATCGTCGTCAATTTTTGAAGTCCGGCGGGTGCGCGGCAGCGGCTGCAACGTTGACCAGTGGTATTACCAACCCAGCTTTCGCCAAGACGATTCAGGAAGAGCAAAAAGACACTAGCGGTGACCAGGAAGTCGCCCCGGAGGGCGAATCGATTGCCAAATCCGTGGAAGAAAAGACCTTTATTCCCAATCGGATCGCAATCTCGACCTATTCATTCTGGCGTTATCGAGACGATTCAAAATTTACGATACCGAACTGTATCGACATGGCCGCTCAGATGGGTTTCGATGCTGTCGAAATCCTGCGGGTGCAAATGGAAGAGAGTTCCCCATCCTATCTGCAGCAACTGAAGCAGCGTGCTTTCTCCAACGGCCTCGATCTTTGCGGTATGTCTACGCACCAAGGGTTTGTAACCCCCGATGCGGATGAGAGAAAAAAAAATGTGGCCGAAACTATCGGTTTCATTGAAATGGCTTACGCCCTTGGTATTCCCACGATTCGCGTCAACACGGGTCGTTGGCGAACGATCAAGAGTTTTGATGAGCTAATGGCAAACAAAGGTATCGAACCCATCCTCGAGGGTTACACGGACGACGATGGATTCCAGTGGGTCGTCGACTGCTTAACCGAGTGTTTGCCGACAGCCGAAAAATGCGGGGTGGTCCTGGGTTTAGAAAACCATTGGGGCCTGGGTCGCACAGCCGACGGGGTCATCCGCATTATCGACGAGGTCAATTCGCCTTGGCTCCGAGCCACCATGGATACCGGCAACTTTTTCGAACGCCGCAAAAGCCAACTCCAGCAGATGGCGCCCTACACCGTTTTTGTGCAAGCAAAAACTTATTTCGGCGGCGGAACGTGGTACGACTTGACTATCGATTACGACCATGTCGCCCGTATTTTGCAGGAGCAAAATTACCGGGGTTACATTTCGTTGGAATTCGAAGGCAAGGAAGATTACGCGACCGCTATTCCACGCAGCTTGCGCCTGTTGCGAGATGCTTTTGGTAAAAGACAACTCACAGAAGAATAAACACATATGGATTTCTCGCATCTCGTAACGCCCATCCCATCACTACAGGTCCTTTGCCTGTTGTTTTTGGCAATCCTGTTTTTGCAATCCGGTTTCGACAAGGTCTTTGATTACAAAGGCAACTTGGAATGGTTGACCGATCATTTTTCGAAAGGTCCCTTGAAGGGTACCGTGGGCATGTTGTTACCGGTACTGACGCTTTTAGAGGTCGCCGCTGGTCTGGTCTGCCTGATTGGATTGCTGATGTTAATTTTCAGCATTGCTAACGGAGCCGCGGTGGGTTTGGCGGGGGCTCAGCTTTCGGCCTTGACATTGATCGCGTTATTTTTTGGACAGCGTTTCAACAAAGATTACCCCGGAGCAGCCACGTTAACCACCTATTTTGTGATTACCATGGCTGGCATTTACCTGTTTCAAGTTGCTTAGCGATGCGGCGTTAAGAAGCCCCGGTCATCGGGGGCAGACACCCACTCAGGGAATGGCTCGGCTCAGATCCAATGCTTCGTCAGCGTAGAGTTTACGGCCCTCCATGCCACCGCTTACGGTCAAAGCTTGCCCGGTGATATGACCAGCAACTCGGGAAGAGGCAAGAAACAGCGTGGCGTTGGCAATGTCTTGGGGCGCTGCAACCTTGCGCAACGAGATGGTCGCCAGGGCGTCCTTGATGGCCTGCCCATCATCAGTAAATTTCCGGGCCAACGGCGTTACCACCCAACCCGGGTTGACGACATTCACGCGCCCGAGGGGAGCCACATGGGCAATTTCATTTTTTAGCGTCAGGTTCAAACCGCTGATAATGGCCGCTTTACTGGCCGCATAATCCGCGTGTCCCGCCTCGCCAAAAACTCCGGCTGTGGAACCGATCATGACGATTGCTGGGGCCTCTATTTGATGCTTGGCAACCTGCTGGATGAAACGCCGACAACAAAGAAAAACCGATGTTAAATTGGTATCCAGGGTGGCTTGCCATTGAGCCACGGTCATTTCGTGAATCGGTACGTGTTCGGCAGGCCATACTCCCGCATTGGCAATCAAAATATCGACGGCCCCGAATTGTTCTGCCACGCGGGCAAACGCAGACTCCACCTCGGTTTCATCCGCCAAATCGCCACCCACGGCCACCGCAGCCTGGCTACCAAACTCGGACACTAGCGCATTTGCAGACGCTTGGTTCGAGCGATAGTGAACGCCAACGTGAGCACCTTCGGCAATAAAGGAACGGGCAATGACGCTGCCTATGCCGCCACTAGCGCCCGTGACAAAAACCGTTTTTCCGGCGAGTTCAAGATCCATTTTCGAAGTCTCTTATGCCTTTGCCAAGTTGTGTTTTGTGCTTGTCGCAACACACGTTTGCAACACGCTTGCAAGACGGCCTCTGGCCACGCGGGCGACTACTCCCTTAACTCCCAATGGTGGCGGAAACGCACGACACCATCTTCGCCCATGCCGAAACTGATGGTCCGTGGTTCGGTAATTTCGAACGTCGCGCCCGGTTTTTTTCGATGGATAAAATCTTCGATACCAGGGCCGTAAACCACTGCGTTCAGTGTATACGCCCCCATCAGTAACGGTAAGTCCGGTAGCGTCACGCGAATGACATTTTGACGCGGTTGAATATCGAAATGGAAATCGGAAATCGGCGTTCCAAAACCACCCAGGACTCCGGTTCTCGGTGATTCCAAAGCCACCCGTAAACGGGCTCCCTCGATCAGTGACCGACTGGTAATCGCAATATCCGCTGAGACCGTATCTCCGGTAGTGAATTGCAGATTGCCCCGTTGCGATGGTTGGATGACGATCGACTCGATCAGGCAATCTTCCTCTCCCGTTTCTTCATTAACAGCAGGTTTATCCTCCAATTGGATTTTCTCATAGAGAGCGGCGCCTTCCACGAAATCCCCATCGTGGATCACATGATGGTTGTGCATCACGATCGAGCGAGTGGCGACCCGGTTGAGTTGCCCCACCGCGTGAGACACGATAATCAAAGCCATTCCCGAATCCACGAGTTTGAGAATGTGATTAAAACACTTCATACGAAACCCAACGTCGCCGACGGCGAGAACTTCATCGACCAACAGGACCTGCGGATTCATATGCGTGGCCACGGCAAAACCCAAACGCAACCGCATGCCTGTGCTGTAGGTCCGCACGGGATCGTCAATCACGTGCCCCACTTCCGAAAAATCAACAATTTCGTCCAAAACGTTGTCGATTTCGCGCTTGCTCAGACCCAAAATCGCACCATTGACGTAAACATTTTCCCGGCCCGACAGGATGGTATTAAATCCTGTTCCCAATTCGATCAGAGCACCCAATCGACCGCGAATCGTGATCTTGCCAAGGTCTGGCTTGAAGAGGCCTGCAATCATTTTCAGCAACGTACTTTTGCCGGCTCCATTGGGACCCAGCAACGCGATACATTCACCGGGCCTGACGTCGAAGTCTGCATTGTTGACCGCAAAAAACTCTCCCGGCCTGAGGTTCCCACGCCAATTGCCTGCCCGGGCAGTCATTTCGGAGCACAGGTCGTACATCCCATAGCGCAATGATCGCTTGAGGTTTCGACAGTATTTTTTCGAAACGTTGCGGACTTCTACAACCGGCTGCTTTTTCTCTGCCATATCAGGTCGTAATCCTCTCGACGAGCACCGGGATCGAGAGTCGATAAACCACTAACCCAAGCAACAGCAACGGGATCGCGATAATGGCGTACACCCAAACATTGGGCCAATAAAGCGATTCGCCAAACACCAACAGATCGCGCGATACGGCCAATAAAGGACTAGCGGGATTCAAAAAATTCAATGGGTTGTGAATCCAGTTTTTAGGCGGCAGGTAAATAATCGGTGTGACGATCATCCAGACAGGCAGCGCCAACGTAATCATTTTGCTCACATCGTTGTACAACATCGCCACGGGCATCAAGAGCAAGCCAATCGCAAATCCCAGGATCAACAATAAACCAATCACCAAAGGCGCTGCCAACATGGCGGTCGAGAAGGGCGTGAAACCCAAAATCAAAAGCAAGCCAACCAACACGCACCCACGCACACACAAATTGAAAATCACTTCAAAGAACTTTACGAGAAGAATCGACTCCCGCGGAAATTTCAGTTTGCCTAGCAAATTACGATTGGCCTGCACCGCCTGGATGGGACCTTGTAAAGCCTCTGCAAAGCTTTGCCAAATCACCATGCCGGTCACCACATACAGTGCATAACTAAAGTGATCCGGATTAACGCCCGCCGGCAGCTTATCGGAAATCGCCAAATTAACGGCCCCAGAACTACGCAAAATCACCCATACGGCAGTATTGGCCAAGGGCGGTAGAAAGGCCCAAAAGAGGCCAAAAAAGGTCTGCCGGTACAGAGCCCTAATGTTGCGCAGAAACATACGCCACGCCAATTCACGACCAGCCCACAGGTCATGCGAGATGTCTCGAAATAATTGAACCGGATTTCGCAATGCCGAATCGGGTGTTTGCACATAGGTGCTAACATCCGGCGAATTGGAAACGGATTTGGGAGCTTTCTCCGACGACATATACAACCTGAAAAAGGGCTGGGTGAATATTCATTATATCGGCGCACCCACCTCACACGGATATCTCCGCCCACGGAATTTGGGACAATCACGGTAGGCTGAAGGCTTCGCTTCCTGTTAGAATCTGCGCAATCGGAAATCCCGAGATAATCGCACCCCCTGTAACCAACTAGGCGAGATATGAGCCGCAGATCCATGTTCTTTGCGAAAAAACAGCCGCTTCGAAATTCTCGCGACGCAAAGGTTCAACTCTCGATGGAGGCCCTGGAGCCTTTGAACATGCTGGCGCCACTGTATCCTGACATGTTCGCATGGGAAAGTGAGAGCGCAGGGTACCTACACGATTACGTCGTCGAGGGTGATCTTTTGCGATTTACCACCGCTCTGGCAAACGATGGGCAGGGTAACTTGGAAGTTTTTGGCGGGCAGGTTCTCCCCAACGGTAACCAAGAAGTTTGGCAACGCGTTTATCATGACGACGGATCTCACAAAGACCATCTCGCAGGGGAATTCACTTACCACCCAGGCCACGGACATATTCATTTTGATGGCTACGCTATCTACAGTCTGCGGGAAGTGACACCCGAAGGTGGCGTCGGTGAGATTGTTGCGACGGGCGGAAAAATTAGTTTCTGCTTGATCGATATCACTGAATACAACCCGGATGCCGGCCCCAGTAATTACCACAGCTGCGGTCAAACACAGGGTGTTACTGCGGGTTGGACGGATGTCTACACACG
>CAJQPP010000043.1 GCA_905480235.1 uncultured Pirellulaceae bacterium
AAATGTTAAACCGTATTAAGAATGGTCGGGTGGGGCAGGGTAACGCCGAAACGACAGATCCCGTTTAAGACAGCCACCCGAAATTCATTGGCAGCGTTGGTCCAACACGCTGGTCATTAAAAACCGAGGCAATTCCTCAACGTGGTTGCAGCAAAGCTGCTCCATGATTTGATGCAGTTGCATTTTCAACATGGCCATCATGTGATTCCCGCCGGCATCGCCCAAAGCTGCTACCGAATACATAAAAGGCCGCCCCATGAACGTGAAGCGGGCACCCGAGGCCATGGTGCGAGCAATGTCGGGACCGGAGCGAATCCCGCTATCCATCATCACCACCATTTTATCGCCGAACTGAGGAGCCAAACGGGTCAGCGGTTTGATCGTCGACTCGCCCGCATCTAACTGGCGACCGCCATGATTGGAAACAATAATTCCGTCGACCCCCAATTTTACGCAACGCTCTGCGTCCACCTCATTCACGACTCCCTTGACGACTAACTTGCCTTTCCATTTGTCGCGCAATCTCGCCAACTTATGTTCTTGCAGCCGTCCGTCGAACGTATCGTTCATGAATTTCCCGAGCGCTTTCAAGTTCAGATTCTTGGGCATGTAGGGAGTTAATGTTTCGAAACTTGGCTTTCCGTAACGCAACGTGTTAAATACCCAATTGGGTCGGCCGAGCATTTGCAGCACATTCCGCATTGTCATTTTCGGCGGCATCGCTAAACCGTTACGTATGTCACGTGGTCGAAAACCGAACGCAGGCACATCAGATAAAGCCACCAAGACTTTTACACCGGCGGCTTCTGCCCTCGCTAAAACATCGTCCAATACCCGTTCCTCGGCAGGATGATACAACTGAAACCAAAAGCGACCGTTGGTAACATCAGCCACCTGTTCAATACTGGACGTGGAGACCGTGCTGAGGACAAAGGGTAAATTATGCCTCACCGCAGCTCGCGCTAGGATCAATGGTGAATTTGGCCACATCAGCCCCTGCAAACCAATGGGTGCCACGCCAAAAGGGGCATCATACTCCTCACCAAACAGGTTCGTCTTTAAACTCGATGTATCATGTTCGGCCAGGTATTCCGGCATCAGCTCAATACGCTGAATGTCGGTAGAGTTGCGGCGCAAATTAATATCTTCGTTGCAACCCCCATCTAAGTATTCGAAAGCAAAACGGGGGATTCGCTTGCGCGCTAAGACTCTCAGCTCTTCCGTTGACGGATGCGCGGTCTTAAAGTCGTCTCTGATAATGTCCATATATCCATTTTAGCAAAATGCGTCCGCTCTCGAACCCGGTCAGAATCAACAAAAATTGGGCCTCGGCGATCGGTTCCAATGTTTGGCTCGAATCGATGCGGCTTCGCCGATTCGTATTAAAGCTACTTTTGAGTCTTCTCGTCATTGTTTTCCCTGAAAACCACAAAATTGACGGGAACCCGGCATTGCATGGGTAACCCTAAAATCTTGAGTGCCTTTCTATACGGATGAAGATAATCAACGGATGAAGACAAGCCCGTATATTTCACACGTAACCGTGAACATGCTGACCGCGTCCTCAGTGAGCACTCCCTCAGGTCGCCGGCCCAATTAAAAAAGGGACGGGAAATCCCGACTATTTGAGATAACGGGGCAGAGGTTTCATTTCCCCCAAAATTCCTGGCAGCGTAATACCCAAAACGAGAGAATCCGACCCCCAGACGCTTGCAAATCACGAAGGCATCCGATTTACTCCCGCTTTCCAGTCCAGCAAACACTTTCCACATTCCCAAGTTGGATTCCCTGAAGGCCGAATTTTTATTGGGACACCGAACTATGAAAGAACCAAACGATTGATTGATGTTTGTTAATTCAGAGTATCGACAGGCCCCAATAAAATATAATAATTGATTAACAAGGCCCTCTGCCTCCCGCGAAACTACTTAAATAAAAAAGGAATCCATGAAAGGTTTCAGCATTTCAAACTTGGTATGTTTTTGCTTACTTTGTACTTTCGCCCCTTCCTTGGCGTCGGCCAATGATAATTTGAAAGAGATTCTTCGCGAATCGAATTGGGACGGAATCATTGGCACCTGGGTCGACAGAGACAGTCAAGGCGCTGCGATCAAAACGACCTATTCCTGGAAATTAAAAGATCGTGTCATCGAGGTGGTGACCAAAGAAGCAGGAAAAGAATCGGTCGCGCTGATTGGCGTCAACGCGAAAACTAACGAGGTTTTCCAAATGGGCGTCGCCAGCGATGGCAGTTCGTCTTTAGGGAGCTGGAACTTTAAAAAAGATGGCATGGCCGTTTTGGGAATGGCTTATACGGCGGGCGATGGCTCCGAAGGAGCTCTCGAGATTCGCCTTCATCTCGATGACAAAGATTCAATGACCATCACGATCGTTCTCCCGCAACCTATCGAAATAGAAATGGTCCGCGCCGATAAGAAGAACCAACGACGCTAAAGTGTTTTGAATACCCGAACGACAACGAAACCACGCAGTTCACCAAGAACCCCATCGGCAAAATTCGGGCGATACCGTGCCCGCTAAAATCTTGCTGTTAGGTCCCCCGTTTTTTAAGAGCAAAATCATGAAATCAAACATAACAATGACCGTTGCCCTCCTGCTGTTTGGGGTGGGCCTTCAGGCTCAGGCCTTCGGCCAAAAAAACGAGTCGGAAAATGGATCTGTTGGCATCTTCGCAACCGGTGCCGAATACGACGAATTCATGGGCAACGCCAAACGACTGGCTTACGGTCCTAACGGCGATCCCGAACTACGAGCCATGATCCCCATGTTGAACGACATTGCTCTCAACCGTCCCCTCGGGTGGACGAACCAAAGATACGGAGGCCAAGGCGGCGAACTGGATCTTTTGTCGAACGATAAAGTGCGATCTGAACTCGAAATGGTGGACGAACAATACGAAGATCTACAACGCATGAATGAGTCGGTTCAAAAACGTGTGGCCGAACAAATTAGAGGCTTGGATTTCTCAAATCGGGAAAATCTAGCCTCCCAGATAAAGAAAATTCGCGACGAAGCCAATAATGATCTCAATTCGGTTCTGCTACCTCACCAACTCGAGCGATTACAACAACTTCGTTCACAATCGATGCTGAGGAATCGCAGCATTGTGGATGTTATCACCAGCGAACCACTGAAAACGAATTTGGAAATCACCGAGGACCAGTCGACCGAACTGAAAGAGACAGAGCGAGAGATCGAAGAGGAATTGGAACGAGAAATAACGAAATTACGGCAGAAATCTCGGGAAAAGTTATTGGGAAAATTGAAGCGTTCGCAGCGTGAAAAAGTAACAGAACTCTTTGGCGAAACATTTGATTTTGGCGAATCAAAAGCCAAGCCGGGTAAAAAGCGTCAAAAAAAATAAACGGTTCTTTCGCGTGCCACAACTCACCAGGCACGATTCTTTATTGGACATAACCGTCGCTCCTCCATCCACCATTTCGGCGGATGGAGGACGACGTTTCATTGGGACCTTGAGTTGGTTACTGCGGTGGCTTTGCCAACAAGGGCCAAGCCGAACGAAATGTGACGGATGTGCAGGTTTTAGGGCAGACTCCAAGCAACAATTCAGGCCGCCTACGGCCAAACTTGCAATTCTAAAAGTCCCCCCACATCGAAATGAGCTACCCTTGGATAGGGAGAATGCTCCCTCTCATCTTGCCCACATAAAATCTGGATTTGCAATTACCACTGCCTTGTTATGAATTCGCTCAAACTAGCTTTCGTTTCGTTTTTAATCATGTGCACTGGGTTTATCGGGTACCGGTACTACTCGTCCGCTGAACCAAAAATGAAGATTCGCACCCAAGACAGTATCTGGGACTTTTGGCCTGGCTCTCAACGCGAAGCGGAACCACCAGCCTCTACGTGAGCAGGAACCCCTCGCATGCGTGACATGTCAGAGCCTGATCCCAAGCATCAAAAAAATCCTTTTTTCCAGAACTAGCAGATCTAAAAAGGGATCGCATAGACATTGGCCTCCCGGTGGCAACTGGGATGTCTGGGATAGTGTTGCTCGAATCAGCAGAAATGCTTGCTGCGTTTGGTTCCCGCGATTTTTGCAAGATGGGGCGCGGTATGCGAGTTTCGAAACAAAGCGTGACCTCAAGTTCTCAATTGCGGATCATGGGATGCACATCACTAACGCAAGCCTTACAATGCGGCCCGTCTGAATCTACCACCGTCGAGGCGTTGCTGAGCATAATTCGTCGTTGGCTTGCTTGCTGAATCAACCTTGATTGCCGAAAATCATCGACTCGGTCGATCATCAACTGTTATCATCGGCTAATGTATTTTCGGCCTGAAATTTCACCGAGCGTTGGGGGAATCCCCTAAAATATGTTCCAGCCTCACGCCCCTTATTTTTTAGTAAACAAATCCGATGTTGTTAATTTACTCATTGGTCTTTTTCGGATTTTTTGCGGGCGCTATAGTTTCGCCGATACTTTCTCCGATGTTTCTACATCCGCAAGAGCACGGAGTGTTAGCCGAATCAACCAGCGTTGCCAGCCGGGCGTTCCTGCTCGGTTTGGCGATGTCTATGATGAAGCTAGGGGAATTTTTTGGTTCGCCAATCTTAGGCCAACTGTCCGACCATCTAGGCAGACGGGCCGTCTTGGTATTTGCCATGGGCGTCACGGCTTTCGGAAATCTCGCGATTGCTGCTGCCATCGAAATGGATCAGGTTTGGATCATCGTCACCGGTCAATTTTTTATTGGTTTTGCAGGTGTCCTACTGGTCTTGGCACAATCCGAAGTGGCGGCAAATTTTTCCGGGCCGAAAAAGACTCAACGTTTTGGTTATATTTATTTAGCCAGCAGTTTGGCCTATGTCGTTGGGCCCGTACTGGGCGGACATTTGGCCGATACGCATTACCTGAGTTGGGCGTCATACTCGCTGCCCTTTTACGTGGCTGCTGGTATCTGCTTTTTCTGCATGATCTTGATTTATTGGCGGTTCCCCAAAAACACGCCTCCCGAAAATCGAACCGAGCCTTTCCAGATAGGAAAAGGTCTGCAAGAGATGAGCGCCGCATTTCGCTGGGCTCCCTTTCGTTCTTTGTTAATTATTAACTTTTTCATCTACCTGGGTATTGATTTCGTATTTCAATTCAACCCGGTATTTTTCGTACAAAATTGGAAATTCACCTCGGCAGAAGTCGGTTGGCTGATGTCTTACACGAGTGCATCCATGGTGCTGACGCAGTGGCTTTTGATCAAGCCTTTGGGAAAACGCTGGACGCCACGCTTGGTAACCGCAGGTAGCGCGATTGCCTTAGGCACCCTTTTGACTTTGCAAATCGCGCCTCAAAACTGGCATTGGCTTTACCTAATCCTTCCACTCGTCGGCATCATGATGGCGGTCGCGACCACCAACATGTCGACCTTGCTTTCCGATACCGCCCCGGCTGATAGCCAGGGAAAAATGCTGGGTGTCTCGCATTCAGTTCGCGTGCTTGGTTCCGCCTTACTTTGTTTCGCGGGTGGAATCCTCGCTGGTCTTGCACCGCAATATCCGATTTTATTGGCCGCCATTGCCTCCCTGATTGCCGCAGGCTTACTTTTATGGGGCGGCCGAAAAGCCATTAACGCCGTGGCAACACCCGCGGCGGATTGAAACGCCAACCCCGCCTCCTCAAGAGTGCGAGGAAGCGGGCATTGGCGGTTAGATCAAAGAAACGGTCTCAGAAATCACTGAAACAGCCGATAGCCGGTGGGATTATCCAGCAGGAACCAATGAAAGCCGGTCTGCACAAAGACCGCAATGGCGTTCGCGGTAATCACGAGAAGGAATAACCAGACCACTAACTTGGAAAGCAATTGGGGCGCCAATCGGACAATCGGCACATCTTCACGAATGAACGTCAAGTGCAGACCCGCATCAATCAACAAGGCAACAAAAACGAACAGTGCCCAAGTGTATAAATGAAGCCCAAAAACGGGGCTACCATAACCCGGGTCACCGGGAGCGATATGCAACAAGATCTGCCGAATCGAAATCGTTGCTCCTAAAATCGAGGCCAGGACGGTCATCCCAAAACCTGTTGAGAAAGCATAGGTATCAACCCTTCCTTTTCTTCGCCCGATCGAGATCATCCGCGCGGGACCTACAACGGCAAGGATCATTGCCATGCGCTGTAAATAGCAAAGCGGGCAGGGATATTCCTTGCCAATGAATTGCACACCAAATGCACCGAGTATGACACAACTAACAACTAGAACGGCCAAGTGGGCGTTGATGTAACTGAGATGTCGGATGGAATTCGAGTTCATAAGCTTATGTCCAGGGGATCGGTGGCGTGATGTAAGAAAAGCAATGCAATTGCCAGCCAACTACAGAAAAACAACAGCAGGGTCAGGCCGCGACGATCGAACATGGACGACAGAGCTGTCGCAAGCAGCAAGAGAAAAATAATGCAGGCAACCAAATCACCACCTCTTTTTTTTAGGAATATTTCGGGTGCATAAATGATGCAAACGCAAATCTAAGCGATGCCGCTTAGCTTGACTACACCTCATATCAGGAATCCTCATGCCTTTCAGCCTGTCTGGATTCTAAAACCCTAAACGCCCGGCGGAGCATAAGCTGGTTCTGCCTGCGAAGAATCTCGCAGAACCCTCGCCGACCTCTTCAAGCAGCGGATTCAAGATCTTCATTAGCAGTCGCTTTTTATTCATTAGCAGTCGCTTTTTACTTAGGCAGGATTTGGCGACGACTGGTTTCCTGCGGCTCTTTTCCTATTTAAGATACTTCGTTGAAAATACTGAACGATCCGCGCCGCCAGATAGGAATTCGCTGTGAAGATTCATGATAGGTTTTTTATTAATGGTCAGTGGTCAAGTCCTGCCACCACTCGGGTCCATGAAATAAGAAACCCGGCCACCGATGAGGTTTGCGCGACCGTTCCATTGGCCAACGAAGCGGACTGCGTACATGCCATCGAATCTGCTCGAGCAGCGTTTCCAGCCTGGTCCGTTACCTCCGCAAGTGAACGAGGTGACTTTATAAATCAGGCGGCCGACGAATTAATGAAACGCGCGGATGATTTGGCAGATGCCATTACCCAAACCATGGGGTGTCCCCGCCACATCTGTCCGAATTTGCAGGTGCTTGGATCGATCCAAGCATTTCGTGCCTATGCAGATCGAGCCAAAACTATGGAGCAAAGCGAACAGCGAAAAGGCGTTCAAATCCTGAAAGAGCCAGTCGGTGTTTGTACGTTAATTACACCATGGAATTACCCGCTATCGATATTGATTGGCAAAGCGGCACCTGCGTTGGCGGCCGGGTGTACGATGATCGCCAAGCCTGCCGAGCAAACGCCCTTACAGGATTTTATTGTCGCCGAAGTCTTCGAGAAAATCGGGCTCCCGAACGGCGTTTTTAATCTGCTGACAGGCATCGGTCCCGAAGTGGGACCGGTCCTCTGCGGACATTCGGAAATCGACATGGTTTCCTTTACGGGCTCGACACGAGCAGGGGTACAAATCACAGAATCTGCCGCACCGACCATTAAACGTGTCTGCCTGGAACTTGGTGGAAAATCTCCGTTGGTCATTACGGAAGATGCTGATATTGATGCCGCAGTCCGTTATGGCGTTCAGAATGTCATGATGAACACCGGCCAAACCTGTTCCGCGCTCACGCGAATGCTGGTTGCCGAATCACGCTACGAGGAAGCAATTTCTTTGGCCAAGCACGTCGCCGAACAGAATATTGTCGGTGACCCACTCGATCCGAAAACGACCATGGGTCCGCTCAGTTCCGCTTCGCAAAAATCTACCGTGGTCGATTACATTCGCAAAGGTATCGCAGAGGGAGCTCGTTTGGTAACAGGCGGCGCAGAAATGCCAGAGGGTTTGACGCACGGCGCATATTTACCCCCCACCATTTTCGCCGATGTTAACAATCAGATGAGCATTGCTCAGGAAGAAATTTTTGGTCCCGTGCTCTGCATGATCCCGTTCCGTGATGAAAACCATGGCATTGAACTAGCCAACGAAACGGTTTACGGCCTGTCCTCTGCCGTGTTTGCCAAGGATCAAGATAGCGCCTTGGCGCTTGCCCGAAGAATCAAAGCAGGACAGTGCTTTGTGCAGGGCGCCAATTTCACAACCGACGCCCCATTCGGTGGATATAAGAGGTCCGGAAATGGACGCGAATGGGGTGAAGAAGGCATTACCGAATTCATTGAAATCAAAGCCGTGTTGGGGCAATAGACCACCCCAATGCGACGCTCAGCAAGCGGCACAAAGCTCATGCAAGACAAGCATCGGAACGCCAATAAAGGTAGCTTAAGCGTTCAGCAAAAGCATAAGACTCTAAGTTTTGATGACTGCTCTTGCTGTTTAACGGCACAACTTTCTAGAATCCGGTGTGGGTTATCTGGGCGACATGCATAGCCGGACCATTGCCCTCGGAAGCCAACAAGAATCCAAGACGCCAAATTCTGTCCAAGTCGACCCCTCGCCTCCTAGAGAGCCAAACAGGGGGGTTAACACCGGTCATATCCAAGTACCGCTTATGCGACCTGCCACGTTGGCAATAATGGTCTATTATTGACATCGAAGGACGCAAAACGCGAGTGATTCGTAAACTCAAAAAATTTTGCCTGCAGCGGAACAAATACGGATATAAGATAGTGTTGCGGTTATAGAAAGTTCGTCTGGCTGTAGAATGTATCTTCGAGAGCGATAGGGAAGTTAGTTTTCATAAAAGCATGGGTTCCTCGAATAATGGAATTTCGCTGTAATTATGCGACGACTTGCTTTGATTTTGGCGTCGAGCAACCAAGAAAATCATGAAGCCTTTTTTTAGTGTTATCATCTGTACGTACAACAGATCTGATCTGTTGCCCCGTGCCCTCGACTCCCTGTTGGCTCAATCCGAGTCCGATTGGGAAGCCATTATCGTTGATGATGCGTCGACCGATAACACAGCTGAGGTAGTCACCAAGTACACATCAGCGTGTCCTAACATTCGTTTCTTCCAGCGATCGGTCAATCGCGGTGTCGCAGCAGCGAGGAATATCGGAGTCACACTTTCCAAGGGTCGTTATGTGACTTTTCTCGATTCCGATGATGAATACGAGGTTGACCATCTCGCATTCAGGCGACGCATTTTGGTACGTGACAGAATGATTCAAATGCTGCATGGCGGTATCCGCATCGTGGGACACCCGTTTGTTGTAGATAAAGACAATCCCCGCGAGACCATTCATTTATCGCGGTGCGAAGTGGGCGGGACGTTTGTTATCAAGAACGAAGTATTTCAAAAAATTGGCGGATTCGATGATCTAGCGTATGCAGAAGATAGCCACTTTTACGAAACAGCCATTGAATCCGGTATTCAAACTTACGCCGTCGATCATCCGTCTTACATCTACTACAGAAATACAATTGGGCAACTGACTAGCCAGAAACTAATCAGCCTTGAAAACGCCACAACGGACCCGACCTCCTAAGCGGTCAATTTCTACGTTCGCGATTTCTTCCGCAATTCTTTCTTAGATTGGCACAACATCGGATTATCGTTACTTGTTGCTTATCGCGTTCTCCATCCGCTAAATTGCCACTCTCTCAAACCAATATTCTCGACGCGACGAGATTGTTAAATCGCAGTGACCGGGACGCTGGACCCATTAAAGATACTGGCTTTCTTGTTCCAAAAGTGATTTGTTTCGCATACCCAAAAAAACAGACCGGGTGCCGAGTAATTTCCAGATAGTTGCCGCAACGGCTTACACGAAACACCAAGGATTTTGAGCTACTTTTTGTGGAGAAACTCATTGTCACCTGGATTATTGCCACGCATCACAAACGCAATCCAGCGATAAAAAGAGGCGCCAATAATGTTGTGGTCCGCCCACGAAGCAGCGTCATCAAACTCGGAAAGATATGCCCAGTCTTCGGTTCGAAAACCCTCGGGCCAATACATGATGTTATCCACTAATTTTCGTAAACTGCTAACCGTTTTCAAATCGAAATCACCGACCGCACCTCCCGTGTCTTCGATCACGTAAATACCATGTTCAGTTAGCGACGGGAATAACCAGTTAAAGCTTTTGATTTGGTGCTCCACCATATGGCTGCCGTCATCAATGATGATATCGAAAGCACCACCGGCCTCGGTAACGAGATCTTGGCAAAACTGTCGATCGCCTTGATCCCCGATCATGACTTTACGACGACCGCCTTCGAACGCTTTGCAATTGGGATCAATATCGGCACCCAAGATGGTCGCATTAGGAAAGAACTCCTCCCACATCTTCAAACAACGATCGGTCTGGACGCCAATCTCCAAAACCCTTTCCACCTGCAAACGAATGTCTCGAAAATGCTTCCAATAATAGATCAAATAATTGTGGTGCCGTTTGGAGGGCTGATGTTTCGCGCCGAGTTTAGACAAGATGTTGTCGTGATCAATTTGAAATGGAAAAGGACTAGGTACCGTAGCTTTATGCGAATCGGGAAAATCAAATTCGACTGCCTGAGTTTGTGCCGTAGAGCTCGCCTCGCTTCGGAAAAGTTTCGATAAGGAACGGCGTGTGCTATTGAGGGTATTACTCATTTTTAATTCATCGACTTGCTGAAAGAGGGAAACAATACCGCGAGACGTCATTCAGGATTTTATGCCGCCTGAACGCTTCCTCAAATATCAGCTAATAGACCGTAATTGCTAGCGATCAAGTCAGATGATCACCTCGGAAACAAGGCGCGTTTCGTAAAAGGACCTGTAGTGTAGACAGGATTATTAAGCTGTCGACTTATCAAGGTTTTACGAGGGTGAGTCAACGTAGCTGGATTCAAGGCAGGGAAATCTAAACAGCGACTAGCAAACCCTCTGCTTTCATTCGCTCAACTACGGGGATCAGCTTCCACATATCGGCACCTATTAAATCCGAAATTTCCAAAAGGTCTCGTTCGCCGTCACAATAGGCCAACAAATTCATCATGTCGGCAACTAATCCTTTGGTTTCTTTGGTGCTAGTGGTTGGGTAGAGCCCCCGTTTGCCCAGCTGCGGTTCACCGCAAACAGTGATCTTTAAGCGTTGGTTGCTCTCTAAACATCGCAACGCTTTTTGATAGACATCGAAGGCACCTTGGAGTCCAGCGGGCGAGATCAGTTCGAGATTATCGGCAGACGTGTGGTATTCAGGATACTCAGCGTA
>CAJQPP010000044.1 GCA_905480235.1 uncultured Pirellulaceae bacterium
GCGGGCGTGTGATACTCGAAACCTAAATCAGCTGCAATCTCTGCAGCCGAACCGTAGGTTTCAATCATGGCCACCACGTCAGCACCACTGTTTCGAATGATATCAATGGTGCGCTGGCGAGCCGATGTTTGGTTGATCACATACTTGGGGTCCATGTTGAGTCGGCCCCAAATATTCCATGCCATGACGGTCAGATCGGATTGGGATATGTGGTGAGGCCGAATTCTAGGTGTAACAATATTTTTGGGAGGCGGATCGGGCCGGTCGAAGTACCCGATGGCCTCGGGAGAATCTGATTTCCAAGTGCTCTGGCTTCTCGAAACATTGACCGTTGAAGTTTCAGGTTCGATAGTCACGGTTGTATAAAGCGGAGCCCCGTAATAAGCCATTCTGGTTTTACCGCCAACCCAATAATAGGAAGCTGAGTTGATGTGCAAAAAACCCACGTTTTTAACCTGCACATAGTCATCAACGTGGCTGTGGCCATTTAAGCAGAGCAGGATTTTTTTTGCGTGTTCGGCGAGAAGCGTTTGGATTTCCGTCGCGTTGTCAATCGCGCTGACTCCGGCTAGTGGTTGATGGCTGAAGATTAATACGGGCTTTGGAGAATCTCTTAACTGTTGCCTTAGCCAGGCTTGTTGGCGTTTGCCAATGTAGGAAGGGTATCCGCCACCGTGACTCGGGGAACCGGCCTCATTACCGTCCAATACCAACAACCGAATGTTGCCAATATCTCGTCGGTAATAACTCGCAGGCATGTTCCATGCCCGGTAGCAATCTTCACGCGCTAACCCAAAATCAAATTCGTGATTCCCTATAACGTGTAATGTATTTGGGTGAGCAGAGTTGAACTTGTTCGCGAACGCCTGATGCGCCTCATTGGGAAAGGCGAAATCCCCAAGCTGGACCAGAGCAGCGCAGTTTTCCTGCTCCATCGCCAAGAGAAAAGAATCCAAACGGTCCATGGCGTCAACCGCCAGTCCTCCATGTAAATCCGCGATTAATCCGAGCTTGATTGGTGCTTTGATTTGCTGGGTGAATTCACGTCCCATCGCAGGAAAGGGCAGGGCGATGGCTGCTCCCATCGCACCCATCGTTTTCATAGCCACGCGGCGATTTTGATCATCCATTGTTCGATTTCCTGTGGGGCGTCAAAGCGATGCAAATAAACGGGACTCAGTATTGTCGGATTTTAATCTTGGGTTCACGACTGAAACGACAGGCGATGCAACTACAAGTTAATGGAATCCGGCAGTTGTTCATGCGGTTTTGTATGAGATTCCAGTGTGAAAAATCAGAAATGGTTTCTCTAGCGATGGATGGTCAAGGGATTTGTGAATTCTTTTGTGGTGTACGGCGATCTTCGTGCAAAACATTTCCGTTCACATCATGATGTCGAAATATCGCTTGTGGTTTTCCATTTTCATCACGGTTCACTTCGACTCGCAGGAAGCCTCCTTTGATGTTCAGGTAGCGGTGCATTTTGGATTGGTCAGACTTGCGAAAGCCACCGGCATGTTTGTTCGTAGTTGGTCCGCACGAGTATTCTCGCACCCCGGTAACGGGGTCCACGGAAACGTACTGCCAATGGCGATCACCGCAAACCACATACATGTCTTCCTGTTGACTGACGAAATTACGAATTTCATTACCTTCGTGCGTAAAACCAACATTGGCGTGATTGTCTTTTTTATTCCCACGATCAGGACCAACAATCGGCGTCGGGCTAATCAGGATTCGAAAGGTTGCATCGGAATTTTTTACAGAATTGAAAAGCCACTGTTTTTGTTCCTCGCCCCAAATCGTTTTTTCCGGTCCGTCTGGCATGCGGTTGGGACTGCGGAAATCGCGCCCCTCAACCAACCAAATTTGAAGATCGCGCCCCCAGCGAATGGTCCGGTAAGTGCTTTCTCCCATGGGCACTTGTTCCCTGAATAATTGAAGTCCCTGTTCCCAGCTAATATCACCATAATTTTGACCTGGCCAGCAATCGTTTTTCAGCGTGTCATGGTCATCTTTCATGAAGTAACTTGCCGTTTGATTATGGAAATCCCGTTGGAAAGGCATCGCGTAGGTGCGATTCCATTTGAAACGAGCTAAAGGCAACGTATCGGCGAAGGGGCCTGCCTTGTCGTAATATACGATGTCGCCGGTGTGCACAAAGAAATCGGTTCCGAGTTCTTGCATCTGGGGATAGATTTTGTGACCGTTAGCGACATCGTCACGGCGATGGTATTCCTGCCCTGTTACCACAGAGAACGCAACGTCTCCAATTTGATCAGCGTTTAGTGCTGTTTTGAAACTGCCTTCCACGCGAGAGGTAATTCCGTTTTCAGGGTTAGCCCTCGCTTCGGAAGCGACGCTGTAACGAGTGCCTGGTTCCAGTTTTGTGAGTGAGAATTGATGTGTGTAATCCTTTTCTGGATCGACATCCTGCCAATCCGTGGTGACGGTGGCTTGGGGAGTGTTCTGAGGCCAATACTTCAATCGTACCTGCCCCTTGGCTCCGGCAGCAGCACCTTCCATTTCCGCCAAATTCCATTTCGGTTTAGGGGATTGAGTTCTTTTCGACGCATTAGGAAACGGAGTACCGAGTCGGTTCCTCTCGTCGTTTTGAGTCAGACGTGTCCAGACGATGGCATGACGGGATTGGACCTCTCCAATTTTAATGCCGTTGGCTTGTTGCGGTGGCAAGACGGGTGGTTGATGCTTGGCCTCTGTCGCATTGTAGGAACGATGACCGGTTGAGTTTTGGCCGAGGATGGGATGCCGGCTCACAGGAACGTTCTGACGATGCAGATCAATTTTTGTGGCTTGTTCCGGTCGGTCAATGAGATTGGTTAATTCGTTTTCGTCATCGCGATGGTCGTAAAATTCTTCGCTTCCATCGTTGTATTGGATATACCGGTAATCCCGAGATGTGATTGCGTAATTGCCTGGGCCAAAACTGGTGCGAGCAAAATAGGGCCAGTTTGCTTGCGGATTGTCTAACAGAGGAACCAACGAGTGACCTTCGTGAGACGCATCGGGTGACAGTCCGGTAAGTTCGAGCAGCGTCGGATAAATATCAAGTAATTGGACCGCTGCATCACATTGACGGCCGGCCGGAATACCTGGGCCGGCAATAATTAAAGGGACCCTTGTTGAATCTCGCCACAGGCTACGCTTGGCATAACGTTGCTTTTCACCGAGATGAAATCCATGGTCACTAAATAGAACGACAAAGGTGTTGTCCGCTTGGGAACTTGTACCAAGTGCATCCAGAACTTTACCAATTTGGTCGTCCACAAAACTGACACTTGCCAAATAGGATTGCACCAATTGTTTTTGTTGGTCATGGGTTTCGACCCATGCCGATGTTGGGGCGATGTGTTTTAAGCGTGTGATGTCGCGACCATAGGCAGGGATGTCATCAAGGTCCCGGTCCTTTGTGAGTGGTAGCTTCACATCCTCTAAAGGATGCAGGTCGAACCATTTTTGAGGAGCGAATTGTGGCACGTGAGGACGGAAGAAACCCACTCCAAGCCACTTGGGTTGGGGCGTCGGTGTTGCAATTTGCTCAGCGGCCCAAGCAGCAATTTTTTGATCTGGCATCGATACCGACTGGTCTGGGTAAGCTCCCCAGTCCCAAAGTGGATGCCCAGGAAAGGGGCTTAGTTTTTTTGCAGGCATGGGGCCAAACCCGCCAAAATTACCCGCGTAATTGGGCAGGTACTTTTGATTTTGTGGTCCGTGAAATAATTTACCCGCGGCAGCAACGCGATATCCTTCCGCAAGAAATCTCGCCGGCATTAAACGCTTCGGACGGGCCACCGGTGATTTAGCCAAATCCGGATTGAGAAAGTAAATGCCGGTACTGCTGGGGTACAGCGAGGTCATTAAACTGGCTCTCGATGGGTTACACACGGGGGCCTGGCAATGGGCGTTGGTGAAGATAACGCCGCGGGAAGCAAGGCGATCGATTTGTGGTGTTTTGGCTTGGGGGTGACCGCCAAGACATCCCACCCAGTCATTGAGATCATCTACCGAAATTAGTAACACGTTTGGCCGCGTCGATGGGGGCGGTATCTCAGCGTATGTTTGAGCGGCGGAAGATAGTCCGATGGTTATCGCAGCCATCAGTAGGAACGGGCAGAATATCGATTGCATCGGACGTCAACCTAGCGGCAAAGTACGGAAGTTTCTTCCTCTACTTTATAACGTTACGCAAATAAGAAAACGTAACTGCCGTAGATTTAAGCCGGGAAATTCTGGTTGATTCCTTCGAGGTTTGCCAAGCAACGCTATTTGAGATGCGTTTCTTCGTCCTCTTCGGCGGTTTCCTCTTTGGCCCAACGAGTCTTGGAATACTCCGTGGCGATTCGCTCGAGTCGGGTAGGAAAGTCTTTCGGGAATTTCCAGAAAACTTGCCCCTCCTCTTTCTTAAGGCCCCGTTGAAGCGGTTCTTGTCCCAAAATAAACGCGCCGATATCGGAGCTGACCCAGGGGTCACGGTGAAAATATCCGTGTCCTAAAAACGTGGCATACATTTTTTCCGCCACGGATGCGTCTACCATTTCAATTTGTGAAATATTACTCAACACATTGCTTTCCCATTCTTGTAAATCCCCGACGGAATTCCCAAGTCGTTGACTGCCGGTCAGCCATTCGGACAGCTCCAAAGCCTTGTCTTCTGGCGATGCGTAAACCGCGACCTTGCCAGCGACTTCGTGGAAACGATCGTGGACGGCATTGATGAAAGCCATGGTGTCCATATCAGGGGCCGCCAAAACGACGCGATTGATACGGTACTTGTCGCGGATCTCTTCCGGACTCATGTCGTAATCAAGCAAACGGATCTCACGCAAGGCATTCACAACGATAGGGGAACCAGCGCTGTGGGCCAAAATGGTTACCGAATCGGCATCGCATTCTTTAGAAATGTTGGAAAGCAATGCTCGCAATTGTCGCGTGCTGTACATCGCATTCCCTTTGTCGGCAACGTATCCCAAAAGCCTTGCGTGGGAAGGCCATTCAAAACTGATCATGGCACCGTCTCTGCCGAGGTAATGGAAAATCTCAGCCGCCAGCAGGGTATTCTCAATCAGTTCGGTGTTGTAACCGTGCACAAATACAACAACGTGACGTCGTTTACTTTCATCGAGTTGCTTTCGCAGCGCCTGCACCCAAGTACTATCTTGGTGACGCACTTTGTCGTCTTTCACTCTCCACGGATCAAAGTCATCCAGAGAGGGTGTTAATTTCACATGGGAAAAACTGACGTTCGCCTTTTTCTTGGTGCGGTCCGTGAGCGTTTCGGTTCGGAGTTCTGCTGCACTCAAACCGTCGCCGATCTTTACATACGCGATACCTAGTTTGGGGTTGCGACTGCGACCATTGCCAAATGGATTAAGACGGTCCTCGTCTTCGTGGAGATTGCGGCCACTTAAAATGAAAACGGGAACATCTTCTACCGTTTGGAAATCTGAACTGTCGTGGCCCGGGTAAGGCAGACCGGCAACGATCCCAAGTGGGGTAGGCATGAGAGTACGGGTCGTCTTCGAAGCGCAACTTAGACCACAACATAAAAACGCCATCGACACCAAGGTCAATGTCTTGAGAGGGTTCGGTTGCATTAGCCGCATATTTTGTACTCCATCACGCAAGATGTGGTCGTGGCGGATAGTAGCGACGTGGTGCTGGGCTCACAAGCCACCTTGAAAGAAGGTGCTTTGCTGGCACCTAGTTGCCAGTAAACAACTGTTTGAAGCGAAGGTGTTAGGTCTTTGGCGGGAATTGACGATGTCTATTAGCGCATAAAAAAAGCAGCCGATAAAAATCGGCTGCTTGAAGATCCACAAATTGATAATCGTCAGTTTGGTGAGTAAGTAAAAATAATACCAAATGTCATCAATTTATTTTTCGGCGTTCAAACGAATCTTTTCGTTAAACGCGGGACGCGATAATTCGAACGTAAGTTCTCCATCTCGCGTAAAATACTCGGCAAAGAAAATCTGAGACCGAGATTCCAGTACGGCACTCCGTGAAGTCGATTGATTCACAGAGAACTCAATACCTGCCGGTTCTATCGCGATCCGATTGGGAGTGACTACTAGCCTCTCAAAACCTTCTCGGTCATTCACCGGTTCCGTGTCGACGCGAACCTTAGTTATGGCCCAAGCGCCGTCAACTCCAGTCATACGCAGCTCCTTTCGCTAAAGACAAGAGTAAAAAATCTTCCTAAAGGCTGGTCATCCATGCAGCCTTTTATATGGTCCTCCAGTAATGGCGGGTTATTTGCTGTTATGCCAAGTATACGCAGGCTTAGGGCATTGAAAACAGGCGAAACCCGAAATTTGCTGCAGGTTGCTGTAAAATGTAATGAATTTCACCACGGTTGGTTTGTGAGCTAAAACGCTTTGTTTCGCTGCCGTGGACCTATCCGGGCTGAAATGCTTGAAGAAATCGGTTTTCGTGACGTAGCATTTCCGAGACGGTTCGAGTTCGTCCCGCTTCCCTGAAAGCGTATCGGGAAATAATCCTCCTTTGCTTTGATGGATCTAATTGCGGCCTGATAACGGGACAGTTTGTAAAAATCGCGCTTTATCAAGCGTTGAGGACGAAATTCAAGTGTTTCCCCTTAGTAAACGGGGCAATACGCGCGGTCTTTGGGTAATCGATCTTCCCAACCCTTACATGTTGGCTGGGAGGATTAAACCGGCCGGTTTGCGAATCGGATGTTTCGCAGACTGCCTGATCGTCATTTTTGACATATCTGGGCCCGGGTATTTTGAGTGCGTCCTTTTTTTGGGGTCGGTCAGCGTCGCTGCGGTTTTATGATAGAGATAGCCGTTCTCTTTTTAATTGTTTGGTGAACTATGAAGTTTGTGATTGCTTCGATTCTTACTTGTAGCGCTGTGGGATTTGCGGTCGTCAATAATGGCGTCTTTGGCCCTGGAGCATTGTTTCTTCAGGAGAGTGCTCAAGAACCAATGCCGGTTCAAGAGACGACTCCCAGTCAATGGGAGAGAATGAACGTGTTGCGAGCGGAGGCTCGCCAACATGGGGAGCAATTTGAGTTTGATCAGGTCATTGAAAAATGTACCGAGATTCTGAATCAAGGCAGGTCCAATGGCTTTAGTAAGCGTGATTTCAATTCTGCTAACGCAGAAGTGTTGCTGCTGCGTGGTCGTGCCTTTCTGGGAAAAGGCTTTCCACTAATTGCTCTCGACGATTTTAATGATGCCGTAGATTTTGCAGATAATGAAACCAAGCCAGCCGCATTAGTCGAGCGCGCCCGAGTGGCCTCGCAGATTAAGCGATACTCTCAGGCAATCAGTGATTGTTCCCTCGCCATTCGCTTGCAGCCCGATTTCGGACAGGCCTATCTTGTACGTGGGCAAGCCTTAAGTGCCGCGGGCAAGTTGGATTTAGCGCAAAGGTCATTAGCGGAAGCAGAGCGTTTAGGGATTCGAACGACATTCAAAGTGCCTGTGGAAATTTCGGCGGTCGACCAAGCTCGAGATTTACTTGATCAGGGCAGCGCAGGATTAGCGCGAGAGGTATTGTCTCAGGCACTTCTGGAGGGCAAAAACAATTGGCAGATCAATGGTCTGTTGGCTCTGGCTCAGTATCAGCTAAACGAATATTATCGGGCCATCTCGGCCAGCAATAGAGCACTCAATATGAATCCTGAGTTTGCCGACGGCTATAGAATTCGCGGCTTAAGTCACTTTCAACGTAGGAATTATGATGCCGCGGTGATTGATTTCAAATCGGCGATCGAACTCGAACCTGAATTTGTTCAGGCGTTAGCTCCTTTTTTGGCGGAGGCCCGGGAACTTGGTGGTGTTGATCCAGCCATTCGTGTCAAAGTATTGGGTGAAATTAAAGAGGCCCTCGTGCAAACGAACGAAGCCCTTCCCAATGCGAATGGGAATGAGCGATGGTTGTTGGAATTAAATAGTATGCCTAGCTCTGCTGACCAAGTGAGGCATTTTCAAGATTTACTCAAGGACAATAAAGATTCATCCGTTGAGTCATTGAACTGGCTGGCAGATTTTCTATTGCTGGATCGTAGAGTTCCCAGCATGAAAAATTTGCGGAACTATTTGCAAAGACCGTTGCAGACGGACGAGCAATTATCGGAGCTTGAGCAGGGGCTAAGAGAGACCATTTCTTCGCGAACAGCCGCCTCTGCAAAAGGAGTGAATTTATTTCCGGATGCGGTCTCTTACGCCGTGTTTTACGACTTTCATCATTTGTTAAAGAGCTTTGTGGATGCCGGAGTCTGCCACCTAAAGCTGCAGCATGTCGCACAATCTTTGACTCGTGATGACTCGCAATCGCTAAGGATCTTGATACCGAACGCGTCGTTACTGAATCGCGATGTGAAGGGATTGTTGGTGCAGGCGATGGAGATGCAAAAAGTCGAGGCCGCACAAAACATCATCGATCGCTATAACGACCAATTGAACGCACAGATCATTGAGTTTTTGGGCGTCGGAGAATAAGGCCGCGAAGGCGATGGGTTTCTTAAATCGCACGGCTCAGGGTGTTGGTGTGGTAGAAACCACCTAGTCGCTTGCTAATGCTGCCGTCTTTTCCAATTCCGGGCTTTATCGGCGATGGGTTAAGGCATTTAAGTTTTGCACGTGTGGCTTAATCGTAAATTGGTCACTCGGATGCAAATCGCCGCTCCTTCGCCTTGTAACTTTCTGCAACCTCACTTTTTTGAGGTAAGTGAATCGGGCAAATTCTCTCGGCATTATCAAACGACGAATTCGCTTGGAGGCTTGGTTTCAAGATGAGCGGATTCACTGCCGAACGCAATTTCCAGTGTGCCTGAAACGGAATGCCAATTGCCTCATCACGGTTTCCTCGGTTTGAATGCGGTAACAAAGCGGTAATCGCAGCTGGCAGCAATTTCTAACTGAATGCCAAGCCGACAAACTGATTAGCGATGGCGGTAGTTGCCCTGCTCGGAGCGGCTTAGAATGTCTGATAATTAATTCGTTTGCATGACTGCCGGGATCCTTGAAACATTAGGTTTCGTAAAGCAGTCATGGACGAGAGGAAGGACAAGCAACTTTGCATGAAACCAGAGTCCTTTAGGTCACTTTAGAAAGGGTTATTGAATGACCATGCCGAAGCTGAAGCAATTGTCGGAACAATTCACCGAGGGCGCCATAATCAATAACGCTTGGCTGACCATGGGTGATGCCTATTTGGCGGAAATCGTGGCAAGTGGTGGTTGTTTTGACAGCGTCACACTGGACCTGCAACATGGGTTGGTTGATCAGGAATCAGCCTGCGCGTGTATTCGTGCGATCCAGAGTTTTGGCACCTATGCATTTGTGAGATTGCCGAAATTGGACCCCGCATTGATCGGGCTTTTGTTAGATTTTGGCATCGATGGACTCATCCTGCCGCAGACCAATTCGGCTGAAGATGCGGAGCGTTTTGTGGAAGCCTGTTTTTATCCCCCTCGAGGAGCACGTTCACATGGTCCCAACCGATTAAATCTGTTGGTCGATCGAACGCCAGAAGGTGTCGCACTGTTTTGCATGATCGAAACAATGCAAGGGCTGGAGTCGGTCGGTGGGATCGCCGAGGTTGACGGTCTGACGGGCCTATTTATTGGACCGGGGGACCTTGGAATTGCACTTGGGTTGGGGCCCGGTCAGGACCGATCGGAACCGGTTTATCTAGAAGCAAAGGCAGCAATTCAGGCGGCAGTTGTGGCAAACGCAAAAGTGATCGGGATCCATGCCAATACTACAGAATTTGCTCTGAAGATGGCCGCCGAAGGATTCCAGCTAGTCACGACTTGGGTGGATTCCCTGGCCGTTCAAAAATCCATAAACGCGGCCGGTGAAAAATGGCGACAAGGGCGGAGCGGGTGAGGTTTTCGGCTCTGACGTAGGGGCTTACTGGTCGGGAACCTTGGCGGGAGATGTCTCTAAAGGCTGATCGGTATTGGCCCATTCGCTTAACGAGCTGTCATACACTCGGACGTCTCCGTGGCCCAGAATTTCGCTCAGTACAAACCAAGGGGGCGTGGCGTGCAATCCTTCATTGCAATACGTCACGATCTGATCGGAACCGGTCACCGACTGATAGAGTTTTTGCAATTCAGAAGCGGACTTAAAAGTGCCATCGGCATTAAAGTTGTCTTTCCAGAAAATGTTGACGGCGCCAGGGATATGTCCTTTGCGTTGGTGCAAGGCACCGGTGTGAAATACCTTGCCGGGCCGATTACCGGAGAATTGGTCCGCCGGCCGCCCATCAATCAAGCTAACGTTGGGGTTTTGTAAACGATCGGCAATGAAATCAAGATTGGCGGCGATTTTATCGTTGCCTGATTGAATCACGATTTCACTTGGTACGGGCGTGCGGGATTTCTGTTCCAGCGGCCGATCAGAAGCGAGCCAAGCCGTCCGGCCTCCATCGAGTAACTGCACGCGTGTGATTCCGTAGTACTTTAAGGACCAATACATACGAATGGAAATACGGCTATTTAGATCGTCGTAAATAACCACGCGTGACTCTTTTTTGATGCCGAGTTTCCTAAGCAGCTTTTGCATCGCGGCTTTGCCGATCAATTGATAGCGATCCGGTTGATCAGGATCGGTAATATCATCGACCCAGTCCACGAATAACGCGCCCGGTAAATGACCTTTTTCATAAAGTTCCCGCTCAGGACCGAGGTCCAGTAAAACTAGCTCCGGGGCTCGTAACTTCCTCTCGAGTGCATCGCAGCTAATCAATGGGCCTTTGTTCCAGACGTCCTGCTGCGAGAGCTTTTCAGTCTGGGCGTGGCAAGGTAGGCAAATGATCAGCAGGTATAACAGGCAAACGAATGCCAATAATGGGCGACGCATTCCAAGGGTCCTTTAAATATTCCGATTGGGATTCTTTGTGGTGGATTACCAAGTCTAACCGGCGGGCGAAGGGGAAATTACCATGTGTTTCTCGGGTGTAAACGCCTATTGTCTCAATTGCACCCGTAATCACAGGTTTTGGTTACGTTGAGAACCCTATTCCTGATGCGCTCGCTCGCCGCAAAGTATTCCCATATCGTAATGTTTCCCCCACCTACCATGGGTGGTAATGGCGTACTTTGTCAGTTTTGCGGGCTGCTATAGAAAAAGCAAAACCAAATTGTAAATTTGCGCCAGTTTCGCTGTGCAATCCGTTGGGTCGTTTGTAGAATCCCACTCTTGCGAAGCAACGGGTTTCGCGTTTAATTCAAAAGATAAAATTGACCAAAATAAGGGAACGGTTCTATGAAGAGAACTTTCAAAGCTATTTTCTGTGTATTCGCAATCTGTGCCATGATTTCTTTTAGCGGCTGCGGCAAAGACGCTGGTGCCAAAAAGGATGCTCCTGCAGGTGACGCAGCTCAGAGCGACAAAGCTGCTGATGACAAAGGCACCGAGAAGTAGTCGGCATTTGTCGAATTGAAAAACAAAACAGCCGCTCGGTTTTCGAGCGGCTGTTTTTTTATCTCAACAGAAAGCCGGTTTTTATGGGATCGTTGGCTTCGAGCAGGAAATTATTTTGACCGACAAGGTATGCCGAGCCTTGAACCGCGGGAATGACTGCGTCATGCCCGGCAAATTGTCGCTGCTCTACGACGGATCCGTTAAAGCAGGTGTTAATAATGCTCTCTACGCAAATCTGTTGCCCAATGGCAACTTCGCCGCGAGCGAAATGAATTGCCATGCGGCCGGAAACTCCGGAGCCGGTCGGGCAACGATCGACTTCGCCGTCAGCGAAAACACAAACATTACGACTGTGGTTGTGACGATCTTGGGGAGCTTCAATAAAGATCGTACCGTATAGAAAACTCAGTTCCGATTCGAACGGATGCACAATATTGCGGTTTGTTTCCGAGACGGCTTGCTTGATGATGGAGCCAAAACGAATGGCCGTTTGGTAGTATTCTGGTGTGACCGAAAAATTCAGATTGTTCTTGGCAAGATCGACATAGGCGTAAAACGCCCCTCCAAATGCAAGGTCGTAACACACGGTACCGACACCAGGTATTTGGATTTCTTGATCTAACGCAATGACGAAGGAGGGGACGCAATGGAAGCGAACCTGAGTAACTTCCCCATTTTTAATTTCTGTAAATGAGGTAATGCGTCCGCAGGGCGCATCAATATGTAGAACGTTGTTGTCGCCTTCTTGTGGTGTTTTCCAGCCCATTTTCCAAGCCAATGTGGAAATTGCGATGATCGCGTGGCCACACATGGTGCTGTAGCCTTCGTTGTGCAGGAAGATAATTCCAAAATCTCCTGTGTCATCGTCAGCTGGCACCAGAATACAGCCGTACATATCGGCGTGTCCGCGCGGTTCAAACATCAAAAGCTTGCGAAAACAATCATGCTTGTCTCGAAGGTCGGCACGTCGTTCAAGCACCGTATTGCCATTCAATTCCGGAGCACCGTTCATAATGACCCTTAATGGTTCGCCACCGGTATGCATTTCGATTGTGGAAATGAGATTAGTCGAAGCGATGCGGGATAGGGTCGGCCTGGCAGAATTTGCCAGCTGTTCGCGAAACAATTCGATTTGCTGATAAACGGACATGGTATTTGTATCAATCAATGCGATTTTGGATTTGTTCCATAATCTGTTTAGCCATTTCCGGATCCGCCTGTTTAATCCTCGCGTTGCCGTGGTGTTTTCCCGGCAGGATGAATTTTTTGACCTTTGGGTTGTCCCCTAGTTCGGCCTGTGCGACGGTCCAGGTATCGGTCTCCCCGTAAATGAAAATTAAATCTTGCGCGTCAGACGTCAGCCAATTGATCAGTTCTTTGCGCAACGTTTCATCAAAGGGAAGGTCTTTTTCGTAAGGGAAAAAGCAAGCCGAGGGTTCACCCGTCCATTGGCTAATCAGGTCCCCAAAACGGTCCGTGCGATATCCGTAATAACCGAACTGGGTCGCATGTTGGTAGTAATGTGCGGCCAGATTTTCAGTTGAGCTATCGAGTAAATACCAGAAATCACCACTGTCGATCAGATGGTTCAAAAGTACCTCGGGATTGGAATCAGCGGCGGGTACATTTGCGCATTTTTTGCCGCTTTGCCAAAAGCTAAAAGGATACTCCAGGATAAATAATTCTAGTGCCGCCTCGGGGCCACCGATTAAGTCAACGGTGGCTCCACGCCCTTTCAGGTAATACTTTAACAAGGGAACCAGAGTCGCTTTGTTTTGCAGCACCGCCATTTGGTAATCGAAGATCTTCTTGCGGCACTCCGGCGTGCCCATGGTGTCAAGGAATTCATAGAAGCGTTGGTCTTTTAAGCCAATAGGGAATGGTGCCACGTAGGGAACCGTGAGCAGAACATCATCGGGAAAGTAATATCGATAGTAGGTACAGGTTTCGCCGCCCTTGCTGATACCTGTACTAATCCATGGTTGGTGATAGATCTGACCCAACAATTCGCGTACATGGTGATAGTCTCCGGCGGCCTGTTGAATGGTCAGGAAATCCCAGTTGCGATCGCTTGGCGTGGAAGGACCAAAGAATCGGTGTTCAACGCTGATGTAATTGGCGTCCAGTAACTCGGTTAGTTCATGAGGCCGACGCTCCAATGTATAACCATTGGTGTTCATTACATTCAATTGATCGAAGCCGCGATGGACAAGCAGTACGCGTTGATAAAAATAGGAGCCAGCGGATTGTTCGTGATTCAGGGATTGCTTCACGTTCAGCATAAAAGCCGGGTGCTCGCCAACATCTTTGACGCGTTCAAAGCGTACGTCAGGCAAATCAAACAGTCGTTGCTCTAATTCGGGTACCTGTGATTGTGAAAGCGCTTCTTCCTGAGCCGGCAAAAGTGCCGCGGTATTGGCGAGGTACCAAAGAAAAAAAAGCTTAAGCCAGATTTGCGAAGAGGGTTGCATTTTGATCACGATCTTTCATGGGAGCGCGGGAGACAGTTCCCAGAGCCTCCGTGTATGGAACGCTAGGAATACCGAGAAACGCATTTTGGTACCTAAGTGCAGCAAAACAAGCGTTTTTCCGGAAATTATTCGCGTGCTTAATGGAACGGAGCGGAGAAGGCGTGTGCATCGTTGGTCAGCCGATCAAGGAATTCGCGAACTGGCCCAAGCCTCGCTTCACTCCAATGTTTCACCATAAACTGGAATTTTCTTTCGGTCATCAGGGAAAGTTTTTTCTTGTTTGGTAAGTTACGGAAACCCATCCAACGACGATCTGGTTAAGGATACAATCAATCGGCCGGCGATTGCAATTTAAGTTAATAGAGGACCGCAAGATGTTTCAAAGAATGGCTGCAGGAATGTTATTGGCCAAGCAAAGTGCCAAAGTTCTGCTGAGCGATAAAGAGTTGATCATATTTCCGATCCTTAGTTCGATCAGTTGCATTTTGGTAATGCTTACCTTCGCGGTCCCCCTTTTCTTGACCGGAGGCTATGAAGCGCTGGAGTCCAAGGAGGGTTTGACACAAGCCCAGCAAATCTTGGGATATGTCGTCGCGTTTCTTTATTACTTTGTGAATTTCTTTGTGATTGTGTTCTTTAACTCGGCATTGGTGAGTTGTGCGATTATTCGTCTCAAGGGCGGAGATCCCACTCTCAGCGATGGCTTTAGTTCAGCTCTGGCGAGGCTTCCGCAGATTATTGCATGGGCTTTGGTCGCGGCGACGGTCGGTTTGTTGTTGAAAATGTTGGAATCGCGATCCGGCAGAGGTGGGAATTTTATCGCCAGTCTTTTAGGTATGGCCTGGTCCATCACGACCTTCTTCGTGGTGCCAGTGCTCGTGGTCGAGCGTCTTGGGCCGTTCGCAGCCATCAAACGGTCTGGCAGTATTATTCGCTCCACTTGGGGAGAATCATTAACGGCTCGGGTGGGTATCGGCTTACTTTCATTCCTCGCTTTTGTTCCATTTATTGGTGCAATTATCGGAGGTGTTGCGCTGTTAGCTCAATCCGCAGCAGCCGGAATTACACTCATTGTGATTGGTGCGATGGGCGTGGCAATTGTCGGTTTGTTATCCAGCGCAATTAGTACCATTCTCTTGGGAGGGATGTACATTTACGCCACCGAGGGTCAGGTACCAAGTCAGTTTGATTCGGAAGCCATTCAGACAGCATTCGCAAGAAAACGCACGAGATAACCCTTAAGGGAGTGTGAAACGCATGACCTACATCAAAACCATAGAAGTTGCCGCGGCTGAGGGAGCTCTAAAGAAAATCTATGACGCCGCATCGAAACGGGCCGGTGGCGTGGCAAAGATTATTCAAATCATGAGCCTTACTCCTGAAGTTTGCCAAGCTTCGATGGGATTTTATTTGGCCGCCGTGATGAGTGAAAATACGCTGGACCGGGGTACTCGAGAAATGCTGGCGACGGTCGTTTCTAATGTCAATGATTGTTATTACTGAACCCTATCACACGCTCGCGACTTCGGTGTGGAGTCCAAAAACCCGGAAGCAGCTCGGCATTTAATTTTTGATTATCGGCTGGCCAAACTTACACCCGCACAAATGGCATTTTGCGATTACGCCGTGAAATTGACGCTGCACCCGCAGGATATGAATGCCGCGGATGTGCAGGCACTCCGCGAAGTGGGTTACAGTGACGAACAGATTTCACTCGGAGTGCAAGTGATTAGTTTTTTTAATTACATCAATCGTGTAGCAGATGGTTTGCAGGTCGATGACGAGCCGTGGATGGAACTGTCGCTCGAGGATTGGAAACAGCAGAAGGCACCTTTTCGGAAAAGTTGAGCCTTCCATTTTTATTGAGCTTTCCATTTTCGATAGGAGAGATTTTTATGGTTACCAAGCGGCCAAGACAAGACAGCACATCACCTTTGCCAAACGTTGGTGGCGTGGCGTTAACCTTTTGTGTTTTGCTGTGGGGATTCGACGGCAATCTCTTGGCCCAGGTTCAGCACCAAGGCGCTCCGACCGCTTTGGCGACCGATGTAGTTTTCCTGAACAATAAAACCACCCTCTATGGAGTGGTTGATCAATGGACCGAGGATGAAGTCATCTTGGTCGTAGAACGTGAATGGCTTAAGGCAAATCATCCAGATATTTACGATCGTCTGGCAAAAACCGAAAAGGATATTGCGCAAAGCGAAAACGCTGATTCGATTCGGCGCATTGATCAATGGATCGCCGAGCGCAAAGGTGAGGTGGATCTTACGATGTTCCTGGAGGATGAAAAGAAATTAGCCTTGCAGAAAAATGCTTCCGAGGATCTATCGGCGGTGCGTTTCGCTTTCTTAACGTTGCCACAATCGGAAATTCGGAGGACCGTTCAGCAGAGCGCTCAGCAACGAAAAGTGGCGCTAGTCAGCTGGAAATATAACTTGCCCAATGTGGCAGTGCGGCCAGTGAAGGATTTAGTCAAAGAGTTAAACCAAAAAAATATTGACTGGCAAAACGCGAAGGTTGATTTTTCCAATGAGGTTGCCACCCCATCCCAATCTGCTCGAGAGTGGGCTTTTCGCAAGGCCTTAGTGGAATTTTCGCTGATGGCACCCTTGGAATTCCAGGGAACCGCTGGTTCGTATTTTCGCCGAGGTGAGAAACCGGGAATGAAAGCGATGATGGAAATGGTGGTGGGGCAAATTGGTGGGGGCAGTTCCCTCCAGCAAATCGGTGAGGAGTTGGGTTTGCTGGAATTTACGCAGCGCCGCAAACAGAAAAATACGCGATCTTCTGAAAAGGAAACCTTTAAAGAACAGATTGGAATTGCGGAAAAAGAGGGTTTGCGATGCTTTGCTGTAACCCAACTCGAGCAAAACCCACTTTCAGATCGCGTGCGGGTGAAAGTGATGTTGGTTGCCAAAGACGAACAGGGTAAGTGGCGAAAATTCAAAGAGTTTGTTGGTCAGGCGGATGCCAGTAAGCAATCGGACGCTGACGTGAAGGCGTTGATGGAGGACCCTCAGGTTAAGCAGGTCATGGAGTTTGCCGACGCTCTGGGTTTGGGTGCGGGACAGCAAATGCAAAAAGCGTTGAGGCATGGGGTTGCCACTCAACAAGCCATGCAGGCGGGGTTGAATCAATTGGCAGTTTTTGTAGACAGGCATACAAAAGGTTTGGCCGGCCCGAGGATCATACCACCCAGTAAATAGTTACCTAATGACGATTCCGTTGGGTTGCTTCTAAGCACCCAGCGGTTTCCGAAGAGCTTTGCGAAAACCGCAAGACACCGCTGGCTTCCAAGGGCTTAAAAAAAGGGGCCTGAGCTTATCCCATTTTGGCAGGTGGCATTTTCAAGGGGTTCGCGCCGTATCGATTTTTGCCTGAATTACCTTCCTTGAAACCACATTCGATCAATACCCAGAGTGGGCCAATGATGGGGATTAAGACGATCAAAACTCGCATTCCGGAATGCCCCAAATCGTGGTAGCGTTTTACATGTAACGCAATGTTAACCCAAGCCGATAGGATGCAGCCGGCACCGTAAATAATGAAAAGGGGGATGATGTAGATGATTTCTACCTGTTGTTCGGCGCGAAGACCCATCCCGAAACTGAGGAACAATAAGTACCCGACCAAGGCTAGTGCGACGCCAAAGCCTAAAACCAAACCGAAAACCAAATTACTGATCCAGAATTTTTGACGTGGGATGCGTCCTTCAAAACCGAATAAAGTGTCACCCGAAAAATAACCTTGATTCAGGGCTCGGTTGGCTTTTTTTTGTTGTTTCTCTTCTTCCATTTGATCCAAGGAACTGCCAGATCCTTGTGAACTTGCGAGTTTACTCTTCTTTTGTACCTCGAGCTCCCGTTGGTATCGAATCTCGTCGACATCAACTTCGGCGAAACCGGGATCTTCAATCACATGGTTGGCCAGCGGGTCGGGACCGGACGGCAGTTGGCTGGGAAATAACTTGGACAGTCCGCCTAAATTATCTTCCAAAGGAGGCGCGGCTGGAGGCCTTGGCTGGCTCGGTTTACGTTGGGCAATGGGTGCGTTTGCCGCAGGCGGCCCGACCTTGAATAGGTGTTCACAATTTGCACACTTCAGGCTTTTGCCAGTCATGTCACCATTGAGTTTGTACTGTCGGCCACATTTCGGGCAAGCAATGATGCTCAAATTTCTCTCCAGATAAAAGATTGAGATTCCATTTTGGTTACATCTGGCTTGGCGAGCAAGTCATGTGTGACTTTTTAAGTGGCGGAAAAGTCCAACGTTGAGTTGGGCTCCGAAAATTCAGCATGCTACTTAGATTCCGACCGGCAATCGTTGCTCTGGGCTCGCAATATGAGCGTTTTTCGGAAATCCTGGCGTTTGATTTGGGTAGCGAATTCGTTAAAGGCCTGCCCGTAGGTTCCAATATTTCCGGTCGTAGGGAACCTGGGGGGAAAGTAGACATTTTCGGTCAGTCAATCGAGCGGGCAAGCAGTCTAGCCCAAAAATCAGGGGCTATATTTGCGTGTCTTTGAGAAAGTAACAGGGAGTATTCCTTTTTACACCTTGGAGTTTCCGTCTTTACCACCAGCCCCAACTGGAAATTAGTTATGAGTAACGGTCTAGCTGCCAACAGCAACTCGCAATCCGACTTTGATGCGTTAAAGCAGCGTATTCACCAACGACTGATTGGGAAGCTCGATTTAAATCGCATTGGGGAATTGGAAGGCGATGTTCTCAAGCGTGAAATTCGCATGGTGGTTGAGCACCTCTGTGATAACGAAAATACATTGTTGAATCGGTCTGAGCGGGATCGTCTTGTTGATGAAGTGCTGGATGAGACATTTGGTTTGGGACCTTTGGAGCTTTTGCTGAAAGATCCTTCGATCAGTGACATTCTGATTAATGGCCCGAAGAACATTTATGTGGAACGTCGCGGAAAAATGGAACGCACGACGGTCGAGTTCCGAGATAATGAGCATCTCCATCAAATCATCGACCGGATTGTTTCCAAGGTAGGTCGCCGAGTTGATGAAACCTGCCCCATGGTCGATGCCCGTCTGGAAGATGGTTCTCGTGTCAACGCGATTATTCCACCCTTGGCGTTGGATGGCGCTGCGATGTCCATTCGACGGTTTGGAAACAACGCACTGACCTTAGAGGATTTGCTCGAGTTCAAAACGTTTACTCCCGAAATGGTGATGTTAATGGAAGGGGCCATGAAGGCTCGTCTGAATATCGTAATTTCCGGCGGTACGGGTTCCGGTAAGACCACGCTGCTGAATACCCTGTCCAGCTTTATTGGAAATCAAGACCGCATCGTAACGATCGAAGATGCCGCGGAATTGCAGTTACAACAAGACCATGTTGTTCGTCTGGAGACGCGTCCTCCCAATATCGAGGGTAAAGGCCAGGTGACGGCTACTGACCTCGTGAAGAACTGTCTACGTATGCGTCCTGAAAGAATTATTATTGGTGAGTGTCGCGGACCAGAAACCCTGGACATGTTACAGGCCATGAATACAGGCCATGATGGATCCCTGACCACGACTCACGCCAACTCGCCACGCGATTGCATTGGACGACTGGAAACGATGATCTTAATGGCCGGATTTGATTTACCCATGAAGGCGATGCGATCGCAGATTTCCAGCGCTGTCCATTTGATTATTCAAGCAAACCGTTTGCAAGGCGGACCGCGAAAGATCACACACATTACAGAAGTCGTAGGCATGGAGAACGACGTCATCGTGATGCAGGATATTTTCCGCTACGTGCAGGATGGAATTGACGAAAATGGCAAAGCCGTTGGGCGATTTCTCTGCACAGGTGTACGACCGCGTTGCCTCGATCAATTGAATGCTGCGGGGATACGGTTGCCGGCGAGCATTTTCCAAGAACGGGTCATGATGGCTGACTGATGGCCATAAGAAAAAATAAATAGACATCTAATCGAGTTGCGAAATGTTTCAACTTCTTGTTTTTGGTTCACTCGTCGTTTGTTTCGCCAGTTTAGCTGGCGGCATCGCGCTGGTATTGCGCTCACGAAGAGAATCCGGGCAATTCGAAGATCGCTTGGCAAATATGACGGCCAATCGTGGTCGAGGTGGCAAGAAACCGACGCGCACATCCATTCTGGCGCGTCCTCTAGAAGATGCTCCTGGTGCGATTGAAGAGTTTATTAGTCAACGACTCGACCTGTCACGAATCATCTATCAGGCAGGTCTGCAAAAAATGAGCGTTGGTAAATTTCTAGCGATCAGCGTAGGAATTGCCCTGGTTAGCACCATGCTGTACATCGCTTTCGGACCCGCCAAGGCATTTGCGCCGTTCATCTTTTGCGGAACAGTTGTCTTGCCATTGGGTTGGTTGTTAATGAAACGAAAACGCCGCATGCGTCATTTTTCGTCACAATTGGCTGACGCGATGGATGTCTTGGGTCGAGCCTTGAGGTCGGGATACAGTCTCCCCGCCGGACTGCAACTTGTTGGTTCGCAGGTACCAGAACCACTGGGACCCGAGTTCGCAAAATGTTTTGAGCAGCAAAACCTAGGCATGACAGTGGAGCAATCCATTGAGGACATGACAAAACGAGTCGGCAACGTCGATCTCAGGTTCTTTGCGACCGCAGTGATTCTGCAAAGACAAACGGGGGGTGATCTTGCAGAAATTCTCGACAAGATCGGCCACCTGATTCGCGAACGTTTCAAAATCTGGGGCCAAATTATGGCTCTGACCGGGGAAGGACGCTTATCAGGTATCGTGCTACTCGCATTACCCCCATTGCTGTTTCTCACGATGCTGAAATTAAATTATGACTACGTCATGATGCTGTTCGAAGAGCCCCTGGGACGCCAGATGTTGGCTGGCGGTATTGTGCTGCAAATCCTGGGCGCAATTGCCATCAAAAAAATCATTACGATCAAGGTCTAAAAGTGTATTCCATGTTTTTTGCATTCATCGACTTTACCGCCGTTCTGCCATACGCAATTTTTGGCGCGGTGGCCGCTGCTATTTGGTTTGTTGCAGATACGTTTCTGTTTAATAAATCAAAAACAGAGGTGCGATTGGAACGCATGAAATCCCATCGCGACTCCGGGCCCACGGAATCCAATCCGTCACAGAAAAGTGGCTTGGGAAAGATGCTGGAGCAACATAGCGAATCACTGGCTAAGCCATTGCAACCCAAGTCCGAAAAGGAGCAGGGGAAGATTCGCGAGCGATTGAACTTCGCTGGTTATCGTAGCGAGGAATCCATGATCGTTTTTCTGGCTTCCAAATTTATCTTTTGTGCTGTTGGGCTCTTCGTTGGCGGCGGCGTCAGTCTGTTAATGACGGGAGTCTCTGTTCGCTCACTCACGACCACCTTCATGTTCGGGGGGCTGTTCTTTTTCGCACCCGATATTTTATTAGCGCTCAAAGGTCGCAAGCGAAAAGAGAAGATCTTTCTGGGTCTGCCGGATGCCTTGGATTTGTTGACCGTTTGTGTGGAAGCAGGTTTGGGTTTAGATCAGGCCATGCGTAAAGTGGCTGACGAAATTCAAAAATCTCAACCAGTTCTGGCTCATGAGTTCGCGATTTCGAACATGCAAGTGCAGATGGGACGCTTAAGGGATGAGGTTTATACCGAATTGGGAAACCGTAACGGGGTCGAGGATCTACAAACGCTCGCTTCCAGCATCGTTCAAACTGATAAGCTCGGCTCTAGCATTTCCAAGGCTTTGCGGGTGCAAAGTGATGCCATGAGGACCCGGCGGCGTCAAATCGCCGAAGAAAAAGCGGCAAAGACCGCAGTCAAACTGATTTTCCCACTCGTTATCTTCATCTTTCCCGGCATATTCGTTGTACTCGTTGGTCCTGCCGCAATCACGATGATCAATGAAATGCTTCCTGCTTTCCAGAAATAGGCAGCTTCGCCGAATTTTAGCGGATTTCCGTCCATGAACGGTCGGGGCTTTCAGGGCGAACAGACCGATAGAACCATTAATGCTTGATCTGTCTATTGGATGGTTAGATAAGCAATTGCCTGATGTGCCGACCAGAATGGATTCTCGGAGATTCGACCCATGTCCACGATTAGCCGTTGCTTTACTCTGTCACTCGCTTTTTTAGCGATGATGGTCATTTCGCCGAGTTTGCAGGCCCAGTGCCAGTCTTGTAACCAAGGATATGCGGTCCCGAATACCGCGGCAGGATGCCAGAATTGCTCGCACGGAGCTGTGCACAATGCATTTCACAAAATGCACATTGGACTGGAAAAGTATAAAGCGGGATTCCGTTTGAATCACTCCCGTGGATCTGCATGGCCGTTGCCGTTTTCATGCTGGGATCGCGAAAATTACTACGCGATCCTTAATCAGCAATTTGCTACCGGGGTTCAGGTTGCACATACACTGACCTCCGAATATTTCGATCCGGAAACCAATAAGCTGAACCGAGCGGGTGAAATGCGGGTCGGCTGGATCATGCAAAATGCACCTCAATTGAATAAACAAATATATGTTTACGAGGATCAAACGGCACCAACGATCGCCCAACGAGTCTCAGCGATCCGGGATTTCACCGGTCGTTATTACGGACACATGGGGCAGGCGGCCATTGCGACCTCTCAGATCGCTCCGATTCGTATTCCTGCGACATACCAAGCTCAGACCAATACGCTGTATGATGAATCCATGCCGAATCCGGTCATTCCGCTGGAAGTCGGGGAATCTCTTTCCTCCTCGATCGGCAACTAGTTGGATAGTTTGGATTTGACGTTCCGTAATGGGAACGGTCGAGTTTCTGTTTCGAACCATTTCGGCGTGTTTCGCACGCCGTTTTTCTTTGCGCGGCCTCGTTCACCAACGCAAATAAAACGGATAGACTGAATGCAAATAAAGTAAGTGGCTGGAGAAACCTCGCTGATGGATAAAAAGAGTAAAAAGAAGTTAGAAGTGTTGCGAAAGCGGCATGATAAATTGCGTCAGCAATTGACGGGCGCTAAAAGCCAGATGGATGATCCGGGAGAAGTGGAAACGATCGAAAAACAGATTGAAGACGTTAAGTCGGAAATCGAAAAGCTAAAGAATTCTTAAACGAGAATGGGCAAACGCTCTAATCCACCCCAACGAATTGCCGGGGTACTGAACCTTTCAAAGCCTGCCGGTTGCACATCGCGGGACATTGTAAATCGTGTGCAGCGAGTTTTTGGTCGCCACATCAGGGTGGGGCATGCCGGCACGCTCGATCCGATGGCGACAGGGGTTTTGCTGATTTGTGTTGGTCGGGCAACGAAATTGATGCCGGTGATACATGAATTCTGCAAATCGTATCGAGCCGATTTTACGCTGGGCTGTTCCAGTGATACCGATGATGCGACGGGTAATATCCGCAAATGGGACGTCGCGGAAATACCTTCTCTGGAGCAGGTGCGAAAACACCTACAGACCCAAATTGGTGAAATTATGCAAGTGCCTCCGGCGTACTCAGCAGTCAAGCTGCAGGGACGCAGGGCTTACGATATGGCCCGAAAGGGGGAGCCGACCGAAATCCTCCCTCGGAAGGTGACAATTTTTGACATCGATGTTCTAGATTACCGATATCCCCACTTGAACTTAGCGGTGCGTTGCGGCAGCGGTACCTACATCCGCTCAATTGCCAGAGACCTTGGAGAAGCTCTCGCCACGGGAGGACTCATGCATGATTTGTCGAGGACGCGAATTGGTCCTTTCGAGCTGGCGGAATCGCGACCCATCGACGAATGGGAAGCATCCATTTTGGAGGGCGCGGATCCGCTTGCAACTTGTGGCAATGTGGAAATTCTCTTCGAAACTTGGGATCAGTATGTTCTAAGCGATGTCGATACTGAAAACCTAAGCCATGGTCGACCATTGGAGGTGCAGCACACCAGCGATCGGTTGGCAGCCTGTACTCGGCAGGGCAAGTTTGTCGCGATTCTCGAGCGACGCAAGGAAAACCAGTTCAAAGCGACTTTGAATTGGCTACCGACGATGACTTAGGCAGTGGCGGTCATGTCAGCAAATCTTCGAGGAATCCGTCGTTGTGGATTTTGAAATGGTTGCCGTGATATTCGAAATAGTTGCCGTGCTTGTCGCGCGATTTTGACGACCGCAACGGTTGCAGAGTCGATTTCTACCATCGGCGCAAACCTTACCGTGTAAGCAGGTCGGATTCAACGGTCAGCGGGTTTTCTGTCGATAACTCTTTAGAGTACCAGGATTTTCTCCGGGCAAGGACGCGCCTGCCGATTTTTTGTTTACCGGCCAACGCCGTCCGATTCCCATTGAGAGCGTGTCCATGATCGAAAACCGCAATCCCCGTTGCGATCTTTTCGCAGCCATCCTGTTTGTGGTGGCTCTATTCCTCTCAGTATCTCTTTTGACCTATGATCCAGCCGATGCGGTCGGCGAGTGGTTCAAGTCTTTCGACCGATTCTACCAAGCCGATGTATTGGTTTGGCCGCAAAATACCACGGTCAATAATGCTTGCGGTTATCTGGGTGCGGCACTGGCGGATCTTTTATTCACATCGCTTGGGATAGGCGCATTTTTTCTGGTCATCGGTATCGGGGTCGTAGCGGTTTCGCTGTTACAAAAGCAGACCATGGAATCCCTGTGGACGAAATCTCTGGGTTGGTTGCTAACGCTGCTCGGCATGACCACCCTCGTCAGCATGCTGATTCCGGAGGCTACGCTAGGACCCATTATTGGAGCCGGGGGCTATCTCGGTGCCTTGGGTGCCGGGTTGATGAAAATGTTATTCGCCGGGACCGGTGGCTTAATCCTCGCCGCCAGCGTTCTCGCAATCGGCCTGTTTCTGTGGACCGAGTATATTTTGATCAAGATGGTGGTTGGAGTGTTGGTAGGCGGGATGTCGGCATTTTCATGGGCTGCTCCAAGCGATTTATGGGAGCGGATTCGTACTCGTTTGCAAGCGGAAGCCAGCGACGCGGATTACGAGGACGAAGAGGACGAGGAAGTTGTGGAGGAAGACGATCGTCGCCGCTCGATTTTTGCAGACGATGATGAATCCAATCAGTCGCAAGTCGAAAGCGGTGAAGGCGAAGACGAGGAAGCCTGGTACGACGAAGAACTCGAAGAAGGCCCAGAGACTCTCCCCTTTGTCACCAAAATGGCGGCTAAATCGACGACTGTTGTAGAAGAAGAGGAAGCGGTCGCCGAAGAAGAAGACGACGATGATGAAGATGAGGAAGAAAGCGAAGAAGAAGCGACACCCAAGCGTGGCAAGCTGTTTGGGTTGGTTCGCAAGAAAAAATCGGAAGAGGAAGAAGTTCGCGAAGAAGTGATCAGCCGCTTGAATGAGGCTTCTCGTAAGGAGGATACGGATGATTACGATCTCCCTTCGTTAGACCTTTTGAACGTCACTGAATCCATGGACGATACCGAGGTCCTCAAAGAAGTCCGAGTCAGGGGGCGTTTGCTCGAGAAAAAATTTGCCGAGTTCGGTCAGAACATACGAGTGGTTGACGTGGAAACCGGACCTGTCATTACCCAGTATGAATTGGATCTGGAAAAAGGCCTGCGGTTAAATAAAGTGACCGCTTTGTCAGACGATATTGCGATTGGTTTACGAGTACCCAGTGTCAGGATTGTGCCGTCGATCCCAGGCAAAAACACCGTCGGCATTGAAGTGCCGAATGAAAAGCGGCAAATGGTGCGTTTGAGAGACGTCATGGAATCGTCGACCGAAGTAACTCGCAAGATGAAGATCCCCCTATTCCTGGGGCAGGACGTTTCCGGACGTGAAATGGTTGCGGATCTTTCCAAATTGCCTCACCTATTGATTGCCGGACGTACGGGTACCGGTAAATCCGTCTGTCTCAATGCGATTATTAACTCGATATTGATGACACGCAGACCGGACGAGGTTCGGATGTTGATGATCGACCCCAAAATGGTGGAGCTAAGCGGGTACAGTCGTTTGCCGCACTTGATGCACCCCGTTGTCACCGATATGCGAAAAGCCGAAGCGATTCTGGCTTGGGCCGTTCAGAAAATGGAAGATCGATATCGCTTGATGGCCCGCGCAGGTGTTCGGCATATCAACAGCTACAACCAATTGGGCGAAGAAGAATTAATGGAACGGTTGCAACCCACTGACGAAGAGCGGGATGACATTCCAGTCAACATGCCGTTCATTGTGATCGTTGCCGACGAAATGGCAGATTTGATGATGACCGCCGGTAAAGAAGTGGAAGCCCACATTATTCGACTGGCTCAAAAAAGCCGGGCGGTTGGTATCCATCTGATTCTGGCAACACAGAAACCGATCGTGCAAGTGGTCACCAGTCTGATCAAATCCAATTTACCCGCTCGGATTTCCTTTCAGGTTTCCAGCCAAACCGATAGTCGTGTTGTTCTGGATGAAAATGGCGCTGAGAAACTACTGGGGAATGGGGATATGCTCTTCCTGGCACCCGGAACGAGCAAACTGTTGCGTGGGCAGGGTACTTTTGTAAGTGACGAAGAAATTGATGCGATCACAGAGGCCGTGAGTACCGGTGAACAGCAGTTTGTTCACGAGTTAGTGAACATGAAGATTGAAGAAGAAGAGGAAGCGGGTGTCGATGACGAAGAACTCGCTGCTAAACTTGCCAAGCGAGATGAGCTCTACCACAAAGCAGTCGAAATCGTGATCGCGGAGCAACGAGGGAGCTGTTCGTTATTGCAGAGAGCGTTGCGGATTGGCTACGGAAGAGCGGCTCGTGTGATCGATCACATGGAGGAAGATGGTGTCGTCGGGCCCTACAACGGCAGTAAGCACCGTGAGGTGATCATGACCATCGAACAATGGCGATCTTTCCAAGATGGCACGATGGGTAATACGGATGCGGAAACAGAGGTAACGGTCACTAACGATGCTCGGGTAAGCGTTCCCGCCAAGGCACCGGCTCCCGCCAAGAAATCGGCCCCCGCTCGAACCACCCCTCTGCCCACTCCGGCCACCCTGTTGTTACCTACCGCCAAGAAACCGGAAACGCCTGTGTTCGTTGATGTCACCGAGGATCTTAGCGAGACGGACGATGAAGAACTGGTTGACGAGGCAGAGGATGAAGAATGGGAATATGAAGAAACAGAAGAATTCGAAGAAGAGGATGACGATCAAGAGAGCGAGCAAGACGGCGATCTAGAGCCCAAAGTTGCCGGAGTTATCACGGTATCTGTTGAGGAAGACGATGAGCTTGCGGAAGACGAAGAATGGGAATATGAAGAGGTGGACGAAGAGGTCGACGAAGAGGACGACGAGTACGAATACGTCTACGAATGACCCAGCCTCTCGGCCGCTTTCCGGTGGTACAACGCATGTTTTCCTGGGGTTTTCATTCGCAATACACGGGTCGGGTCATCCCTGTGGTCTGCCATTGCCACTGGGGCTGACCGAATCAGAGTGGTTTCCCGAGTCCCGCTTGTCATATTGTGCGGGCGGAACGAAATTGGAAATTCTGTAAAAGGCGGTTCCGGCAATACCTTGAGCCGCGAGTCTGTCGGTTATTTGCGCCTTTTAGCCGTTCCGATCTCAAGATCTGCCAGAAAGAGCCCGGAGAAAATTCCGCGACGCGTGAACCGCAATTGGTTAAACAGGTTCCTTCTCTTATAAATAGGGACTGTCCAGCCGCCCGCTCGGTGGCCATATCTATTGTTTGTTCCGTTAACGCTTTTCCTTTCCTAGGCACCATGACTAAGACCGCTCAGGATATACCCAACCGCTTTGACTTTCTGGCTGCTCAACCCCGACTTTATCGTATGTGGGAAGAGGGCGGTTTTTTTAATGCGGACCCCGATGAAAATAAAAAACCCTTTTCCATCGTGATTCCGCCTCCCAATGTAACGGGGGCACTGCACCTCGGACACGCACTCAACAATACGCTGCAGGATGTTCTGGTTCGTATGAAGCGGATGCAAGGTTTCGAAACCTTGTGGATGCCGGGCACTGATCATGCCGGGATTGCGACTCAAGCGCGAGTGGAAAAACGGTTGAAAACCGAGGAGAATCAAACCCGGCACGATTTGGGTCGGGAAGAATTGGTTCGTCGTATCTGGGAATGGAAGCACCAGTATGAGCAACGGATTACCTCTCAAATAAAGCAGATGGGTTGCAGTTGTGATTGGCGACGAACCCGGTTTACGTTGGATGAAATGTGCGCCCGAGCGGTTCGCGAAACCTTCTTTTCGTTGTTCAATGACGAGAAAATCTACCGTGGCAAAAGGCTTGTAAACTGGGATACCTATCTGCAAACGGCGGTTAGCGATGATGAAGTTTTCAATTCCAAGGTGCAGGGGAGTTTTTGGCATTTTGACTATCCCGTTATTGACCCAAAACCGGGCGAGCCTGAATTTGTAACGGTCGCAACGACTCGCCCCGAAACGATGTTGGCTGACACGGCGGTAGCGATCCATCCGGAGCCAGCTCGCGCTTTGGATAAAATTGAATCTGAATTGCAGCAAAAATTGGAGCAGGCGAAAGATTCCGAGCGGGGATCGATTGAAAAACAGATCGCGGCCCTGCAAGAGCGGCGAGCCGAGTATTTGCCTCGTCTGCAAAAATTAGTCGAGATGGCAGCGGATGGGCGGCGTTTGATGTTGCCTTTGATGAATCGAGAAATTCCCATCATCGCTGACAGTTGGGCCAAGCCCGAACTGGGATCCGGTTGCGTCAAGATTACCCCCGCGCATGACCCCAATGATTACGAAGTTGGTAAGCGAGCTGACTTACCGATGATCAACATTATGAATGCTGATGGGACGCTGAATGCCGATGCGGGGGAATACGCAGGCTTACTGATCAAGCAGGCAAGAAAAAAAGTCGTTGCTGACCTCGAAGCCCTTAATCTGGTGCCTGAAATTGAACAGCGGGATATTGAGTTGCCATTTTCAGACCGCAGTAAAACACCCATCGAGCCTCTGTTGGCAGATCAGTGGTTTGTGAGGATGGATCAATTGGCGGAATCGGCGATGGAAGCGGTCACTTCCGAGCAAATCAAAATTTATCCGGAGCGGTACACAAAAGGTTACTTGGACTGGTTGTCAGAAAAACGTGACTGGCCCGTGTCTCGCCAGTTGTGGTGGGGACATCAGATCCCGGTTTGGTCCAAGGGTATGGAATCCGAACTCGAAGTCGAAGAGGTCAAACGGGAATTATTGGAGGGATTAAATATCAATGGATCGACCGCGTCGATTCAGTGGGAATCATGTCCGGAAACCAATCAAGAGAAGCGTCTGGCTTTGGGGCTGCCGTTGGCAACCTGTCACGTTTGTATTCGAGGAGAGGATGATCCGCTGGAAAAAATCCTCGAAGGATTCGGATTCGTGCGTGAGGAGGATGTTCTTGATACGTGGTTCAGTTCGGCGTTGTGGCCACATTCCACGCTTGGTTGGCCAGATAAAACTAAGGATCTCGAATATTTCTATCCCACCAGCGTGTTGATCACCAGTCGTGACATCATCACTTTGTGGGTGGCACGCATGGTGCTGATGGGACGTTACAACATGCACGAAATCCCATTTCACGAAGTTTATATTCATCCGAAAATCCAGGATGGCGAGGGCGAAACGATGTCCAAGTCCAAGGGCAATGGAATCGATCCTTTGGACGTGATCGAAAAATTCGGCGCGGATGCACTGCGTTTCGGCATGGCTCGGTTGACCACGGATCTTCAGGACGTGCGCATGCCAGTGCAGTTTGAGTGCCCAAACTGCGAAAAGAAAATTGATCAAACTCGCAAGAATCGGGAGTTGCCAAGAATTGAATGCCCTGATTGTCAGCAACCGTTTGCGACGCAATGGGCGGAGAAACCGGAAGATATTGCTTTGAAACGCGGACCTGTTTTGAGCGAACGATTTGAGATTGCCCGAAACTTCGTGAACAAGCTATGGAACGCTTCACGCTTCGCCATGATGCATCTCGAGTCCTATGAGCCCGGTGAGATTGATCCAGCGGAATTGACGCTCGAGGATCGTTGGATACTCAGCCGGCTATCAACCGTTATTGGGGAAGTCACCGATGCGTTGGAACATTACCGGTATTCCGAGGCGACCCAGGCGATTTATCGTTTCGCGTGGGATGACTTCTGCAGTTTCTATTTGGAGATCCTGAAAAATCGTTTCGCGGATGAGAGTCGTCGAACGTTGGCCCAACGAATGTTGGCACATACTCTTGACCAACTGATGAGGCTGCTGCATCCCATCATGCCTTTTATCTCCGAAGAGATTTGGCAGCGTTTTCGGGATTTTGCGCCGCAACGAGGATACCCGTTACCCCATGAACCAGCGGGTTGTTTGATTGTCGCCGATTGGCCAACTGCGGCGGCCGAATTGCAGGACGAAAATATCGAACGCCAATTCTCCTTGTTCCAAAACGCGCTAGGAGCGGTGCGTGAAATCCGTAGTCGCCAAAATATTCCGCCGAAAAACGAAATCTGTTTTTCCATTCGTTGTGATGACGTTGCCAAACAAAGCCTAAACCCGCTGATGGTTTATTTTCAATCCATGGCGCGAGCGGAGTGCACGGCAATCGGTACAGACATCGAACCACCGGCCATGAACGCCATTGTCTCTTTGGAAGGGCTGGAGGTTATTGTTGACCTTGAAGGTTGCATTGACGTCGCAGCCGAACGAAAAAGATTGGAAAAAGAAAAGGAACGTTTGGTGAAGAATATTTCCGGCAAAGAAAATAAACTGACCAACAAGAAGTTCGTTGACAACGCGCCGGCTGACATCGTGCAGCGGGAACGAGATGGACTAGAGAAAACCAAAGAACAACTTCAGAAAATTGAACAGAGTTTGGCTAATTTACCGGTGGCCTAGCTCAGGGAAATTGGACCATTTTATCGAGATTGGGTGACCGCCTGCCGCCCGTGTCAAACGCCGGTTCAGGCGGTTCACCGAAAATATGGGTTAGGCCCCCAATGGGTTAGGCCCCCAATGGGATAGGCCCCCAATGGGATAGGCCCCAATGGTTCAGTCCCAATTCCATGTGTTTTGGGTGTCACGCTGTGGTTTTGATTGCCTTTGTTGTTCGTCTAACTGTGCCGAACCAGCCACAGAAATCTTGTCTTGGGCGGCGTGTTTTGAGGCATCAAATTCCACGCCTCCGCCAAAACCGGAAAGCGTATGTCGGATGGTGCGGGAACCATCTCGATGCGTGATGACGCGTTGACCAAGGATGGAATCAACCTGCCGGGGTACTAAAGCCAAGGCAGGTTGATAGGAGACGACGCCGGGTCGCATCGTGCCATCTAAAAAACGTAGATTCCAGTCGATTTTGCGGTCCAGTTTTTCTTGATGAATGATGTTCGCAGCCAGGGCGCAATCAAAGACATTTTTTAATTCACCGAAGACGGGATCCTGAATGGCAATCTCTTCGAAACGCAAAGTGAAGTCCTCGGCATAACCACTAGCTGCGGGTGACGATTTTCCCGTGTGGACACGTTTCCCTTGCTGTGTCCAGAATTCACTTTCGCTTAAAAGTCGCACTCCCTGCCCGTTGAGTTCAAAAATAGTGCGATCTTCGTTGGTTACGACGGATTCGTAATTCATCGTGAACCACCATCTCACCAGTTGATCCATTTCAGGAAGCTGACCGTCTTCATCCAAATAAATACGTTCGAAATAATTACGTAGACCCCTGACGGAAGGCATGACACCCAAACCAATTAATTTCATTCGGTAATCGGCTTCGACGATGACGCTCGCTGCGTGACTGGTCGGTTCGACGCCTTGTACGGTAACGTCCATTTGTCCTAGCGCGGCATGCAAACGATCGCGGAGGGCTTTCCCTTTTAGTTGGGAAGCGTCGATGACCTGCCGAGCTTCCGCCAAGTTGGTTGGTTTAGGATCGATAGAACAACCGAATTTACCGCCCTCGTTTTTGGCGTTTTGCAAACAGGTGATGAGATCGTCCAAATTCAAAACAGGTTTACCGGTCGCTGCGTTAATGGCTCGCCCGTCTTTGTCAAACTCCCACGGACCAGCGGGCCCAGCAATAACGACATCCCCCGTTTCCGGGTAGAGCATGACGAATTTCAATTCGTAAATTCCCGCAAGGTGCTGCAAATCGGGCGTGAGTTTTTGGCCTGTGGCCGCCAGTCGCTGCAATTCGATTTCCAAACGTGACAGAGATATTTTTCGCAGCTTACTTTCCGACAGTGCAGATTTTTCGCTCTCGAAATTTCGATCACTACGGCGGTACTGTTCCAGCCGACCGGAGCGATCCTTTTTGATGTCGCGCAATGTGCCAGAGCTGTCGATCCAAACCCCTGATGGGAAAGGCGACATGCGCCCTACTCCACCGTTCTCTTCCCACGAATCCGGGTCGATGGTTTCTTGAATCAAGTCCATCAACTCGCCGAAATCGGCTTCCGTGACACCACCTCGCTGATTGGCGGGCATATTGCCGATGGCATTTTCGCCCGCTATCGCGCCTTGATCGCCCCGATTTCGATAATCGGTCAGCTTTTCAAAGCTACCCAATCGCATTCCATCGTCTTGGATCATACTGAGGGTGGAGAAGGCATTCACTCCCGTATCGTTTTGTCGTTGGGATTCTGCGATCTGTTGAAACAATCGATCCCGCGTTGGTCGATCCGATTGTGCTTTGGCGTGTTTCAACGCAAGTGAGTACTCGCCTCCTTCGAGCAACCTGGAAAATTCAGATTGCTGAGCGTAACTGACATCAGGTACGAAAAGTAACCATAGACAGAGGCAGGTGGCGGGTGAGATCGTGGTGCCTAATGAATTCGTCCACATAGAAATGCCTTTTCTTGTAAGTGCCCTGAATCTATATCATTGCATGTTGCAGCAATTAGCGTCAAGTTTTCAACTAAGTTAGCAAGCATACTCGAGCAGTAGACGCGAATCGCGGAGCGTTCGACTCTGTTTTTTCGGAAGATTCGTCATTCCACGAGTTGCTGAGCGATTTCACCGGATGAGTGAAAACAGAGCGCAAAAAAAGACACCTTGGGGAACGAATCCCAAGGTGTTGAGCGATTTGCGAATTTGGAAAATCCCGTGGTTTGCACACCGGGAAAGTCTGGCAATCAAACGGTTGCAGACGATAGCCACTGCCTAACCAATTGGCTTATTGCGGATAGCTTGTTTTAACCCGATTGACACCCACTTGGGCTGGTTGTGCCACTGTTCCGCGTTGGTCGCAACCACACGGGGGTGCGACGACCGCGTCACATCCACTGCTGCATTGGTTGCAGTTATTGCAGCGATTTTTCAAAACAGAAAACAGATTCATGCCGTGGCGATCACCCGTACAAGCCTGATTGGGTTGTGAGATTCCAGCGTCGCAGGTGGTATCGCATCCTACATTACCGTGCCGACGAAACATGTTGTTAAAAATACCCTGGTGCCCGACGTGGCTAGTGCAATGGGTCGCACAGCCCGATTGCAAGGAAGATCCACAGGTCCCGCAACAATGATCGGTTGAGCAGCCGCCACCCCAGCCGGGGCCATTGGTTTGGCACGCGCCTGCTTGGCTACGCATCCCATTGCAGCCGCTCAGGCAGCTGCGACCACAACCCCTCTGGTAACAGTATTTGCCCCATAACGCGCTTGCTTGATCGTATGTCCATGGTTTGGGACAAAGTGAATTGCCGGGGAAATAGGCATGGCCTTGGCATTTGAAAATCGCACAGCCTACACCGCCACAACCAGAGCAGCCGGCGTGGCCTTGGCAGTCACCAGAGGCACAGGGCTGGCTTCCACCGCCGTTAGCGACGTATTGTGCGTTACATGTGGCGATCGCCATGAATGCGACGGCGACGAAACAAATGATTCTTTGGCAAATCATCATGGAGGGCTCCTGTACTGGTGGCTTTTACATCCGCTCCGCGTTTTGTCTGCGTGCTTGCGACATTCACAACGATTGTGACAAAACATACGATGGGATTTCTCGTAAGATTTATCGGATAACTGCCAGCCGTTGGAATTGCATCTATTGCATCAATTGGTAAGGAATACCAAATCGGGTTCCGTATTAGTCGATCGGGGAAAACCAATCGGTCGGAGAAAAAAAGCAACTCGTACTAAACGCACGGCTGAGCGCGATCATCTCGGTGGAGCCAGTTGCGAAGAATACCCGTTACTCTACAGGCTGCGGAAGGCTTGCGGATAAGCGTGGTAAGATGTGGCGGTCGGATCGAATAAGCTGCCCCATTGCAGGGGGATGCTCGGCCGCACGCAACAATGTCTCGGTAATTACTGTTACAGAGAATTGCTTCGCGGCAACTCGAATTACTTTATGAAGTACTGGATCGGAGCGTTCCGTCAAACCATGCCGGTAGGCTAAGCTGATCTTTGCGCTGAGATGTCGAGGCCAGGATCCCAGGCTTCGATGGTTGATTGCCCGTCATGAAAACGTTGCTGCGTCTCTAAACGCAGAAGCGGCTCATCGAGAGCGTGTTCCCGTTGTTGATCTTCCCCCACCGCTGAAAGCTCAAACGCCAAATCTGGATCGTATTCGTCTGTTAACAAATCTACCGCTGATTCGGGGGCGAAAACGGGAATGGGTTCGATGATCTGAGGCTCCTCGACGGTGGCGATCTCTGCTTTTCCCAACCGGGTTGGTATGGCGTTGTGGTCCACGACGTCGCGATGATGCGGTAACACGCGAACATCCACATCGAGGTGATGGAAAAGATCCCGAATATGATCGTGGCATGTGAACATCATGACCTGGTGACCATTGGCGGCGAAATCTCGTAGAACCTCCGCAGCGGCTCGCGCGCGATCGGCGTCGAAATTTACCAAGACGTCATCGAGAACCATCGGTAACACGGCGCCACGCCGTGCGTACGCATCAACCAACGCTAATCGTAATCCGAGGTAAACCGCTTCTCGCGTGCCACGGCTTAGATGCTCGACCGCCAAGGTTTCGCCTTGAGCATTATCAACCAGTAGTTCCTCGCCGGTTAGCCGGGTCCAGATTCGAGTGTAATGACCTTCGGTCAAGCGTTTTAGGTATTTGGAGGCTTCGAGAAGCGTTTCCGGTTGCCGTTTCGCTTCGTAGGCGTCTTTGATCGTATCTAAGAAACAAGTGCTTACGGCAAGGGTTTGCCATTCCTTTTCAAGGTCTTCAATTTCTTGGACGACGGCATTTAATTCGAGACGAGCTTCATCTAATCGAGAATCTTCGCCAAGCATTTTAATCTCTTGCAAATATTCTCCGCGTCGCTGATGTAACTGGGATTGTTCTTCACGCCGTTCATCGATTTCCGTTTGTGTGTTCTCCCAGCGCGTTTCCAATCCACTGATTCCGTAAAGCTCGAGATATTCTCCGATCTGGGTCTCTTCGAATTGATTGCCCAGTGCCGCGGCGATTTGTTCGGTGAGACTTTCGTACTTTTGAATCAATTCGTGGCGTTGTCGATGTTGTACTGCCAATTGTCTAAATTGTTCGTCAGTATCCGCCCCGACGGTTGAGAGTAATCGTCTTTTTTGACCCAGGTACTGATCCAAATCCCGATCGGCCCGCAAATAGGTCGATCGTAAGTTGCGAAATTTGGTAGCGAGCTCTTTTCTTTGCCCCACTAAATGACGCTGTTTGCTAAGTGCGACTTGCAATTTTTGGACGCGGGACGCCGGATCTAGATTTTCCTCGTATCGAACGCCTGTTTCGGCGAGCAGCGCATCGATTCGCTTACTCAGCATAGTGAGTTCTTTCTCGCGGTCGTAGACTTCGCTTTCCAATTGTTCCAGTCTGGAATGGAAACCATTGATTCGCTCGGTGCGTTGCGTAAGCTCACTGAGTTGATTGGGAGCAATGTTTTCGGCCATCCCCAAAGCTCGGAGGTTATCTTTCCATTGGTCTTGGAGGGACTCCTGATCCGATTCCAGTTTTTGGAATCTTCGTGCGGCTTCTTCAACATGGGAAAGCGCAGTTTGGAACAGATTTTCTAGGGGGATTAGATCTTCCAATCGGGTCAATGCTGATTCGGCATCCCGCAACTGAAGGTCCCATTCACCAACGCCCTTGGGGATATGGCGTTCGATTTCGTCGCGTTCGTTTTTGGCACGTTTTAATTGTTGCCTTACAAGATCGAATTGGTGACGGAAATCATCTAGTTCATCGCTGGCAACACGCTCCCAGTGGTGTTTCAAACCCATGGAAAACAGACCGAACGTGGTGCCCAGAATCATCATCAGAAAACCCATCTCGGTGGCAGTGCTGCCGGCGATCCCCTCGGACCAGCGTAGGTTTAATAATCCAAAACCGGCCAAAACCACACCAAGTACAAAAACAGCACCTAAAATCGCCAGTTTCCCCACGGGCAAAACCTGGTCATTAACCACGTCGTCGATGTCTCGCTCAAGAGCGTGCCGAGCGCCATTTAATTTTTCGATTTTCTCTTCCAATTCGACTCGTCGGCGCAATCGGTTGACTTGTTTCGCCGCCTCTTCACGAGTCAACCCTTTACCTAAGTGAGCAGAGGCGGATTTGACGCGACCGGCAATTTGGTCCTTTTCCGATTTTACGCGTTCCAGATTTTCGAATGCGTTTGATAGTTCTTCTTCTTTGGTCGCTAACTGCTTTGACGTGGCCTGTAGAGATTGAAAACCCCGATTGCTTAAAGCACGCACATCCTTGGAGGTCAGGTTGAGGGAGTTTCCCATCCCTGAAACCTCGCCGCCAATGGTGGAATGAATGGACTTTACCTGTTCCCGCAGACGATCGGCTTGTCGTTCCAATGACTCGATCCATGGTAAATGTTCGCCGAGCGCCTCAATACGCGATGCTTGCGCCCAGAGTTGCCGATTGATCGGGAGTTCAAATGCTTCCGTTCTAATGGCCTTTCGCTGCTTCTTGACCGAAGTCATTTTTTCTTTTTGCTGCGTGATTTTTTTATTTAGGCGACTGAGTTCTTTTAAGTTGATCAGATTTTCGTCCGGTAATATTCCGACTTGTTAGATTTGTCCAATGATCAGTTCACGTTGATTCCAACGCTCAGATATTTGGCTGGCCGTTTCAATCACCTTGGACTCACGGTCCAGCGCCTTTAGTTGCAGTTCTAGTTCCTGCAGGCGACCGGTGGCCTCTTTACTTTTGGCGGCTACTTTGGTCCAACGACGGGATAGAGTTAGCAGATCTTCAATTTCACGTTGAAGTTTTTGACGTTCGGTTTGCAGGTCGTTCAAGCGACCGGGTGCCTCGGAAACGCTGGCGGAAATCGTTTCCCGGCGTTGAGTCAATGTTCGCATGACATCGACCAATGAAATGCGATCCAAACCGGTGGTTAATTTGTAAAGGTATTCGGCGGCATCGGTGCTATTGAGCGTATTGAGTTCTTGGATCTCTTTTAATCCAATTGCGAATACGTTATTGAAAATCGCCTCATCTACATTGGCTAACAGGGTCGCCAATTGGGCCTTGCCGTATTGCGCTCCGTCATCGTCATTGATGACGGCCAAGTCACCGAACTCGTCGTTTGATCGATTAGGGTCGACATGACGTTGAATGACATAATTACCGATAGGGGTAATCGCATGTACTTCACCTCCGGCAATGCCACCGTAGACCGGGGGGCTATACTTGCCACGGCGTTCGCTCGAAAAACCAAACATGGCTGAGCGAACGAATTGCATGAGCGTGGTTTTTCCCGCTTCGTTTCGCCCATAGAAAAGGGTCATGCCGGGGTTGAGATTGTCGACAGTAAGGCCTTTCCATACGCCAAAACCGTCAACTTGTAGATCATTGATTCTCACTTAACCAACTCCATTGGAACCGTGTATGTCTTGTCTTTATAAATTCGGGAATCAAGCATCGGTTGAATTCAGATCATGTGCGGACAAATTATCGACACCCAGTAAGGCGGCTCGATGCAAAATGGATTCACGAGTCTCTTTTGGCAATCTTGCCAAATCGACCATCCATTCCTTTCCATCCGTCGTTTCAGCCAGGTAGTTTTCTAATGGCAACGACAGGGTTGTGTCGCCTTGAAAGCGGCTCACTGCGCGTAAGTAATCGCCCAAAATAGTGTCTTCTTCGTACCACTCAGTGGGTAAAGCGCGAGGCGCGTCGATTTCGAAACTGACGGTCCATAGACTTCCATGGAGTTGACCGAATTCCTGGCGTAACCAGTTCAGCAATTCCTTCTGCAAGGAAGCTTTTCTCAGGCCAGAGTGGAATTCGCCGGTGGTGGAGATCTTCCAATTCATCAAAATCTGACGATCGGGAGAATCAGTGCATATCTTTAATGCTCGCTCACCAATGATCTCTTTTAACTCAGGAATTTTATTGGACTCGGAGACCGTTAACCTTTGATCAGTCCAGCGTATCTGATCGACCGCCTTGTCCTGTACATGAGCCACCCCGTCAGTATCTACCGAAACCAAAGTGCAGCCATGAGGTCCCGTTTCGGTTGGACAACGACTTTGCAGAGTCCCGGGATAGACGACGATGGTTTCGTCCCGTTTAACGATTTTACGTTTATGTTTTCCGCCCAAGGCCCAGTAATTGATGTGCTGGAGCGAAACGCTGGTTAAATCGAGTTCTCCATGCAGCAAAGCAATCGCGAAAATTTCGTCTTCACCGGCATGAAAATTAGCCGGGTTACGTTTTTGACTATCTAACGATGCGCCCAAAATGGTGGCCACCGGATTTTCACCACGGACATGGACAACTGGCTCAACCAAAGTAGATGGAAAGGTTGTGACGTTGGCCGGAAGTTCAATGGCTTTGGGCCAATGCTCCGTTTGATCCACCCCTCCACCGCACCAGTAAACGTGAATGTTTTTGCTGGCAAGACGCTCGAATTGTCCGAGAAGGAAGGCAATACTCCTGGGACCCCCTAAATCCAAATCAACAACATCGCCGGCTAATAACACAAAATCGACACGCTCATTGATCGCTAGATCAAAAAGACGCTCTGCCGCGTCGTAAGGGGCGTTAGTAAGAGATTGCTTCCAATGCGAGGGGATTTCCGCAATTCCGGAGATGGCACGATCTAAATGAAGATCGGACGCGTGTAAAAATTTAAAAGCGTTCGACATCGAAAGCACCTCCTTGCGCTGTCTGTATCTTGGCTAAATTCTGATTCGGCTGGCCAAAGCCGACAGGGTACCGCTAAAGATTTTAACCCATGCTCAAAAACGCACCTATATCAATGTCAGACGCAATGTCAGACGCTTTGCGTAAAGCGGGCTTCCATCGGCTGTTGTTTTTGATTGCCAGTAAGAGTGATAGCAGTTTTGGCGAATGCAGTTCCCATTGTAGGTTTTTCTGCTTTACGCCGAGCGGCGAAGGGAGATCGGCTTCGACCAGAGGGTTTCAAAAGGCTGGAGGGGCAACCGAGACCATTGCGATGCAAACGTCACTTATAATGAATGAATGCCCAATTTGTTTTCGGGCAGAAATTATTTTACAACGACTTAACCTCTTTTGAGTTTAAGTATTAGAAGGATACCCACCGGTATGCTTGGCAAGTAATTTTGAACGAAGCAAAACCGGAAATGCATATCGGTATCTTGCAGCATGGTAAATCTCGAGCGACGGCTATACGTAAAGAAATAGTCCGCCGTCGGAATTGAAATACCGAGTGTCCGTTTGTGATTTTTTCTGATGCGTTCTTGCCTGCAGTTTCCTTTTAGTAGAAATGCGGGAGTGGATTTGCAAATTACTTTTCGGAGATAATCCGACTTAAACAGATGGTTAAATAACGCTGGTAGATCACCATTTGGACTCAAACAATTTTTGATTTTTCTTGCAACGGCGGTTAGATTGATTTCTCTGGCGCATTTTCGGTGCTGTAGAAAGGGGGCTCAGTTCAATCACTTCTGGTTCGTGAACCAACCGACCGTGCTGCTCAGAATCAAGCTTTTCTAAAAAGCTCTTTTCAAAAATCTCTTTTCAAGAAGCAGGAGAAAATTCTATGTTGCGCACGCAAAACAAAAGACTTTGCTTTGTAGCAATTACGCTTGTTCCATTTTTGAGTTGGCAAACATTGGCAGCTCAGGACGACGATGGGCATGGGGGGCATTCGCATGGTGAGTACATCGATTTAGCCACACTCGGTATGTCGGGAGGCAGCGACCACACCGGCCATGATGGATTGGTAGGGGGCAGAACAGCGATCACTTCCGAAGCGGTACACGCGTATAACGCGTTGCGGGATTTCGTTGGTTTGGGTCCTGTAACGATGGATGATATTGGTGGTTGGGCTTTCGCAAATAGTCTAACGAACAATTCTCAGGCCTGGGGTAACGACCAGATGGGCGTTGGGATGTGGTATGCGATGCAAGGTGCCAAAGTTGGGTGGATGGCCGATAATACCTTTGACCCTCAAGTCGTAGCGGACATTGAACGCACGGCAAGATTGGGTAATCAAAAACAGGTAATGGCCATGGTTTACCAGTATGGTCATAAAGGCTTTGCCGATTACCTGATCAAGAGTGGTTCCCAGCAAAACTTTATCAACACGTTAAAGATGGAACCTCATTACGCGGGTTGGATGCACGACAGATGCCACGGCATGCTGTCTATCGAAGGTGTTGCGATTGCTCACGATGTCAATCACTTGACTGTGCTCAGTCACGATCAAATGCAGCCTTTCATGAATGATACCTGGGACTGGCCGCAGTGGCCGGCACTGGAGGTCTCAGAATCACGTGTCCTGGAGTATTTCCAAAGCATGGTGGTACTGGGTGACCCGTTGGGCGAGCATCTCAGTAACCTCGGTGAACCATCCACTCCAGATGATCCCGCTGATCCACCCAGCGACCCGGGCAGCGGATCAGGAAACGGGCCGTATACGGCTGGTGATATTTCTGTTGAGGTCAGTGGCGATCTGTGGTGGGACGGTTTTACGGCAACGATCGGTGTGCATAACGAGAGTAACTCCAATCTGAGCGAGTGGCATTTCCGCTTTTTTAGCTCACACCAAATCTCTGGTACACCGTGGGGTTGCAAGGTTCAAACCACGGACTTGGGTAACGGTTATTTTGAGCATCGTGTAAGCGGTGCTGATTGGGCCACAGGAATTCCTGCCGGTGGTTCTTGGTATGTTGGATTTAATGGCAACCAAGGCAACTCGTTAGGAAATTCAGGTTTGCTGGATGGTCCCAAGCTATTCGATGGTGGATGGATCGGAGAGTAATTGGAAAGCCGTCATTGCGATAACCATTGATCCAGTGCGTGCCGGAATTCAAGGCCCGCACTGGTTCGCTTTCTCGATTTCACTGTCTTAGTCGACGTATGCCGGTCGGAACGGAATACTACGAAAAGGACCTGAGGTTGAGGGACGCGCAATTTGCGATGACGCCGTGGGAGGCTCGATCAAGACGCTCTTTCACTTTCGTGACGAAGGGTAGGTTTTGAACCGCCAGAAATCGTGTCTCAGTTACTTTTGGAAAATAATCTCATGAGGGCTGGAACGGGTTAGCTCCCGGCCAGCCCTTTTTTTTCGTTTGTTTACCGACATTCATCAGACGCGATAACCACCGAATTGCTCATCAGAAACTCGGTTGGCTATCCAATTAAATGAGTCGTTTTCAAAACAGCGTTCCAGACGCATGCTTAAAGCGTGCCGTTTTTCGTGTGGGATTTATCAAAACGGGGTGACTGATTGAAATTGCCAGGTTAAACCGGCTCCGACCGCTTTAAATTCACTGTCTTGGGGCGGCTTGCGTGAAGGCTTACTTAAAGACTATCGTAATTTGGTATTCAGAAACGTCGCAGTTCCCGGGACGTGATATTACACAAGTCCCGTGGCCTGACTCTTTTTACCAAGTGTTACGTTCCGTCTTTTTACTTTCGCTGTTTCCTTTGACACGTCCATGTCCCATTCAAAACATTCCATCAGCATGAGAGGGCGTAAGCGGCTTAAGTTGAAGACGCTTGCCGGTTTTGAAAAACACCATCGAATTCCGGTGGGCGATGAGGAAGCTGCGGAGAGGTATCTTGCAAATATTGGCGTTCAAGACGTTGGTCGGGATCTCGACATCTTTTTCAAGAAGTTGCGGGATGAGTTCCGTTACAAACGCCGCGAGTTGGAAGTTGCGGGGCCCATTGATGGCACCGGGTCGATTCAAAGTCCCGATTTTGAATACCGGGTCCATTTAAGGCCGGACAAGGAAAGTCCCGAGTCAGTGATTTGGGAACGGAGCGTGGTGGGGTTATCCAGTTGGAAAATTCTTTTGACGGAAGCGTTTCAGAAAATATTCGACCCTTACCTGTCTTCCATACTCATCGAATTATCGGATCCGATCGACACTTTCGCCGTGATTGACCATGTCGAGGATCTGGCGGAATCCGATTGTGAGGTCGACTATGATCGCGAAGGAACTTGGTGTGATATTCGGACTTCTGATCTCGATGCTAAGATGCGAATCATGCCTCACCAGATTTTGGTCGACGGACCCTTATCGCTCAGTACCGCAGATTTAATAGAAAATTATTGGCAGCTTCAGAGTCGTTTCTTAGCCACTGTCGATCTGCCCGAGTGGTGCACTAAGGCTTGACTCGTTTGAATTCGAATTCGTGCCACCAAAAATCATCGTTGGGGATATCCAAGCGGAAGCGGCTGATTTCCGCTCGGTTGTTGGCGAAGAACTGAATGTTTCCGCCTCCAAACCAAGCAGAAGTGGTCTGCCATTGGATGGCGAATGTATCGTGGTGCATATGCGTGAGCGTTGCCTTACGTTCGGGCGCAACCGAAAAATTCAATGTTAATCGGCCGTCTTGTAAGGTGATTTCGGCATCGCCGTACATGGTATCCGTGTAACGTCCTGCGAATTTTTCCAGGGGCAACGAGGGTGAAGTTCCGCTGAGGCGTGGCTTCATGGAGTCAGCGATTCGTTGTTCGAATTTTTCGCGATCTTGGTGGAACTCTTTCAATAGCAACGCGTTCCAATCGGGTTTATCACCGCCGAGAAACTCGTCGAGAATACGGTTGCAAGCGACGGTTGGCAGCGAGGTCATGCTGTTGGTCAGGACTACGATTCCCAGGTTTTCTTCGGGTACCAGTACGACCCGAGAAAACATGCCATCGTACCCACCGCCATGGGCAAGAATTTTTCGACCCTTAAAATCTCTCATCGACCAGCCTAAACCGTAGGCCCGAAAATGAGTCGTTGGTGATTTCTTTTGATAGGCCTCGCTTACATTGATTAACGTTTGCGGTTTCCACATTTCACGGCTCGCCGCAGGCGAAAATAATTGGTTACCGTCCTTTTTTTTCCCCCTTCGCAAGAGCATGCGAATCCATTTAGTCATATCACGGGTCGAAGAGATAATACCGCCAGCGGCGGCCATCGTATCCCAGTTAGTCCAAGGAATGGCGGTTACGGTATGCCGTGTTGTTTTATGAGGCTGTGCGACATTGTTGCGAGTTTTGAGGGCAGTGGTGGACGTTACTGTTTCGTTCATTTCCAGGGCATCCAGAATCTGTCTCTGGATAAAAAACTGCCAGTTAACGCCGGTCACAGCGGTGATGACTTCGCCGGCAGCCAGATACATCAAGTTCGAGTATCCGTAGGCCCGCCCGAATTTACCGGCTTGGGGAAGGTGGCGGGCACGGTCCAAAACCTGTTGCGGTGTGAATACGGTTTCATACCACAATAAATCGCCACTGTACGTGCCTAAGCCACTGCGGTGGCACAGCAAATCCCGAATCGTCATGTCGGCACTTACGTAACGATCGTAAAGCTCGAAATCAGGCAGGTATTTGCGAACGGGATCGTCCCATTGAATACTGCCCTGGTCGACTAAGGTTGCCAATGCAGCGGCTGTAAAGGCTTTGGTATTAGAGGCGATGGCAAAGAGCGTGTTTTCGTCCACCGGCTCCTCGGTGTTGAGTTCTCGAACGCCGTAGCCTTTGGAGAAAACTACTTGGTCGTCTTTCACAATCGCGACCGCAAATCCAGGTACCCGCCAATCGACCTTGGCTTGGGAAAGATAATTGTCGATCTCAGATAGCGACGGATGGGTTTGTCCGCAGGCATTGGCGGAACACCCACAGGCAGTTAGCAGCATCATGAAAACGAAAATGACAGCGCGCATTGAGGGGTCCCTTTTGAGATTCAGGCAATCCGTGATTGATCTAGCCGACAATATCTTATGCCGGAGGTCGCCTGTCCATTCGGGGTGATCAGAAATCTAAGCTTAAATCCAAATGGTCGGGGCATGCGTTGATCCACGAATCATCGGTCTCGTAACCGAGTTCTTGCAGCCATGGCCCGGTGCTGTTTTGGAATTTTTCGGCGTCTTGTTTTGTAAAATAGTTTCGCCAGTCACCGGAGATTCCTTTGCGTGTCTTGGCGAGTTGTTCGGCTTGGCCGCTCGGTCGACCCGTCAATTTCTCAAACGTCACCGCTTCACTGCAGGATTTTGCAATTTGGGGACTCGAAGTGACTTTCAGGTGCTTGAAGATGCTTTGCAGCACACCGGCTTGGTCAGCAAGCATTTTTTCATACTGAACCTGCAGCGTTGTCGGCTGAGCGGGTCCCAAGGCAACCAATGGTTCTCTCCAATAACGGGCCCATTTTTCCAGTACTTCGTCATCAAAAAATCGCTTCAACTTAGCTTGCGGATTGCGTTTGACAAACATTTGGTAACGCTTTGACGATTCATCCTCGCGCGCAATCCAATCGAACACACCGCTAACTGCGACGTCTCGCCCATCGCGAATTAAGTGAATGATTCGGGAATGGGGTCGGGATCGAACACCGTTGACGACTCGCTGGGAAGTGCCCAAATAGGGTGTGATCTTGTCAACAATCACCGGCTTGCCCGATTTCGCGTGCAGGTAATTTATGAGGAACGTCTGAAACTCGGAAAAGAGGTCAGTTGCCAATTCGTTAGCGGTTTCAAATCCAAGTGATTCATAGAAGGTGTGCCGAGACAAGCCGGTTATGAATTCATCCGCGGTGATTCGCGGTACCGTTTTGCCTTGGTTGTTCTTCCACAATTCAAAGAAACGACCGAACATGCGATTTTCAGTAGATAAGATTTCGGGGTGCTGCCCCAATGCTTTGGCTAACCAGGTTGAACCGCTGCGTGGTGCTGAAATCGTGAAATGCACCACGGCGTTTTCCGATAAGTGGTGTTGAGTCATGGGCGTTCAGGAAAAGGAATGCAGTGAAGGGTCTAGCCAAGGCCAGCTTTTAAAAGGTCGTGCAAGTGCAGGGCCCCAATGACAATGCCGTTATCGACAACGGGCATCACAGTAATTTGGCAGTCATTCATTAGGGTTAAAGCCTCAACGGCCAATAATTCGCTGGTTAATGTGCGTGGAGACCGCGTCATTAAATCCGCTACTGGTAGATCCAGAGGGTTAGGGTCGCGTTCGAGGATGCGCCTTAGATCGCCATCGGTCACGATGCCCAATAAATGTTGGGAGGAATCGGCAATGAAGCCGGCTCCCAACTTGCCTTGGCTGATTGCCACAATGGCGTCCCTCAGGCTGGCGTCGCTGTTGACCAGTGGAATGGCTGATTCTATCGCCATGAGGTCACTTACACGAAGTAATAAACTGCGACCAATTTGACCACCGGGATGGTTGGCGGCAAATTGCTCGGTGGTGAACCCTTTCAAATGAACCAAGGCGATCGCGAGTGCATCGCAAAGTGCCAGGGTCGCGGTGGTGCTGTTGGTGGGTGCTTGGGTGATGTCGTCAGCCTCGCGGGTCACCCCGGTAGCCATGTTTACGTCACTGACACTTGACAGGGCATTAGCCGCGGATCCGGTTAACGAGACGATAGGCACCTTGTGTCGCTTCAAATGCGGAATGAGTTCGAGTATTTCTTTCGTTTCGCCACTATTGGAAAGCGCTAAAAGTACGTCGCTGGAGGTGACGATTCCGAGGTCGCCGTGCAAGGCTTCTCCTGGGTGCAAAAAGATAGCCGGTGAGCCGACGCTCGAGAGCGTGGCAGCTGCTTTGCGGGCGATGGCACTCATTTTACCCATCCCGGTCACGATCACACGACCATCGCAGCGCAACAGGATTTCGACGATGGCGACACATTCGGTAGGTAACGCGTTCGCAATGGCTGCAATGGCTTTGGCTTCGCCATTAAGCACATCAATAACCCATTGGCGTATTTGTTCGGAATTCAGGTTTGAGTTTTTCATGATCGCGTCGTGTGAGCTGGAAACAGTTTGTTCATCGCGATTGGCTCGTCTCATTATAACCTTGTCGACTCGGCGGGCGGATACCAATCATGAACGGGTCGCCGACAAGGATTGCAGGCACCGTGTAAGGGCCGCATAAACATGATCCGGTGACAAATGCTCGTCAACATAACCGGTGGCTGCTTGGGCTGTCGTTGCCAGGGCATTTTCATCCGTAACCCAGTTCAGAATGGCTTTTAACATTGACTCCGCACTAGGGGTGACCACCAGTGGGGAGGCTTGGTTTGGAATCACCATGCCGGCTGCGCCTTGCTGGCTGACAATCAGGGGTTTTCCAAAAGCCAGAGCTTCTTGGTTTTTAATCTTTAAACCGGTTCCGAATTGAACGGGATTAATGGCAATCTGAAATTTTTCGTAAAGCGACCCAATGTCATCCACGCGGGATTGAAAACTCACGTTTGCGGGTGGGGTAGGGGGGTGCAAGCTATTACATACCGAACCGGCAATCAGCATGTTTACCTGCGGGCAAATTTCCAAAAGCTTGGGCCATACTTCTTCGAGGAACCACGTGATCGCTTGCGTGTTGGAAGGGTTATCCGAGCCAAAATAGCCAAGATTAAATTCTGCCTTTAGAGTCCTCTCGAGTGGGATAGGGTTGCCAACATGGGTTGGGTAGCCGGCCACAATGACATTGGTTTCCCCTTGCACCATTTTCTGAAACGCTGCTTGCTCTTCATTTTGAATGGCGATAATCGTGTCGAATCGCTGCAACGCCTCGGTTTCTTCTTCTGGGGTGATGCGAATCCAATGCTCAAAATTGTGGAGCTGAAATTGCCGGTGCCTCTCAGAGAGCAAATCGTGCGTGTCTACGAGGTAATGAGGGGCTGGGTTTTGTTTGGTTGCTGGCACCAAATATCCCAGCGTGATGTACTCAATTATCACCGCCTCCGGTTGGATTCTATCCGTCATCACCTGAAAACGTTCGGCCCACAAAGGGTTGGCAAAATCGTCAAGATACTTAGTTTTGTTTTCAGGTGGAATTTTGTTTTGTGGGGTGCCAGTAGAAATGCCTTGGAGCAGCCAGTTGGCAATGCACTTGCATTTCCAAACGATGCGATTGAACCAACCATTTGGGTACCAATCTTCCATTAACGATCGAACATCGAAATTTTGTTCGGCAATGATTCGGCGCTCTTGGTTCAATGAGTGTTGATTGCCCGGATCATCCAGTGCTCCGATGTAAATGATTGTCACCTCCATTGCCTGCTTGCGTAAATGATCGACCAGAGAATGGATGCGACGTTGGGCTCCGGTGCTGCAGTGCCAAAATCTGACATCCGTGGCGATCACTACTTTGGTCTTGGAGTTCTTTTTCATAGCAGGCCGCTACTCTGTTTGAGGGCCTGATATTCTCCGCGTGACAAGTTGGCTCGAATGAGGTGAGAGACCCATTCGTCTGGTTCACGGATCCATCTTTTGACGCGCCAGGCGATACGGTTTCGCAGATATTCTCGCCTGGCGACCGCTGCTGTTTTTTTGATTTTGTCTTGCAGGATATTGGTCTGGCCTTGGCCAGTAAAATAATTGGCGACGTATTTGGTGGTCGCTCGATCTGCCGGGATAATGTGTTTTAAGGAAGCATTGGGCAACCATACGCCCTGGTGTCCCGCTTGATCAATTTTGCGTAGGACGGATATTTCGTCTTCCCCAAGCATGCCTGATGCTTTCCGACCGAGTCGGGAATCATACTGGAAGGCCTGTTGCACGTCGGTCCGAATTGCAAAGTTTGCGCCGTAAGGGTAGACACCATTCCCCAGCGCGATTTGAGAATCGCCGAGGTCGCGTGCCGCGAAGACGGGTTTGCACTTTTCCCAAGTTGCTTCAATCCAGTTCGGTATTCCGGCTTCGAAAACCGGCGTGATTCGGCCTCCAAAGAAGGCGGCCTGGGGATGTTCGGCGAAACCGTCGGCGTAAGCACTTAGCCAACCGGAATCGACTTGGACGTCATTATCTGTCCATAGAATATAGTCACCGGTCGCTTGGCGAATGGCTGCGTTTCTGCTGGCGCAGTGACCTTGTTGATCTTCGAAAACATACTGGATCGGTAAGCTCGATTGATACGACTGGATCACTTCGGCGGTATCATCAGTAGATCGATTGTTGACAATTACCAATTCCCATCCGATTTGTTTTGGTTTTTCCATGGCCACGATCGAATCCAACGTTTGCCTTAGCAAACGACTGCGATTCCAGGTGCAAATGGCCAGAGAGATTTTCATGATGGTGGGTGGAAATGCTTTATGAAACGAATGGGATGGGACGAATGGGATGGGACGGTCTTGCCACAACGGAACCGGCCGTTCGGGTCTGCTGCGTTCCTCATCGGGTCTACAAGAATACCCTTTCCTAAGAGTCTCGGTTTGGCCTGTTTGTCGAAAGCCACAGACGTTTCTGGAATGCTGAGAGTCCTGTCAATCAAACCAATTGTTGCGATAATTCGGATTCAGCAAAACTTGAATATTGTGTGACGGCGGCGTCAAATACGTAAATCCGGGCAATTCCACCGGATGGTGCGGATAATCTCAATATCTGGAGAGGTCTTTTTGGCAGAGCGGCCCAAACAGGTGTAACCTTACGTAACCTTGGAAAAGTCAAGTTTTATGCCGGAAATCGCCTGAAATCACACATATGAGCGGTCCTTCGGTCGACTGACCACGTTGATTTTGGGGACTACAGGTACTATTTTTTAGAGATCGCTCGGTGCCTGAGCCCATGTATGTTTCGATGATTCTTTGAGAGTCCCATGAATAATTCACCAGGCCGTCGCACTGCCTTTACCCTAATTGAGTTGTTGGTCGTCATCGCGATCATCGGCCTTCTTGTCGGTATGTTACTGCCGGCAGTTCAGCAGGTGCGGGAGGCAGCTCGAAACACGGAATGCTTAAACAATTTGCGTCAGATTGGAATGGCGGTCCAAAATTACGAAGGCGCGCGGCGACGTCTTCCGCCGGCTCGGCCTGCGGATGCTTTCTTGACTTGGACGGTGACTTTGATGCCGTATCTTGAGCAAGATAATTTGTACAGACTGTTCGATGCCAGAGCGCCGTACGGACTGCAGAACCCCAACGTCCTTCGTTCGCCAGTCAGCACCTACTCGTGCCCAAGTCGGCGATCGCTCGGAGAGTTGAGCGTCTTCGAAACATTTGGAGAACCGATTGGAAGTGTTGGTGACTACGCAGGAAACGCTGGATCCGATAGGTATTTTGAACCCGGGGATTTGGAATACACCGGGGAATGGGCGCTATTCGATGTCGAGGTCGACGGTGTTTTCAACTCGGGTTATTCTCACCAGAATTTGATCGATCCCGATACGCTTAAACTCAAAACTGGGGCGCGGGGGCGATACGCATTACGCGATGTGACCGACGGAACTTCCCACACGGCGTTCATTGGCGAGAAATCTGTCAGCACCATTCACCGAGGAGAACCCGGAGGCTGGGGAGACGGTTCTATTTACAACGGCAACGAACCAGGCACTTCAATGCGGTTGGGGGGCATAGGGTTACCGATCCAAATGGATGGTGATTTCGAACCACCGGGTCCTGGCGGTATTCCGACATTTGGAAGTGCTCACGCCGTGACTTGTAATTTCACTTTTGGTGATGGGAGCACTCGTGGTATTAGTGCAAATATCGCAGAGAGTGTGTTGCAAAAAATATGTTCGCGAAATGATGGCGGCGTCGTACCGGTACTCGATTAATGGCAATGAATTGCAACGACTTGTCAGGCCTATCCAATCGCTGATAAGGAATTGATTTTTTGCCGCGGCTCTCAGTGCCGCTACTAATGTGGGAAGCTCGAGGGATCGATCTTTTTTAGTCATAGCCCTTTGGTTTCAAGCTTTTAGATCACCCGTGGCGAAATTTCACGTCTACTACGTTGGCACAGAAGATGAAGTGGCGCACCATGCGGCGCCTCTCCGCAGCCATATCGATGTCAGGATTGCGAATCCTGAGGAAGTGACGCGGTGGGCCAAGCCTCACGATCTGGCGATTTTCTATTCCGAGCATTTCCATCGTTTCCGCAAAGCTTGGCTACAACTCCATGAACGGGGTTGTCACACGATTTATGCCATCGACGGAATATTAGAGTGGCGAAATGCTTGGGAAAATCGACCTGATGAACCGGCTTGTCCGTGGACCATGCGGCCCGTGTTGAGCGATAAAGTAGCTTGCATCGGCAGTTCTCAGGCTCGCGTTCTCGAAGCCTGGGGGAATCTCGACAAAACGGAAGTGGTGGGTATCCCCAGGTTTGATTCGATCTCAGCAAGCGACCGGCGAGCAAATTCTGAGACCGACCGACCGTTTCGCTTTCTCATTGCCACTGCCAAATGGCCTGCCTTTACCGAGGACCAACGCAAGGCAATTACGCAATCTCTGTTGGACCTTCGCAATTTCTTTGCGGAAAACCCCGTTCTGCAAGGGAGGCCTATCCAAGTGGTTTGGCGGGTTGCCGGTGGGCTGGAGGAGGTGTTAGGCGTCGAGAATCAATTAGATGATGTCACCGGGCGCGAGCTAAATGAGGTCTTGGAGGAGGTAGATGCGGTTATTACGACACCGTCTACCGTGATGCTGGAAGCCATGCTTCATAACCTACCGGTGAGTCTGTTGGACTATACCAACAGTCCTGAATATGTGCCTGCCGCTTGGACGATTCGAGCCCCTGAGCACATTGAAAACGTCGTCCAGCAATTGCTCCAGCCATCGCAAAGGCGACTGCAATTACAAGACGCTCTGCTGCGTGACTCGCTGCAATTTAGCGAAAGTGCTTCTGCTCGCCTGGCTCAGTTAGCCCAAGAGATGATCCGAATCGGTTACGACTGTCGGCAGGCAGGCCGCGCGGTGGAGTTTCCCAATCAGATACTACCTCCGGTTAAGGAGAGCCGACTGGCACACGGTCTTTTCCAACCTGCTCAATCGTTGAAATGCCTGGCAGGGAAAGATACCCAAGAGTACGCCGCGGTTGCTGCCGAAGCATTGCGTTGGTTCGACCGATTGCATGAACATATTGATGTGTTGGAATGCGAATTGTCCAAGGCAGCAGATGGTTTTGATCAAATCGCCAATCATCCCGTGTTGGCACCGCTGCTTAAAGTGAGAAAGGCGGCGATGGGCATGGGCGGGCGAATCGTCGAAGTTCTTGCAGCTGGCAGGAAAATGAAAAAAGCGATGCCTCCTGAGATTAAAAGCGAGGCGCAGGTTAAGACATGATTGTGGCCAAGCCTAACATCATCCAGAAAATTGCAAGCGACAACGAAAACCAATCGTTGACAGAGGTGGTCGTGGTCTGCGCTTGCGACGACAATTACGCAATGCCGTTGACGGTGATGCTTCATTCAGCAGTCAAGCACCTCGACTCGGGTAGTCGTTTATCGGTTTACTTTATCGACGGTGGGCTTTCGGAATCCAGTTGGCAAGCGATTAAAGAGACCTTGGTTGATTTTGAGGTGAGTGTCTATTCCTTGAATCCGGACTACTCCTTGGTGGAGCATCTGCATACATCCCACCACGTTACTCCAGCTGCCTATTTACGCCTGTTAACAGCGGAAATGCTGCCTGCTCACGTACACAAGGCGATCTACCTCGACTCCGATTTATTGGTCTGTGATGACCTGACTCAGCTTTGGAATTTACCTCTTCGAGATCAATACTGTTTGGCGGTTCCTGATATTGCCTGTCCGTATGTGGACGCACGGTTAGGCTGCGAAAATTTTCGCCTTGCGAATCCTTACCTCGCTGCCTTTTCACCGATCCCTAATTATCGAGATTTGGGCCTGGATGGCACAGCGGAGTATTTTAACAGTGGTGTGATGGTGCTCAATCTTGATCAATGGCGACAGGATCAAGTGGCGATACGGATGCTGGATTGTCTCGAAGAAAACCGCGAACACATTTGGTGCTGGGATCAGTATGCCTTGAATGTGGTTTTTCATGGCAACTGGGGGCGTTTACCAGTGCGTTGGAATCAAGGTGCTCACGTATTGGATTATCCCAGCCTGGCCAGTTGCCCGGTCGATCGCGATGAGTTTCAACAAATGCTGGACAATCCAGGCATTATTCATTTCACCACCGAATTCAAGCCTTGGGATTTTCACTGGCAACATTTGCGGGGAGACGTTTTTTTTGCTGCGTTGGATGAAACCGCATGGCGGGGTTGGCGTCCTGAAGATCCCGGATTTTCGTGGGACGAATACCAATTGCGTCAATCGGTCAAGCTGGTGAAATGGACCGTGACGAACTATCGAAAAGTGATTTCGATTTGGAAGAGTCCAAGCCGATGATGCGCAAGGAAATTTTAGCGAGACATGGGAGCAGGCTACCGGGCGACGAAACCCAGACGCCTACGTTAACCATTTTTGCGGTGCCCAAAGCGTTCGAAGGTCATACCGGGGTGATTCAACGGAATGCGATCCGCAGTTGGGCCGCTCTAAAGCCGTATGTAGAGGTGTTGTTGTTTGGCTCGCCTGACGACCCCGATTTGCAGGCAATCGCAGATGAAATTGACGCTCCTGTGATTGGGCTTAAGGAAAATAATCAAGGGACGCCGATTCTTGACCATGTCTTTGCACAGGCCCATTCGCTGTCTCGAGGAACGTGCTTATGTTACGTGAACAGCGACATCATTGTGGGGCCTGAGGTGTTAGATGTTGTGGATGGATTGACGGAATCAGAACTGGTATCTTTTCTGGCGATTGGTCAACGAACCGATTTGCAAATTGACTACGAAATTAGTTTTGAAAATAAAACCGCCGTCAGCCGATTGAATGTTCGTCGCAATCAGGAAGGGCAATTAGATTCGGTGGTCTGTAAGGACTACTTCCTGTTCAGCAATGACTTATTTCGGAGCATCCCGGGATTTTTGGTGGGGCGAGGCAATTGGGACAATTGGATGGTCGCCACCACGAAGGCCGCCGGGGTCCCAGTCGTGGATGTGACCGAGGTATTTCCGACAATCCACCAGCGTCATACCCACTCGCATGTAGCGGGAGGACGCAAGAACGCCTATGTTTTTGGTGCTGAGGCCCGGGAAAACCAGCGTTTGGCCGGGGGCCGGCACTTGGTTAAAGGCAGCACGGCGACTTGGTGTTTGACGCGTGAAGGTCTGAAAAAACGGACTTTTCCACTGATTTCGATGATTCGTGATATGCCAAAATTCGCGAGCCTTTTGACGAATCTGATGCGTTAATCGAAGGGGCAGTCAGGAACTGCAAATTTCGGTCAGAGTTACCGCGCCAGGTGAAAAACCACGAATTATACTATGGCATCCGGTTTTCTTGGCAATCGGTATCCGGGCGACGCCTTTGGTGGTCCGGGAAACCTGCAATGCGACCTATCGCTCCGCTGCAAGCCAAGCTCGTTTTGGCTGAAGGAACTTTGACTTACATTTTGGCATCGCAGCATTTTCAGAAAGGCAGCATTCCGGTGATACTCTCCCGGAAACGCTTCAATTTCATTGCACGAACCAACCATTGAAGAAACAAGGTAACGTGCATGTTGATTGCCGTTTCAATTATCGCAGGACTACTGGTCGCATTAGCGTCGCTACACGCGGTCGCGGCTAAGTATTTTTCTGTCTGTATCGTCAATGGTAAGCGTGGGGTGGATCGAGAATTCCAACCTCGCACGACCGTGTTATTGGCAGCCAGAGGTTGCGATCCGTCTCTAGAGAAAAACCTGGTGGGATTACTCCAACAGGATTACGAAAATTATCAAGTTGTCATCGTGGTTGATCATCAATCCGATCAGGCTTGGTCCATCGCTCATCATGTGAAGAGTGAGTTTGATACGGACCATCGTTTGCGGATTCTTGAGCTACAAGAACCTCTCAACTCCTGCAGTCTGAAATGCAGTGCAATTGTGCAAGCAATGGAGACATTGTCGGAAGATGTAGAAGTTGTCGTTTTAGTGGACGCCGATGTGGTTCCCCACCGCGAGTGGTTATTGCAAGCCACCAGCCCGTTGGCCGATCCGTATGTCGGAGTGGTTACAGGCAACCAATGGTTTGAGCCCAGTAATGCCTCTGCCGGTTCCTTGTTGCGAAGTCTATGGAATGCTGGGGCTCTCGTGCCCACGGCAGCGTTGGCAAACCCTTGGGCGGGTACCTGTGCCATGCGATTAAAGGATATG
>CAJQPP010000045.1 GCA_905480235.1 uncultured Pirellulaceae bacterium
ACTTCAGCCAAATAAGATTCGACCCAGGCGCCATTAAATCGTCCACGAAATGGCTCACCTTTACTTTTCACAGTTAAAGCCAAAATGTCGTCATGATCGCCAAGAAAACTGATCTCTGATGTGGCATGCACGGCATCGGTCTCAAGACCTTCGACGATTTCGAAGTATCCTTCACTGGTTCCAGCGCGAGGGTTGGGGACGTGCGTAGCATTCTGTAAATCTCTGCGTAGCGTCTCTGTGACGACACGAATTTTATTGTGCATGTCCATTTTCGCGCGGCCGAGGCTGATACTGTCACCCGTGGTCTTAAAAGCGCGAATCATGGCGGCCACAATGATCAGAGTAAGGCTGACTGCAATTAACAGTTCCACCAAGGTGAGACCCTGACGCGAGCGGCGTTTGACAAAACGTAACGGGTGTATTTTTTTTGAAGAGGTCGCCAACGGGTTCATGAGAGATACTCCTGAGTTGACCTGCCGCAACGTCTCGCGGCAGTGTGATAACTAAGTACACGTTGTGGCACTACTTACCGCCGGGGAAAAGGCTTGGATGGCGGTGATAGGACGGGCTGGATATTACCTGTATCGGTAAACATCCTACGATCCCTCGATTTTACCGCAAAAAAACCCCATGTACATGGTGAACTTCTCAGTTGAAGGGGACAATTGTGCAGAAACTCCAAGGTTTTGACGTTATTTACCGATTTCCGGCACGATCATAACCTGGCTAAGAGAGCGCCCTACGCCAGACATTTAAGAAGCCCTGTAGAAACCGACCTACTGAAAAACGCATCCTCTTCGCCAACCCAGCCTGCAGCCAATGCGATATTCCCTACATCCTACACGCCAACAGATCGCAGCCCCATCGACCAACCCGTGGCAGATTTGACGGAAGGCAAGCCAGCATATTTTGGGGTGGGAGTGTGCGTTTGGCACCCAACCCTGCTTTCGCCATCGCTTACCCACTTTGCCCCAACTTATCTTTAAGGTCATTCGCTACCTGACCTTTGACCCTTTCCCCGGTATTTTCTGCTGTATAGACTGAACTCGGACGAATCTAATTTCGTAATACCGGAACCAAGGCGTCTCGAATTTTCGGTCCCCCCCTTTATCGAACTTTCGTTGTATCGCAGTACCATCCCAACGGGTTTCCCCCCACCCGTTTCGGATGGTTCTCTACGACGTTTTTATCTGCCAAGGAACTTAAAGCTCATGACCTTGCGTTCAACTTTCTGTTGTTTCCCCGCTGCGGTTTTGCTGGGAATTTCACTGAGCTCATCCGGATTTGCCCAAGAGGAAGAATCCCCCGAAGCTGTCGCTCTGTACAACACGGCTGCCAATCTTTTCGGTGAAAAAGAGTTTGAGTTAGCAATCAGCCAGTATGCTCAAATTTTAGAACAGCACCCCGAATTCAGTCGCAAACGGGACACGCAATATTACAAAGCACTCGCTCATTACAACCTACAGCAATACCCCTTGGCTGCGGAAAGTTTCATCGCCGTGCGCGATTCTCTTCCGCAACTCAAAGATTATCGCCGTGCTGACAAACTGTTGCTTTATTTGGCATTCAGCCAATATCAAATTAGCAAAGCAGATGATCACCCCAATCGGGTCGCCGCGTTAAAAGAATCCCTGAAAACTTACGACCAGTTTTTCTCGTTATTCGGTGCAGGGGAACTGGCAGCTCAAGCATGGTTTTATCGCGGCGAGGCTTTCTATGAGTTAAGCCGATTGGAAAATGGCCCGGATCTACTAAGTAATGCTGCCGCCGCCTACCAACGCGTGATCAACGAGTATCCCGATACACCACTCCGCCGCCGAGCTCAGTTCGCGTACGGGACATGCCTCGAGGAAATGGCCGACTTTGTCGCTGCTGAGAAAGTCTACCAAAGCTATCTGGAAGAGTACCCCAAAGATGAAAAAGCGGATGAGATACGCCTGCGTTTAGCGGACACATTACTGCAACAGGGAGTCTCCGCAAAAAACGCTGGCGATACCGAGATTGCACAAACACGTTTCGACCAAGCTGACGAAATTTACCAACGCTTGATCGATAACCCGAGTTTTTCGTCAAGAGCGGCGGCGATGTACCAACGCGCCTACTGCTTACTTTTAACAGGGCAGTATAAAACGGCTGCCGATCTTTACGCCACCGTCGCCAACGACCACAAAGAATTTGAGTACGCCGACGAAGCAGCTTTGGATGCCGGCAAGTATTATTTTTCTGCGGGCGACATGCCGCTGGCCGAAAAATGGCTAAATTTAGTCGCCGAGAAAGATGGGGAGCAACGTCCCGAGGCGACGCACTGGCTGTGCCGCATCCAACTGGAACAGGGAGCCCACCAAACGGCCTTGGACCTGGCCAATAAAATGCTTGCTGCCAACCCGGGAAATTTTGAAGTGAACCTGAAAATGGACGCGGCGGACGCGTTGTACCACTTGCCGGATCGCAAACGGGATGCCGTTTCTATGTACGAATCGATCGCCGAAAATTATCCCCAACAAAGCGTTGCTGCCAAAGCACTTTACTATGCCGCATTTGGTTATTTGACGGTCGGGGATTACCCCAAGGCCATTGCAACCGCGCAAGCATTTCGCAAAAGTTACCCGCAAAGCGAATTCTTGGCGGACACACTGGAGGTCCTCGGGCAAGCCGCGCTAAAAACCAGGCAACTGACCTTGGCCAATGAGACATTTCAAGAACTGGTCACCCAATTTGACGACCACCCTCGACATGATTGGTGGCGAACACGGGCCGGTTGGATTCATTATCTCAAGGAAGAATACGATACGGCGATCGGCCTTCTCGCGCAATCGGTCCTGGAACTCAAGGACACCACCAGCCTCTCCGAAGCGCACTACATTATGGGGGCCAGCCAGTACGAGTTAAAAAATTACCCCAAAGCGATCGCAGCATTTGAAAAAGCTCTTCAGATTAATCCCGATCGCTCGAATTCCGCTGCCGTCCGCCTGTTGACGGCGCGCGCCTGGTCCAATCAAGGCGATCAACAAAAAGCTTTCGCCATAGCCGATTCAATCTGGCAAGCTTCCGCGAACCTCGATGCTGCGTATTGGTTAGCAGAATTTGCCTACCGGGCAGAAGATTATGCTGCGGCAAAAGAGAGCTTTCTCCGCGTCGTCGCAGCCGATCCTTCCCTGCCTTTACTACCCGACGCGCTCTACGGTCTTGCTTGGGCGCAATCGCAAACGGGAGAGAACGCGACTGCGGTCCAAACATTTGATCGGCTGCTGAAAGAATATCCTGATCACTCGCTGGCAAACGACGCACTGCTTGGTCGCGGGCGTGCCCGGCGGATGAGTGGCGATAACGAGGAGGCCGTCGCAGATTTGGACCTCTACTTGGCCACTCAACCCAATCCCACGAGTCGATTCAACGCCACCTACGAACGGGCGCTATGCCTGATTCAATTACGGAAGTGGGAGCCGGCAATTACGGCTCTGGAGTCGCTTTCCAACGACCTCTCAATCAACCGCAAGTTAGCAGATGACGTGCTTTTCGAATTGGCATGGGCCTATCAAGAAAACGATCAAGCGGATAACGCCGTTCGTACGTTCCAAACAATCGCTGATGACTTTGGCGACGGTCGACATGCAGGCGAGGCAAATTACCACGTCGGACAAGACCTTTATCGGCAGCAGCAATTCGACGAAGCCATCGCCCGCTATGAATTATCGTTGCAGGGAAAACCCGATGCAAAAGTTGGTGAATTAGCGACCTACAAACTTGCTTGGTGTTTTTTCAAGAAAGAAGATTACCCAAAATCGTTGGCAACCTTTCAACGTCAATTGGCGAATTACCCCGAGGGTGAACTCAAGCCGGTGGGTTTATCGATGATCGCAGAATCCCATTTCCAACTGGAGCAACACCCCCAGGCGGCAACGGCTTTTAAGGTCGCAATTCCCGCGATCGAAGCTTCCAACGTGACCAATAACGTGCGGGTTTTAGCGCCAATTCATGCGGCTCAAAGCGCCAATCAAATCAAGGATTACCAATCGGCAAAGGATTACGCCAACATTGTCCTTTCCAATCACCCCGAATCGTCATTTGTCGCAGATGCCTGGTATGAAACAGGCGTCGCCGAAAAAGGGTTGGGAAATCGCGAGAAATCGATATCGGCGTTCACCTCCGCTATGCAAAAATCCCTTGGTAAGACCGGAGCCCGCGCACGCTGCATGATTGGCGAAGCCTATTTCGAAGCGCAACAATTTGAGGATGCCATCATGCAATTCAAATTGGTAATCAACGGCTACGGAGGACGCGACTCCACGGAATCGGTAAAGCCGTGGCAGGCGTTCGCAGCTTACGAAGCCGCCAGATGCTATTACGTTCAAGTCAGCGACACTCGCGACGCTGTAAAGCGCGCGGATCTGATCACTAAGTCACGTGATTTATTTCAGCGACTCATCGACGATTTCCCAAACGAAGCGTTGGCAACCGAGGCAAAAAAACAAATCCAAACCCTCGACCAATTGAAATAGACGGCATCAAGCCGCCCCACGAATACCGGGCCAACTGAAGTTTGCGGCACGATTCGCATATCAGGATCGGGTTCACTAAAATGGAGACGCGTCGCAACATCGCCGCGGGCCTTGCAATGAAACCTACCCACTGGGACCAATTGATGGGACAGCGAACAAAAATATTAGCCGCGGGTGTGCTTTTTTTATGGATCGGCTTTTGCGGTCCACGCCCGATCTGCACATTCGCTCAGGAATCGCCGCCGATGATTGAGGAAGCGGCACCTCAGACCCTGGCAACACCCGCCGCCCAAGAAGTACCCCCGTCTGCCCGCTCCAACACCAAGGGCCTGAACCTTTTTGATCTATTGCGCCGCGGCGGCTGGTTTATGGTCCCCCTGGGCCTGCTTTCGATTTTAGTCGTCGCGTTAACCGTGGAAAGATTCCTGGCGCTCCGCGAGGCTAGGATACTACCACGAGGTTTGGTTAAAGAACTGGGTGCACTTAGTCGCCAAGAAGCCGCTTTTGACCCCCGCGAAGCATTTCGTATTTGCCAGTCGTTTCCTTCTTCCGCCTCTCGCGTTCTTCGTATCATGCTGTTGAAAGCAGGTCGCCCGCAAGCGGAGGTTGAGCATGCGGTAGCCGAGGCCGCGGAACGAGAGGCCACGCGTCTGCAGGCAACCGTATCGTGGCTGACGTTGGCCGCTGCTGTCGCGCCGTTGATCGGATTATTGGGAACAGTCTGGGGGATGATTCAAGCGTTTTACGACACCACGCAATTGGTCGCGGGTCAGAACAAAGCAGAAGTATTAGCTCAGGGAATTTACACAGCATTGGTGACGACCTTGAGTGGTTTGATCATCGCCATTCCGTCTGCGGTCCTCGCACATTATTTCGATAATCGGATCGTGGGATGGTTTCACAAGATTGAAGAATTGGCCATCAGTCTGACACCCATGATGGAACAATTCGAAGGCAAAATTCGTGTTACAGCAAGCGATGAGAACTGGTCTTCCCGGGACACGTCAGCAGATAAAAAAGACGACACCGCCTCGAGCGACATTGGCCCATCCCCCAACCCGAGGTAGGCCTCATGACCGTGCAACCAAAAAAACACGCAATTGGCTCCCTTAGCGTCACACCGCTGATTGATGTTGTCTTTTTGCTTTTGATTTTCTTCCTCGTGTCTACACGGTTCGCGGAAGAGGAGCGTTCCATTGAAATCGAATTACCAGCGGCTTCTCAATCTCTCCCGTTGACCAGTCAACCGCGTGAGATGTTTATCAACATCGACAAGCAAGGACAGTTTTTTGTCGACGGGAAATTTCAGCATCCGGAACAGGTCGAGACCATATTACGGCAAGCCGTTGCCAACAACCCTTTAACCCAAACCGTCGTCATTCGAGCTGACAAATCAACAGATTGGCAATTCGTTTTAACCGCTTTCGATTTGTGTAAAAAAGTGGGTATCCAAAATTACACTGCCATGACGGACGATCCCTAATCCACGCCGTACCAAGCTTAGGTTGCCGACTCCAGACTGATCACAAGCCCTTACCAATATGTCCACCCGCCAACAAAACGTCCGAACCTACTCTCCCGTAGAGGTCGCACGCTTTGATGATCAGTTCTGGCCAATCTTGATGGCGTTGTGCATCACATCCGCAATCTTGGCAGCCACTCTCGTGACATTGCTGTCCGGTTTTTGGATGTGGTTCAGCCTGCTGGCTTTGCCTGCAGCCGTCACGGGGATGATTATCACATTGCTGCTCACTGGCAATCGACGTCTCCGGCGTTCCTTCCAGTTAGCCATCATTCTTAGTTTGGCCGGCCATTGCATTTTTGTGATTTACGCCAAACAAACGCGCATCTTTACCGCAGGCCTTCCTGCCAAAGAAACGATCCCTCATCAGGTTCAACCGAATCGTTCAATTCGTGTTGCCCATTCGATTGCCGTCCAACCCTGGTTAAAAGAAAACAAGGTCCCTAAGCCCGAAACACCCGAAGTAATCCCCGAAAAAACAATAGCCCCTTCAGCCACGACCGCGCGGGTACAAACGACATCGCCAAAGGCCAACGCGAATCCCGAGCACGCCCACTCTTTGCAGCGACGGAAAACTCAAAACACCGTTGCTCATCTGGGAAAAAACCGTTCGGCACAAAAACGTCGGACTCGAGACGAGCCCATCACGGCAAATGAAAAAGTAGGTACCGTTCCGATTGCCCCCGGCCAACGGACGCCTGATTCCATGGCACTCCAGCCGAATCCCGCACGGCTTTCGAGGAATGGAGCACCGCAGCCATCGGCAGCAAATAAAAGCACTTCAGCGGCCGCGACGGAGCTCACATCAGCAGCACCGAAAACAGAGCGGCAAAAAAACCGGACCACCGATTGGGAAACAAAACAGGTCCAAACTTACCCACGGGAATCCGAAACCACGCCTGCTCAAGTTTCAACCCAACCGACTCGGCTAAATACTTCTCGCCAAACGGTACCCTCACCCATGACTGGCGACAGTACCCTGGCCTCGCTCGAGCCAAACTTAAAGCGGGACGTTACAGCGACAGCGCCGCCCATAAATAAGCCCCAGTTGCAGAAAAAAACAAATAACCGTTCGCCCCAATCACTGGTTCGCAGGAAACAAGCCCTACCAAACGCAGTGCCTTCGGAACCTACACCAACCAACGTGTCTCGCATGTTGCGCGCGAAAAAAACTAATCCCAAACCACTTGTTGAAGAGACCGTTGACAAAGCGAGTCAAACGCCGGCCCCTGCCATGGAGGTGGCCACGTCGGAATTTGACCCGCAACCTGTTTCCTTGGAACGCTCAAAAAACGGCTTAGCCGGAACCGGAAACACGCCCAATTTAGCCCGAGCCAATCAATCACGGACAAGTTCCAGCATTACGGCCTCCGATGCGCTAAAGCGACGTCAAGAAGTCAGCCAAGACACGAACCCAAACTCACTAAGCCTACGACAAAAATCAAACGTTCCTCGAATCTCCGGTGCAGCGGAGATGCCCCGCGCCGTGAATCGACCGGACACCATCCCCATCGCCAGTCGTACCGCGTTGGAAAAGCCCACAGAATGGTCAGCCAGTTCGAGCTCGGCATTGAGCCAATCTAACTCCACAGCGAAACGCGGAAAAAGCTCTTTAGCCAAAGGCTCCGGCAGCGTCGACATGGGCCCGACAAAAATTGTAAGCGACTCCGATGCGCAACGCGTCTCGGGAGGCGGGCGCCCCAAAATTCAACCGCGCCAATCGGACTCGATGGCAAAAAAGAGCTCCGTTTTGGGTCGGCAAAACCCAAACCTCATGGCGGAGCAACCGGTGGTGATTCCAAACGACCAAGCCAGTCGGCAGGCAAGCGAAATACCCACCCAAACGGCGATCGAAGCCAATGAAGAAAGCGTGACGCGAACCGGGTCAGAAACAGCAGGTGCCGAGCAAGCATTCGCTAACGCTGATTCCTTAAAATTCCACCAAGCCCAATCGACAGCGCATCTTTCTAATCCAAACCTGGAAAGGGTGAGCGATCGTCAGCCCTTTCAAGAACAAGAAAATCAAAAACGGGATCGTCGTGGCGAGATGATTCACAGGGCCACTTTGAATTCCACTCGAACAACGGAACCAAGCCTCCCCGCGGTGGCAATCGAGATCGCGAGGATGGACGGGCCTGAGACCGACTCATCCTCACCAAGTTCAGCGAGTTCCCTGCAGACAGAGCCTGCCCCCAAGTCGGTCCGGAGCACCGCCACCCAAGCAACAGACAGAAAGATCGGTGAACGCTCTCAGCAAGCCGTGGAAAATGAAATAGATGCCCGGAAGCCTCAAATGGAACGGTCTGCAAAATCAGAATTGCCGTCGGTTGCTGCCCGAAATAAAGTGCGAAAGTCCGGTGAACAAAAACGAGCCCCATCCGTTGTCATTGCGGATGAGTTACCGCAGGCTTTAACGGGTAACAAAGGCGTAGAAATCGAGGAAGCGTTTTGGAGTGAAAAATCTGCAGGCACTGAACTAAAACGGAAGTCACGCTCTCAGTTAGTGACAGAAATCGCTGATGATTCCATCAACGCCCAAGGGTCGGGACAACAGTGGGAACCCGACGCTGGGCTGGACTCCAGACGTGCTTCGAAAAACAGCCCTGACATACGACCTAATGCTGACACTCGCTTTCGCCGCGAAACGATGGGCAGCGCCCCGACGGTTGACGCCGCGCCGGTGGTCAGCAAAGAGGCGTTTCGCGCCCGGGGAGAACCTTCCCAATCGAGGTCGGCCCCTCAAACGGAGGAGTCCATTGAACTGGGACTGGCGTACCTGGCGCGGCAACAATTACAGGATGGAAGCTGGACTTTGCATGGAATCCCCGAGGACGATTCTGGAAAAGGCTTGCTCTTGATCAGCGACACGGCTGCAACCGGGCTTGCGATACTTGCTTTTCAAGGGGCAGGTTTTAATCACAGAGAATTTAAGTACGCGAACCAGCTGAAATCGGCAATCGACTGGTTGATGGAAAACCAGAAAGAATCGGGCGAACTTTACATTGATTCCAATTCAAATTCCGATAATGTTTGCCGGTTTTACAGCCACGGGATTGCCGCCTTGGCTCTTTGCGAAGCCTATGGCATGACGCAAGACGGTGCCCTGCGAATTCCCGCGCAAAGGGCGCTGGATTACATCGCTAATACACAAAATCAAAAGCTCGGTGGCTGGCGCTATCGAACCAATAGCGAGTCCGATACATCGGTGACCGGATGGATGATGATGGCCATGCAAAGCGGACGCTTGGCTGGGCTGAGGACGGATGAAAAGACCTGGGAGGGCATCAAGCGTTGGCTGCGCTTGGCTCAATCTCCAGATGAGGACTTTCTGTTTCGATATAACCCTTACGCCTTGGACAAGCCAACAACACGCCACGGTCGAAACGCAACTCCCTGTATGACATCGGTTGGCTTGTTAATGAACATGTACATCGGCTGGAATAGGCAAGACCCGCGATATCAAGCAGGGGCCCAGTATTTGTTGGACAACCTCCCCAACGATTCGACGATTACTCAGCGAGATACCTATTACTGGTATTATTCGACTCAAATCATGCGGCACATCGGCGGCGATCCTTGGGACCAATGGCACCGTGCACTGCATCCCATGTTAGTGGGTTCACAAATCCAAAACGGAGAAATGGCAGGCAGCTGGGATCCCCTAAATCCGGTACCAGATCGTTGGGGAGCCCAAGCGGGACGGCTCTATGTGACGACGATGAATTTGCTTTCCTTGGAAGTAGATTATCGTTTACTTCCCCTTTATGACGAAACTAAACAAGAGGATGGACGGTAAAAAAAACAACACCCCAAGCCGTGTGCCGGGTTTCATTGAGAACATAGGCGATCTACGAGGCTCCATGATCTTCCATCGACTCCAGGCCAATTAAACTATCCGCCCGATCCTCAAAAGGATTACCATGCCCGTCATTAGCACTTCGACACATCACAACATCCGTTTTCTCTCGTTCGAGGAAACCAAAATTGTTAAACAGGCAACGGTTGACGCCATTGGTGCGCAACTCAAGGATATCGCTGAATCGACGGAAGATAAAAAAATCATCTTCGATTTGTTGGGAGTCGAATCGATGACCTCCATGGTTTTGGGGCAATTTGTTCAATTCCGCTCGGCGGTTGGAAAACGGGGAATCGCGGTGGCGTTTTGCAACGTTTCGCCGGAAATCACGGAGTTGTTGAAAATCTCAAGGCTAGATGCGCTGTTTAAGATCTTTGAAAATCGCGAAATGGCCATGTACGGATTTGAGTAAATCCAAAGCTTCTTCCAGCGAGAAAATAGCGATTTTCACACGCCGAGACGATTGCTTCGGTTTTTTTGTTGCGCAATAAACCAACAATCCGGTATCTCCGGTAGATAGACAAGTCGGCTCGGCGTGGTCCGATTACAATAGATTTCGATCAAAAGATTGGCTGCCGCGCGGCAACCTCTCCGTTTCCGCACACTTTTTTCGACATCCAAGATGGCCCGCTCGAACTGCATTTCGCACATTAAATTGCTGACGAGCCTTCTCCTGATGGCCCAATTCTTCGTCGTACCCGCCACCACCTTGGCCCAAGGCAAGCAAAAGAGGAAACCGGGCCCAGCATTAGTTAAAATCGATCAAGTCACGCTCAAACCCAGAGCAACCCGCCAGTCTTTCGTCGGTACCTTGGAACCCATCCGCCGCGCCGTGATCGGCAGTGCGGTAGAAGAGCGTGTAGAAGAGGTGCTGGTTCGTGAAGGCGACTTGGTCCTTGGTGGTGACACACAACCGACCACTCTCGTAAAACTGCACCGACAAGCGATTGAAATTGAACTCGAAGCGACCCAGATCGAACTCGATTTAAGGTCCGCTGCGATAACAGAATTGGTCGCCACCATTCCCACCCAAATTGAAGCGGCCGAGGCTGAATTGGCACGCTTGGAAGCCCAATTGGAATACGCCCAACAAGTTTACCGACGGGTTCAGGGCCTTGGCAGCAGCATGTCGGAGAAGGAGGTGGAAGAGAGCGTTTCTTTATTTAACGCAGCCACCCAATCCTACAATGCCGCCAAAGCAGAATTGGCAAGATTGACCGCAACGCGAGAAGTTAGATTACTGATAGCCACGCGAAACTTAGAACGCCAAAAAGCAGAATTAAAAAGAACTCAGGATCTTCTGTCACGTTATACGGTACTGGCGCCCTTCGAAGGTTACGTGACACGCAAAATGGTTGAACGTGGCAACTGGGTCACGAAAGGTACCCCGCTGGTTGAAATCATACAGCTTGATCCGATTGAACTCCGGATCGAGGTACCGCAGGAATACTCGGTCAGTCTGCAAGAATCCTTCGATTCCGCAGGTGGAGACGAGGCTCCACTCCAGGCTGAAATTCGCATCGACTCACTCCCGTCCCCCTTGCAAGGGATCGTGACACGAATTATTCCCGATGCTGATCCGGTCACGCGAACCGTTCCAGTCATCATCCGCATCCCCAACGCTCCCCAACGTACCGGCCAGAACCAGAGTCACCTCTTGAAGCCGGGCATGCTGGCGCGGGCTGAGCTTGATATTGGAAAAGGCCAGGCGGTGCTGATGGTGCCGAAAGATGCTTTAGTTTTGAACCAAGGCTCTGCTTCGGTTTACCTTGTCAAACCATTAGACGGAATCAAAAAAGCAAAACAAATTGCAGTGGAAACCGGTCGATCCAATGGTAACTGGATTGAAGTAACCGGAGACCTCGACGAAAATGACGAAGTCGTTGTGCAAGGCAACGAACGCCTCAGGGACGGGCAAGAGATTCAAGTACTGGAAAACATAAACGCTCTAAATAACCATCCATAAGCAACGCAAGTATCCACCTCGGTACTTACCGCCGCCAGAAGGCTTGGCTTCCCTAGCTTCCGCAATAGCACACTGGATTCAAACTCCATGCAACCCAAATCATTCATCCTGGAAAATCCGGTCAAGGTCGCCGTCGGCGTAATCTTGGTGGTGATGTTTGGGTTGATCGCAGCTTTTCAAATGCCGATGCAATTGTCGCCGGAGGTAGAGCGACCGGTCATTTCCGTTCGCACGAATTGGCGCGGAGCCAGTCCTCAGGAAATCGAAAAAGAGATCGTCAACGAGCAGGAAGAACAGCTTAAAAGTGTAGCCGGTGTCGTTCGCATGACCTCGGAATCGTCAGATTCGCGTGCAGAGATTGAACTGGAGTTCGCGGTCGGCACCGACATGAAAGAGGCTCTGTTGACGGTCAACAGTGCGTTGCAGCAGGTTCGCGATTACCCCATGGACGCCGACCGTCCCCGCATTTCGACGTCTTCCAATAGCGACCGCTCGATCGCTTGGTTTATTCTCAGTGCCGCACCACCGTCTCTTCAGCAGCTCGATGATTTTGTCTCTCGACATCCTGACCTGAGAGACGAGATAGACCATGTCACCGTCGCGTACGAAAGTAGTCCCGGTTTATCAGCATTTCGCCTGAGAGAGTTCGTCGAAGCCCATCCGGAAGCCATCGAATTGCTGCCCGCCGAAATCGACGTGACCCAAATGCGGAAGTTTGCCGAAGATGTCATCGAAGCTTCGTTCGAGAGAGTCTCCGGTGTTGGCAATGCAGACGTACGCGGTGGCCAAGAACGCGAATTACAAGTCCGCGTCGACCCAACTCGCTTGGCCGCCCGAGGACTGACGATTGGTGATGTCACGCAAGTCCTGCGGCAAGAAAACCAAGACGTTTCAGCGGGTGATTTCTGGGAAGGAAAGCGGCGCTACGTAGTGCGCACATTGGGCCAGTACGAATCCGAGGAAGAGGTCGCCAACCAAATTATCCGCAATGCAGAGGGGAATCCCATCTACATTCGAGATGTCGCCGATGTCTCACTGGGGTATAAAAAACCAACCGGTTTCGTCCGCCGCTACGGTGTCTCAAATATTTCGATTAGCATCTCAAGAGAGGTGGGTTCGAATGTCTTCGATGTCATGCAGGGCCTGAAAAGAGAACAAAAACGGCTCAACGAAACCGTGCTAAAGAACAAGGGCCTGGTGCTGACCCAAGTTTACGACGAAACCGTTTACATCGATTCGGCCATCAGCTTGGTAAATCAAAACATCGTTTTGGGTAGTGCGTTAACGGTTATTATCCTCATGCTGTTTCTGCATATGGGCGCCCGAACATTAACCTTCGTACCCTTACTCGCCGGTTCGGCTATCGCCGCTGTGTGGGTTTCACCGTGGTTCTTTATCCTAACCCTGTCGCTGATCTTGATTGCCGGTTTTTGGTTTGCTCGCGGCACTCTCGTTGTCGCCATGGCGATACCGATCAGTATCATCGGAACATTTCTGTTGTTAAAAGGTATGGATCGCACGCTGAATGTCATCAGTTTGGCAGGCTTGGCGTTTGCGGTCGGCATGTTAGTCGACAACGCCGTCGTCGTGCTGGAGAACATTTATCGTTATTACCAACAAGGATTAAGCCCACGGGAATCTGCTCGACGCGGCGTTCAGGAAGTTTGGGGCGCGGTTCTGGCATCGACGTTAACGACACTTTTTGTTTTCCTGCCCGTGATTTTTTTACGCGGGGAAGCGGGGCAATTGTTCGCCGACATCGCACTGGCCATCAGTTCGGCGGTTGGCCTTTCATTACTCGTCAGCGTGTTGGTGATTCCCACGGCGGCATCGCGGATACTCAGCCGGCGGAAGACCGAGCAATCGCAAACCGGATTGGCGATCCGCATCCAAAAAATTGCCCGCGGAATTTCCGATCGAATCATTCACGGGAATGCCTGGATCCAAAGAGGACTGGGACGGCGTTTGGCAGTCGCTTTTGGCTTGATCGCATTGGCCATTGGCTTGGCCTGGTGGCTCAAACCTGAAATCGAATATCTACCCTCTGGCAATCGCAACCTCGTTTTTTGCCGCGTCATGCCGCCACCGGGCTATAACGTAGAACAAATGGGATCCATGGGGGAGCAGGTTGAGAAAGCCCTGCGTCCTTACTGGGACGTTGACCTCGCGTCCGCCGGATCTGGAGAAATGGATTATCCGGCGATCGCCGATTTTTTCTACGTCGCTCGCGGCCAAATGGTCTTCGTCGGACTGCGTGCTGACGACCCCATGCGCGCCCGCGAACTAATCCCGCTATTGCAGTCAAAACTAAAAGGATTGTTTCCCGGTGTGATTGTTGTGGCTTCGCAAAGCAGCATCTTCGGACGTGGACTGGGCGGCGGACGAAATATCGAAGTCCAAGTGGTCGGCCCCGAACTGGAGCAACTGGTTGATGTGGGCGGCCAAATCATGCGTGGAGTGAAACGGGAATTCACACCGGACACCCAAGCTCGACCGGTTCCCAGCCTTGACCTATCGAGCCCAGAACTACATGTCACAGCCAAACCGGTCATGGCCAGCCAACTGGGGATGACAAATTCAGAAATCGGTTCGGCGATCAACACGCTCATCGACGGTGCCTACGTAGGCGATTATTTTGTACAGGGTGAGAAAATTGATTTGGTCGTGCTGGGTTCGGATTCCTATCGCGGTAAGACGCAAGATTTAAGACAGGAGTACGTGGCCACGCCGAGTCGCCGAAATCCGGTTCGTTTGGACTCCTTTGCGGACATTAAACTGGGCTCCGGACCTCAACAAATTAACCATAGCGAACGCCAAAGAACGGTCTCCATTGAAGTCACTCCGCCCGACAACATTTCGTTGGAACGGGCCATTTCGATTATCCAAAACAACATCGTGGGAGATCTCGAACAAAGGGGCGAACTTGAGGGCGGCTATCAGATAATCCTTAGTGGTACCGCCGATAAACTCGCCGTGACATGGACGGAATTGAAATGGAATATTTTGCTTGCCATCCTCATCACCTATCTGTTAATGGCCGCATTATTTGAATCGTTTGCCTATCCACTGGTGATTATTTTGAGCGTCCCCATGGGGGCCGTCGGCGGGTTACTGGGCCTCAAGTGCCTCGGGTTTTACCTGGCTCTACGCGGGGACCCTATCCAGAATCTGGATGTGTTAACGATGCTGGGATTTGTCATTCTCATCGGTACCGTTGTTAACAATGCCATTTTGATCGTCCATCAAGCGCTATTACAAATTCGCACGCAGAACCAAACCCCAGCAGCAGCGGTGCTGGAAGGTGTACGCAAACGTATTCGGCCCATTTTCATGACCACCGCAACGACGGTTTGCGGGTTATCTCCATTGGTCTTTTTCCCTGGTGCGGGCAGCGAGCTTTATCGCGGCTTGGGTAGCGTGGTGCTGGGTGGACTTGTCATCTCGACAATTTTCACATTATTTCTGATCCCCACACTGTTCACATTAATGGTGGATGCTCAAAACGCGTTGGCAAAGCATCATGACGCGGACCAAACAAAGACTCAAACATCGGTAACGGACCAAACGGATCCTTCCAACGCGAGTGAGCCAACAGAAGAACCGGCGATTTCATCAAACGAGGATTCAAAAGAAACTGATGCTGAGCCATCGGAAATCGCGCCTGAAACCGCCCCCGCCATATCTACCCACACCGGATCTTGACTGCCCTCTCTTAAAATCGGGGCACAGCGTTACCCTCTGGCGGTCTGCATAAGTCATTGATCCACTGGGATATTTCCGACTCGCAAAGAAGGGGACTTTCGGCGCAGCGTTTCGCATGGTTCAATCTTCTCCATGAAAGCAATCGAATTAAAAGCTCCGCAACAATTCCGGCGGATCGAAATCACAGAACCCGCATCACCATCTCCAGGCCAAGTGCTTGTCCGTAGCCATGTGATGGGCATTTGTGGCACAGATGTCAGTTGTTACCTGGGAAAGTTCCCGTTTTTTGATTACCCCCGAATCCCCGGCCATGAATTGGGTGTGGAAGTGCTCGCGGTGGGGCCAGACGTTGGATCTGTAAAGGTCGGTGACCGTTGTAGCGTAGAACCCTACATTCACTGTGGTGATTGTTACGCTTGCCGACGGGGTGCTACAAATTGTTGTGCCCAGCTTAAAGTCGTCGGCGTCATGATGAACGGCGGTCTTTGTGACCAATTTCTGATCCAGGCAGAAAAACTACACCCATCAGCGGTGCTGAGTTACCAGCAATTATCGTTGGTCGAAACGCTGGCGATCGGTTACCACGCCACGCAAAGAGGCGATCCTCAAAAAGCGGATCAAGTTCTTATCATTGGCGCGGGGCCCATTGGTTTGGCGACACTCGAATTCACCCGATTGACCGGTGCCGACATCACGGTAATGGACATGAGCGAGGAACGCCTGAAATTTTGTGCGGATAACTACGGTATTAAAAATCTGATTCCATTTACGTCTCAGGAAGATAGCCTGGATCAAATGCGACAAATGACCAACGGGGATGGGTTCCAAGTTGTGACGGATGCCACTGGCAACCAGCATTCCATGAACGCCGCCCTGCCATTAGTCGCCCCCACCGGCACACTCGTTTATGTTGGAATCACTACCGAGCAAATTGGTTTCCCACATCCGCAAATGCATCGACCGGAAATGACCATCAAAGCTTCCCGCAATGCCTTGCCGGGAGATTTCGTTGAGATCATTCGTTTGATCGAGCAAGGCCAGGTCAACACCGATCCATGGGTCACCCACCAAACCCATTTTGAACATTTGATTGACGATTTCCCCAAATTCATTGCGCCTGACTCAGGCGTTATCAAAGCCATCATTCAGATCCAATAGCGCTAATGTCTGAAGTATACGATTCGTTAATCCGACACCAAATCATTCCCGTCATTCGTATTGATAATACTGCTGACGCAAATCCATTGTTTGCTGCTTTAGAGCAGGGTGGATTGCCAATCGCCGAGATTACTTTGCGTACGCCCCACGCCATCGAGGCCATTCAGTTGGCAGCTCAACGCGAGCGATTTATGGTCGGCGCAGGGACGGTGCTGAATGCCGGCGACTGCCAAGCAGTATTAGACGCAGGGGCGAAATTTGTCGTGTCCCCAGGGCTCGATGAAGCCGTTGTGAACCTGTGTCGACAACATGGCACTCCCTGTTTCCCGGGAGTGGCGACCCCGTCAGAGATCCAAAAGGCCTCCAATTTGGGAGTGCGAACGGTCAAGTTTTTCCCAGCCGAACCGCTCGGCGGGATCAAGATGTTGTCCGCTCTAGCGGCGCCTTTCCATCAAATGAAATTCATTCCCACGGGGGGAATCAACGCCTCCAATGCCGCGTCTTACCTTGCGCTCGATTACGTTGACGCCATTGGAGGCAGCTGGATGGTAAAACCGACCCTCTATGCAGATGGAAATTTTTCCGAAGTTACTCGGCTCGCAAAACAGGCGATGACGCTCGTTTAATCCGCACCATTTTTCTTTTAATTCAAAGACTTTATGGGGACCGTCATTCTAATCGCGGTGCATTAGATTGACGTTTCCCTGTGATCTCAGGGGCTCGAAACCAAATGGAAATAAAACCGGTCGATCAATGCCGTTTTGATATCTTATCTCTGGGCGAAGTCATGCTACGCCTCGATCCAGGCGAGGGACGAATTCGCACCGCTCGCCAATTCGATGTCTGGGAAGGTGGCGGAGAATACAATGTCGCCCGTGGTTTGAGTCGTTGTTTTGGTCAACGCGCAGCACTTGTTTCCGCCCTCGCCAAGAATGAAGTAGGCCACCTTCTAGAAAATTTAATTTTGGCAGGCGGGGTAAATACGGAACATGTTCAGTGGCGTGAATTTGATGGCGTCGGCCGGGCGACACGCAATGGCCTGAATTTTGTGGAACGTGGATTTGGCGTCCGTGCGGCCTTGGGAGTTTCTGATCGCGGCCATTCCGCGGCATCGCAACTGCAACCCAATGAAATCGACTGGGACTTCCTTTTTGGCGAACTGGGCGTTCGCTGGTTTCATACGGGCGGCATTTATGCTGCGTTGTCGGAAACAACCCCTCATGTAATCAAGGAAGCACTCACTGCCGCGAAACGACATGGCACCATCTGTTCTTACGACTTGAATTTTAGACCCTCGTTGTGGAATCAGTTCGGTGGCAAGGCTGCTTGCCAAAAAGTAAATCGCGAACTCGCCCCACTAGTCGATGTCATGCTTGGCAACGAAGAGGATTTCACCGCATGCCTGGGCTTGGAGGTGGGCGGGCTTGATTCCAATCTGGCCACGCCTCCGGCAGAAGCCTATCAAACGATGATTAGCGAAGCCGTCAGTCTGTTCCCAAATCTTCAAGTCGTTGCCACCACACTGCGAACGGTCGTATCGGCTTCGCAAAACCATTGGCAAGCCATTTGTTGGCACGCAGACCAAGTCTATTCTTCCATCAATCGCCAACACCTGGAAATCCTCGACCGCGTTGGAGGTGGAGACAGTTTTGCCTCGGGCTTGATTTACGGTCTCTTACAGGGATTCTCGCCGCAAAAATCGGTGGAATACGGCGCGGCACATGGTGCCCTGGCCATGACCACGCCCGGCGATACCACGATGGCCAGCTTGCCGGAAGTCGTCGCTTTAGTCGAAGGAAAATCAGCGCGGGTTAAACGTTAAATCGCCCGCCATTCTCAATCGGCATCCCGCGCCTCAGCCAAGGTTTCCAGCAAATCCCATGCGATCAATTGCATGCGTGGTAAATGGAACGGCCCTTTCCACAGATTGCCTTTTAACGGGGTAACGACCTGCCCGTCGCGACGTAAATATCCAAACCACTCTCCATGTTCAGTATCATGAAAATGGTTGTGAGACCATTCATGGATTTGCTGGTGCCAATTTGCGTATTTCGCATCGCCGGTGATCTTCCAAGCCATGAGGGTGGCGATGATGGCCTCATTGTGCGGCCACCAAAATTTCATATCCTGCCAATACTCCTGAATGGGTTTCCCATCAAGACTCGTGAAATACAACAAACCGCCATGCTCTTCGTCCCACCCTCGGTGCCACATCCAATCCAGCATCTGGCAACCAAGCTTTTGTAAACTTGTATCTTGGCGATAGCTGCCTTCATTCATAATGAACCATGCCGCTTCAATCGCATGCCCCGGGTTCAAGGTCCGCCCATCAAAATGATCCTGAACCTCACCTTGCAGGCCCACATTTTCCATCACGCATTTCAAATCCGGTTTACAAAAATCTTTTTGTATTTCTGCGATACTTTGGTCAATCCATGCATCGGCCGTTGCCAATTGGATGGAATCTCGAAGCTGCTGAGCCGTAACCATCGCAATCATCGAAAAACCAATCCCTTTGCTGGGACGACTTGCTGCAAATTTCGGATTTTCGCACTCTGATTTATCCGTCGCGACGAACGCTTCAAAACATGCCTCGGCCTGTTGGGCATACTCTTCGCTGCCAGTTGCCTGCGCCCATTCCCCGTAAGCGATTGCCGCAAAACTCTCTGAAAAAGCATAGCGGCGTTTGCGAATCGGTTCACCTTGGCGGGTCAAATGGAACCACATCCGACCATCTTCGATGTCAAAACAAAACCGGCTTATGAAATCGAGATTGCGTTCTGCTGTCTCCAACCAACTCGGGCGTAGGGGATGATTCTGAAGCAGTCGATGGTTGTATAACTCTCCCAACAGCCAAGTAAACCGTCCCTGTTGCCAGACGCCTTTGTCGTCATCAATCACAGCACCGGTTCGATCAAGCGAGGTAATAATGCCTCCGAATTCTTGGTCGACCCCGTGCTTCATCCAAAAAGGCAGCACCTCATCGAGTAGGCTGTCGCGATAAGAGCTTATCAATTGTTGGATTTGATTTTTTTCCATGATCGGATCACCTGTCTAAATCTGACCTGAATAATGAAACGGGATTAGTTCTTCGAGGGTTATTTCAAAATCAGATTTTTCCGTCCCGCATCAAATCACTTTTCAAATCACTTTGGTAACGCTCCCAGGCAATCGAATCGATCTTGGCCTGAGCTGCATAAAAAATGAAACCAATTGCCCTCCGCGACCGTGTCGAACTGAGGTTGGCGTCTGCTCGATGCACGGTCAGAGCGTGGTGGACCAGCAAATCACCTGGACTGGCAATTAAGGCGATCTCGTTTTTTCGATCCTCATCCGTCGGGAAATCGACAATCCCCTGACTGAAACCAAGCGTGCCGGTTGCCGCATGAGAACGCATACCCTGTTTGTGAGATCCCGGTAGGTATCGGACACAGCCGTTTTCAATATCCACCTCATCCAAGGCAAGCCACATCGTCAGTGCGTGCGGCGGTGCCAATTTAAAGTAATAGCCATCTTGATGGGGAGGTGTGGCCTGTCCCGTCTGCGGTGGCTTATTGAAGTATTGAATATTTTTGCACACAACCGAATCGCGCAACAGCGTTTCCGCTAATTCCCGAAAAGGCCCGGCCTTTGCCAACGCCTCAAAAAAAGCGTCATGTTGTTGCAGCAATTGTATTTGTTTCAGGGAATCGGGTTGTGCTCGATCTTCATAAAAAACATGCTCCGATGGCATACCGGGAACGACGTCGCGGATCACTCGTTCGATACCTTCTGAGATCGAGGCAACCGAAGTGAAGCGGCGACAGCAGACGAAACCGTCTTTTTCAAATTGACTTAGCAACAAGGGTTTCAAACGGTACACACGCATACAAAGACTGTTTAGAAATACCAACCCGGTCCCTAAATGAGTGCCGCAACATGTCCGGTGGTATCCCTTCCATTGAACAAGCAGTAACCACTGGTGACAAGCAGGCAGCGAAAAATCGACGACGATCTTACCGCAAAACAACAAAAAGCAGGCACGCGTTTGGCATTCCAAATCAGCTTGGGCCAAACGCAGCAACGTTTTTATTGTATGCTGTGTTTTTCATATCCACTTCAGGATTTTCCAGCATGAAACACGAACTCGCAATTCGCGAAATGAAGGGCGTCTATTCGGCGATCTTCACGCCCTATGATGCCTCGGGCGCGGTCAATTATGACATGCTGGGCGCGATTGCCCGATATCAGTTAGAGCAAGGACTGAAGGGGTTTTTCGTTACCGGCTCAACGGGCGAAAGCCTTTTATTGGACTATGAGGAACGGTTATCCGTCATCCGCTATCTTGTCGAAACGTGGGGTCATCAGGCGACCATCATTGCACATGTCGGGCATCCTTCGACCGATTTTGCGGTTCGCTTGGCGAAGGATTCCGCTGCCTGCGGAGCAGACTGGATTGCTTCGGTTGCACCGATCTATTATGGCACTACTTTTGACGGTGCCATGCGACATTATGGAGCTATTTCCAACGCCACGGATTTACCTTTTATGATGTATTCGCTGGGCGGCATCATTGAGCCGCAGCGTGACGTTGCCTTTTTTGACTTACCCAATGTGGCGGGACTTAAATATACCGGTGCCAACTTTTTCTCCGTGCAACAATTGATGCGGCAGACGGATCGGAAGGTGGCCTGCTTAAGTGGTTTTGATGAACAGTTTGTTGCCGGACAGTCGTTCGGGTTCCAAGGGGGCATCGGCTCGACCTACAATTTTGCACCGGGTCACTACGCCGCGATCTATCGCCATTATCAAGCAGGGGAAATTGCCGAGGCATCGCGCTTACAGGCGGAAATCAACCAAGTCACCCAATTGATGATCCAGTACGAAAACTGGACTTACCGTAAATCCATTATGCGTTATATCGGTTTGGATTGCGGACCCTATCGCGCTCCCTACGGGCCGATCAGCGAACAGGAATACGAAGCATTTGCAACCCAGTTGGATCAACTCGGTGTGCTCCAACGTGACGCCGGCATTTTGCAAAAGAATAGCAAACCACTCCCTTAGACGATGCCTTCCTATGAGGGGAACGACATGGCCTCAACGAAACAGCGCGCACCATTATCTTCATGCGTGACCCGCATCTGCCTGACACTAATAATGCTGCTTGGCTTGGCTAACGATTTAATCGGGCAAGAAGCAAATAAGGCACGAATCGACGTCCAAGCACTCGCGTCGCTACCCGATGAAATTGGGGTTGCCGGGCCGATCGTCGGAATACATCAAGACGTCTTAGTTGTCGCCGGAGGAGCAAATTTTGCGAAAGCCGAAGCCCCGGATCTGTGGGATTTGCCGAAACTTTACCACGACCAGATTTGGTTTCTTGATAAGCAAACAGGAAAATGGAAAACGGCAGCCAATCGGCTGACTCAAAAGGTTGCCTATTCCTCTGTCGTAAGTACACCGCAGGGCATTCTTTGCATCGGTGGCGAAAATGCCGATGGTCCATCAAAGCGCACTTTTCTGTTGCAAGTCGAACGCATCGGTGATGAGATACGAGTCACCGAAAATGACACCGCCGTGGCAGACTTACCAATAGCCAGCACCGCCGGCGGTGCCGCAATTGTGAGTGACCATATTTACGCGGTCCTGGGGCAGGTCACGCAAACGGATGGATCGAGAGTCGCGACCCGGGAAATTCGCCGCCTTCCGTTAAAAGCATTGGAAGCAAAGGACGGAGCAGACGTTTCATGGGAACGCTCGCCGAGCTGGCCCGGGGAAGATAATGAAGGCAGCGTCAACAACGGCAGTCCCGCTAAAATGTTCCCGCTGGTGACAGCCCAGCATGATGGATTCCAAACGCGACTGTATGTAATCGGGGGGCGATATTTTCCGAGCGGTAGCGACACCTCTCTTGCCAAGAATCTAGTTTTTACCAGCGACGGTTGGTCCTTTGACCCATCGCTTGTGACGGACTGGTCGTCGGGCGATGAATTAACAGAATCCCACCTTTCACAACATTCCGCCTGGAAACGAATCGCCGACGCGCCAGTTCCCATGTCAGCGGGTACTGCCGTCGCCTATGGACCCGCGCATATCATTATTCCGGCCTATGCGACCGGAGAAGTCCTGCAGCAACAGTTGAGCTCGGGCATACCTATGCGAGATTTTACGCACCCTGGTTTTCCCAAGGCTGTCCTTTCATATCACACGGTTACGGATTCCTGGACCACCCTCGGGGATATGCCCGCCGGTCAGGTTACCACCCCCGCTGTCGTATGGAACGATGACATCATTGTTGCCAGTGGTGAAATTCGCCCTCGAGTTAGAACCAATCAGGTTTGGGCCATACACTTGCTTCCACAAAAGGTTGATTTCGGTTGGCTGAATATGTCCGTCGTGGTCATTTATCTTTTGGCCATGTTGGGAATCGGCGTTTGGTTCGCGCGAAAAAATCGCTCCACAGAAGACTATTTCCGCGGCGGTAAACACATACCTTGGTGGGTGGCCGGTTGCTCCATATTTGCAACGATGCTGAGCTCCATTACTTACATGGCGATTCCGGCAAAAGCCTTTGCACAGGACTGGGTATATGCTGTAGGAAATTTGATGATTTTGGCAGTCGCTCCAATCGCTATCTATGTCGCGCTACCCTTTTTTCGCCGGCTCGATGTGACGAGTGCTTACGAGTACCTTGAAAAGCGATTCAATCGAGTGCTGAGATTGCTGGGTTCAGGCAGCTTTAGCTTATTCCACATCTTTCGCATGGGAGTCGTTCTGGCGTTGGCTGCATTAGCCCTTTCCAGCGTAACGCCCTGGAGCGCTGAACGCTGCGTCATCGTCATGGGTATTCTATCGATCGCGTATTGCACCCTTGGGGGCATTGAAGCAGTCGTCTGGACGGACACCATTCAGACGTTCATCTTGCTAGGAGGCGCGCTCTTGTGCTTGTTTTTTGCACTCTCAGGAGCAGGGCAGGGCAGTTTCGAATCGGCGATCGAGCATGGGAAATTCCATTTCGTGGATTTAGATTTTGGCACATGGTCGTTTACCAGCATGGCGATTTGGGTTGTTATCCTCGGTGGTCTCGGACAAAACCTCTCCAGCTATACCGCCGACCAAACCGTAGTGCAAAGGTACATGACGACGCCGGATAGAAAACGTGCGGCTCAATCAATTTGGTTAAACGGCCTGATGGCGGTCCCGGCGGCCTTGATCTTTTTTGGCATGGGCACTGCATTCTGGATGTTCTATCACACCCATCCAGACAAACTTGACCCGGCGATGGCCTCAGACCGTATCTTGCCACTTTTTATCAGCCAAGAACTTCCCATTGGCCTGGCAGGTTTAGTCGTAGCCGGGATTTTCGCGGCAGCACAGTCCACGGTATCCACCAGCATGAATTCTGGAGCAACCACGATCGTTACGGATTTTTTGCGGACAGCCCACTCCACCCATTCGGATCAATTTTGGCTGTGGATTGCGAGAATCGTGACAGTATTGATGGGGATCGCTGGCACGGTTGTCGGACTGTATTTTGTTGACCCCGATATCAAAAGTCTTTTCGATCAGTTTATTGCCATCCTCGGAATGTTCCTCGGTGTTCTCGCCGGTTTATTTGCCTTGGGGGTGACCACGCGCCGCGCGAATGCAAATGGCAGCCTTGTAGGGGCCTTGCTGGCGATCACCATCATGTTTTCTTTGGTGATGGCCGCCAAAGGTTACGTCATAGGAGGCCTTAATTTTCGGGGAATTTTCGATGCTTGGGGCCTGCCCCTCTACCGTATCAACGGATACCTCTACGCCTTGGTTGGGATTGTCATTTGTTACATCGCGGGTTACCTCGCCAGTTTTGCTTTTCCGGCAAAGACCAAGGAATTAACCGGCCTAACGTGGTGGGACTGACAACTCAGAATCGGCTTATCAGAGCTCACCAGAGATTGCAAAAAACCTTTTCATGATTTTTTGATGCCGCGTTTCAAGTCGATCAGTTGTTTTCGTTCCGGCATTTTTTTATACAACGGATCCAAGGGGAAACACCCCGAGACCAAGCCTTGACGTGGTGCAGTTGTGCAATCGCTGAAGGTACGACAAATATTACGCCGACGGAGGGGCTTGCCTGCCAACACATCCGCTGGCAAATCGTGATACGCCAATGCCATTCTACCCAGCCCGATGGCATCAACGTGATTCGCGCGAACGGCAGCTTGCCCCACATGGGGCAACCACTCTTGCAAATAAGAATACCCGGACCCAACAAAGATCAGATCAGGACAACGCTGTTTCAAAACCGAGGTCGCATTGATTTGCCTCGTCACACCCACCAGCGGATCCTCGGGCGCCTGGTAGCCGTCACTGGGTGGATACTGGGCCGGCCGTTGAATGTGAGGGCAATAATAGGGACTTCCAGCGGTCGTACAAACCAGCCTGATTCCCAAGTCGCTTAATAAATCAATAAACTGAAGTGGCTCAGTTAAATCAACCTGGCTTCCCGTCGCATCTGCTCCAAAACCAAATGGGTAGTCGCCGTCAGCTTGAGGCACACCCACTTCATGGCTATTTCCCATGAAGGGACAGAAATCAAAAACACTCAAACGCACACCAATACCAATTTCGTGAGTTGTATTTTGAATACCCTTTACGATTTCGCGCAAAAATCGCGTGCGATTTTCAAAACTGCCGCCAAAATCACCGGGCCGGTCGTAAGCCGACAGCAGTTCGTGTCCAAAATACCCATGACAGTGTTTGATATCTACAAACCCAAAACCTGCCTTCTCCGCCAAAACCGCTGCTTGAATGAAATCATCAATTAAGTAATAGATTTCTGAGTCAGTCAAAACATGAAAACCTGTTTTTTGCACGTTAACCAGAGCGTCGAGGTGAGGGTGGCGGTAGACCAGAGGAGCTGCCCGTTGACGATTGAAATCCGGATTTGAAAACCGGCCGGAATGCGTTAACTGCAATCCAACCAGCAGGTCGTCTACGCATCCAAAACGACGCATATGTGTTTTTTCTAATTCATCGCGCAGGCCCTCCAGAGCCGTCAGATTGGCGTCATTGATGAGCAGCTGATGAGGATTCGCGCGGCCCTCCCCACGCACTGCGACCGCCTCGCCACCCCAAATCAATTTGGCTCCGCTCTCACCGAATCGACGCCAGCGACGAATCGTCAGCTCCGAAGGTTGCCCGGCAAGCGTGCCATCCCACCCTTCCATTGGTAATATCGCAAATCGATTACCGATCAGCTTATTCTGCCAATCTAGAGTCTGGGCCAGCGGCGCAGAATCTCCCGCCACCATTTCCGCATCCAAAGGCAATTCAAGATTGAGTGCAGCCAAGCGTGCGGCTAATTTCTTGCTGGTATTAAGGCTGCTAATTTTTGGGTAAGGCATCGCCGCTCATTCCTGCATCGCCGATTCAATGCTTAATAAGATCTCGTGTAACGTTGCTCGGTCAGATTCTGGGCGTTGCGAGACGGCGGGTGAAAAATCACTGTCACTCCAACCCTGTAATTTAAAGACCATGGCTGCCGAGTGCTTATAGGCGGGCACAGGATTTCTGAACGAAAACCATCCCAAACTTTGCAACGCGTCGTTGAGAGCAAAAAACCGCGGGTCTGCAGCTTGCCAGTAAGCATCGCGTTGAGCAAACGCGGCCGGGTGCATGGTGCTCAGACCCAGTAAATAATCACTGCCATACATCACCATGTCGATCGCTAGGTCATTACCTGTATAAAGTTTGAAGTCCGGACGCACTCGGTTACGTATCTCCAGACGTTGCCACTCTTTTGGGCGATCCAAGGATGAGTGTTTCAAGCCGACACACTGTGGAATCTGAATGATCGCTTCAAATAAATTCTCGGAATAAATTTTCCCGAATGAAGCAAACATGCTGCCTAATTCAAATGCGATAAAGCATTCGCAAAATTCGGCTAGATCCTCGTACCGTTTCAGCACCTGCTGATCGCTACCGACCGTCAATCCGCTGGACTGGAATACGATGGGAATCGCTTCATGATCGTGGATCGCATCGATTACTTCGCGATAAGCTTCCGTCTCAAAGGGAACCTGCGGCTGGGCATCCACAAACGCTCCAGCGACCCAGGCGGAGCGACCCACGATTGTATTAGCGCGTGCCAAAACATGATTTCGCTGCTTTCGACTGAGCTTATCAACAAAGCCCGTGTCCATATTGACTGCCGGTATCAAACCCGCACTGATCGTCCGAGCAAGGTGCTGTTCCCAGTTCTCCCAATCGATTTCTCCCGTTTCTAAAAACGGGAGCAGGACCGCAGAAATACCGGTAATCTCACGCTTCGGTTGAAGTAACGAAAACGGGTTCATTGTTGGAGCTTAAAGGGCAATGGAAAAGCAGCACCCACGACCTTGAAACGACCGCATCACATCACACGCGATGAGAACCGCCAAGACTCGAGCATCATCGACGCGAGTGTGTCGGTCGCAGGACAAAGTGTGGAAAACACAAAGCGCGGAAAAATATGCTTTCAACCCTTTTCATCATCGCGTGGTTTGCCGGTCACGGCAAGGAGGCCCTAGCTCTTGTACCTTCGCCCACCGCGCCAATCACCCGCAGCAAACGAAGGCTGCTCATTAACACGGAAAGCCCAAGCAGCAACGCTGCAAAGGGTCATGAAATATCGTATTTCTCTAAAAGACGATAAAGCGACCTGCGGTTGATTCCCAATGCTCTAGCGGTCCGTGTTTTATTTTTTGCTAAGTGTTCGTAGGTTTTAAGGACGTGAATCCGGTTCAACGTTTCCAAATCAACATTCCCGCCAGAAATTGTGGTCTCTACTGGCACTGATTCAACGTCGAGAATCGCGGAAGGCATATTTTTGAGCTCAATCCGGTTGTCTTCTGCCAAAATTTTCGCGCGGTCAATGGCATTCAATAGTTGACGTACGTTGCCGGGCCATCCATAGCTTTCCAATCTCCTCATCACCTCGTCATCGATGTGCCACTCATCCCCTACAAAATTTTCCGCCAATAATTTAATGTCACCCAAACGATCTCTCAGCGGTGGCAATTGAATTCCCAGAACATTGATTCGATAAAAAAGATCTTCTCGGAAATTTTTATTCCGCACTTCTTTCTCAAGATCCCGATTGGTCGCTGCGATCACACGTACATTCACGCGCCGCTCTGTCACGGAACCCACACGACGCATGGAGCCATCCTCCAAGACCCGCAACAGCTTCGCTTGCAATGCACCGCTCATCTCGCCGAATTCGTCGATAAACAACGTCCCGCCGTCCGCGATTTCAAACAAACCAGGTTTCGCAGCAACGGCACCGGTGAAGGCTCCTTTTTCGTGTCCGAACAACTCACTTTCCAGCAATTGATCGGCGAGAGCGGCACAATTTACCACCACCAAAGGTTTGTCATGGAGCGGCCCTGCACGATGTATACCGCGCGCCACCAATTCCTTCCCGGTTCCACTTTCACCTTGAATCAAAACTGGCTTATCAGATGCCGCCGTCCGTTCAATAAGACGAAAAACCTCTTTCATTGCCGATGATTCGCCGATGATATTCGCACTTGGACTTTGCCGTTTCAGAACCTCTTTGAGCTGACTGTTTTCATTTTCCAGTTGCTGAGTCTCACAGGCACGTTTAACCAATCTTGCTAAATCATCCAACTTGGTCGGCTTCGTCAAAAAATCGTAAGCCCCCAACTTGATCGATTCCACGGCGTTATCAATCGTGCCGCCGCCGGTCAACATGATCACTTTGGGTGCGGGATCACGTTTCATGAGCTCTGCAAGAACAGGAATGCCCTTGATGCCGGGCATGTGAATATCCAGCAGCACTACATCAAAACGCTTATTGATCGTGATGTTGAGCGCCTCTTCACCATCTTCCGCTTCTTCAACATAGAACCCAAGTCGCTTTAAGTATCGACAGGCCGATTCACGAAAGTCCGGTTCATCGTCTACCAGAAGCAGGTTGATCTGTTTCTCGTTGCTGTTGTCATCAACGTACGATTTAGACATAGGTAATTTGACTGGGTTAAAGACTACGCTGGACATTAAACAGAACCTCCGGAAACTAGCATGAGTTTGGACAACAGATCGAGTGAAGACAAGGTACCGAGCACACACTCGGTATCATCCAGAACAATCAAATGGTGAATGTGTTGTTCGCTCATAATATGAGCTGCGTCTACCAATGAACTCTCGGGTGAGATCGTTTGCACCGCAGTGCTCATATGCCGTTGCACCTCATCAAACGGGTGGGGCACCAGGGCCATTTCTCCATTTCCTGAAACCTCAAAGGTCATCCCATGATCAATGCGTGCATACGCGTTATCGACTTGGGATTGAAACCGCACCAGATCGGAATTTGTGATAATGCCGATGCAGCGTGAAACTTCATCTACCACGGGAGCAGAACTGATTCCTCTTTGCTCAAACAACTCAGCCAATTCCTGAATTTTCAAGGTGGCAGAAACCAATTCAACGGTTTCCACCATGGCTTCCCTGACAATTCCTTGCAAAATTGCTTTCATCATTAGTTCTCCACGAGTTTAGGCGTTAATTGAGTTGCCGGAACCGTCGCTTCCCGCAATACCATCACCGGGCAGACTGACTGACGCATGACCTTAGGTGCCACGCTTCCAAATATCTTGGCAAGACCCTTTCGGCCATGAGTCCCCATGACCAACAAACAAGCCGCCTGCTCATCGATGAATCCGAGAATGGAATTCGCAGCCAACCCAGAAAGATGATATTTGGAAATTTCGACATTCGGAACTTCCGTCACAACAGCATCCAGAAGTCTACTTTCTTCGATCATGCGAATGGGCGGGCCTACGTTTGGCGGCCAAGTTTCCGTTCCCATTTCCGGCGCAGCGGTCACGTGAATCAAATCCAGCTGGACATCGAAATGCCTCGCATATATGGCCGCCAAATCAACAACGCCTTGATCAAAGTCAGTGACATCGATGGCACAAACAACATTTTTTTTTCTTCGTGAGGCGGTGAGTTTTTTCATGACTCAGTTCAACTCTCCGTGAGAATTCACAACCTCGGACACCAAGTGGTTTTCACTCGGCTTGATTGCATCTGCATGTGGTTTAACAGCAAGGACCGGGCACTTTGCCTTCCGGACCACGGCTTCTGCGACACTGCCCATCAACACGCGTTCAATCCCGCTGCGACCATGCGTCCCAATCACGATCAAATCCACGGCATGCTCATTAGAGAATTGCACGATACGTTTTGCGGTAGGCCCAAAGTCCACTTCCCAAGTCGCCAACACCCCATCCACTGAGGGCACGACTTCTCGCAGTCGCAGCATGTCCTTGGCCATCATTTCGCTGGGATCAGTATTTCCATAGGCACCGTATGGGGCTTCCGGAACCGTGACGTGGAAATAGACCATTTCCGCTCCAGTAGCACCCGCTAAAATCGATGCGTACTCATTCGCAATTTGATTGTGCTTTGAGAAATCGATCGGGCATAGAATCTTTTTTATTTTCATCAGTTACTCCTTGGAACACTCTGGTACGCAAGTGGTGTGCCAAAAATTGATGAATGCCGCCTCGCCCCTAGAACCTCAGCCAACCCACGTTTGCCCCTTTTTCACCCAGCACAAAACCCGACAGCGAAGGCCGCACATGTGCGGAGCGCGCTTATTCGCTCACTTCTTGGTCGTGCGAGGCCCTCTGAAAGAAGTGACCTGCTGGTGTGATGTCAGGGCCCTTGGCAATTGGCTACCTGCTTAGGTTGCCAACACTCAGGTTTCGCTAATGAACAACACTAATGAACCATTAAGCGAATACTTTGCGGTCGCTGACGCTCAGGGTTTCAACTGCAGCGGAATCTCGATGACAAACTTGGCACCGCCGGACGGGTTATCCTGGCAAGAGACTTGGCCCAAATGGGCCTCGATAATGCGACGAGAAATCGCTAAACCTAAGCCGGTCCCCTTGGTTTTCGTCGTAAAAAAAGGATTGAAGATGATGTCCTTTTGATCGGGCGACACCCCCTCGCCATTATCGCTCACCGTAATCTGAATGGTGGAATGGGTCGGTTGAGATACCGTGACCACAATAGGTCCTGGTAAACGGCAGGCAAAGCAAGCGTTCTCCAACAAATTACGGATAACCTGTTGCAACCGACCACCATCGAGAAAACAGGATTTCGGAAAATCTTCCGCACACTCCAAGCTGAAATCGGGAATTTTGCCAGCGGATTTTACCTCGATGATCTTCTGCCAGGAATCCTCGATTAGGGAACGAATCGAATATCGCCCTTTATCCAAAATAATGGGTGCCGAGTAGTTTCGCACCTCCTCCAGCAAGCGATTGATGTCGTCCAGAGCCTTTTGCACTTTCTGCACCAACTCCAAGCTCTGGGGCATCTCCTGCAGGTCGAGAGACAGTTCGGAAAGACAGGCGTGACTGCGTTGTAATGCGTTTCTACTCTCATGCGCCAAGCCGGCTACCATCTCTCCGATGGCGGCCAATCTCTCGTTGCTGAGAAGTTTTTGCTGCGATTCCTCAATTTTCAACAAATGCTGCTTACGTTCTACTAATCGCCCCAACACTGACCTTAAAACATCCGCGTTGATGGGCTTAAGCAAAAAATCATAAACACCGCTCTTTAGAGCCACCACCACCGCATCGAACTCCCTTATCCCAGTCACCACAACGACGGGCGTATCGGGGTGCTCACTAACAATCAATGGAATCAGATCGCCGCCACTACCGTCGGGCAAACTCCAATCAATGATGACAGCATCAAAGTGTGTTTTTTGGACTGCCTCAATCGCTTGCTGACAATATGAGACCGATTCAATGGAATAGCCATCGATCGCAAGGATATCCTCCATATTTCGACGGGCATCATCATCGTCTTCCACTATCAAAATAGAAAATGATTGCACGGCGTAGGGCTCCTAAAAGTATGCTCACTCAAATACGAACAAATCGCCTGTTTTTCGTAGGCCGTGGTTCCATCAGAGGCGGTTATTAGCGACAGATCCATAGCTTGCGGCGCCGGCAATCAAGGAATGGCCTTGCGAATCATCTGCAGGAGTTCTCGAATCTCGACAGGTTTCTTAAGCACTTGCCAGGTACCTGCCAATCTCGCTCTTTCAATTCCGTCATCGCCGGCGTAAGCGGTAATCATGATCGCGCGTAAGTCGGGACTGTAACTTTGGATGCGTTGAAACAGTTCCACCCCATCCATACCGGGCATATTAAAGTCCAAAAGGCACAAATCATAAGAATTTTCGCCTTGGTCCGAACAAGTCTTCGTCACGAGCTCGATCGCGGTTTCGCCGTCCGGGGCCGTGACAGTGTCATACCCTTCGTCGACAAGAATATCGGAAAGATTTGCAAGAATATCACAATCGTCGTCGACGATCAGGATTCGATGATTCTTCTTGGACATATTCGCCCGTGGAAAGGCCGGTTTGCGTGAAAAGACAAGGCAGAATAACAACAAAAGCAAAAAGAGTCCAATCCATGCCGTTTGTTATTTCCCGTGCACTCATTCGATACAGCATATTTACGCCTTAAGTGAGACGCTTTACAACTAGATCACACAATCGGTGGTGGTCTTCGCTACGAAAAGCAGTCGACTCGATACCGATGGAAATTGATGGACCAGGAATTTCCGATTACAAAAAACGCAATGTCTGGAGTCGTAAGACGAGCTATTTCAAGTGCTAGAAATCTTGTTTCTTCAGGATCCAATAACATTCACTGATCCAATTTTAATCGAGTGAGTTGGCATTGGATTTGCTCAGGAACTGAACCTATTACCCAATTGCATCTCAAGGAAGCGAATTTATGAACACACCCGACGAACACAACCTCGATGCTCATTTAGTCACCGTTTACACCGTCGGTGACGCGGTCAAGGCCGAGCTGATTCGCAACGCTTTGCAAGAACATGGGATCCGTTGCGAATTGGGCGGCGAACACCAAGCCGGATTTACGGGCACTTTCGCAGTCGATGTCATCGTCTTGGAAAAAGACCGCGAGCAAGCTGCCAAGTTGATTGAAGATATGTTTCCGCACTCTTGAATTTCAGAAAAACGAGCACGAGTTTGATGATCCCGCGGGTATGAACGAAGGTTCGCCATCTCGATATTTTTTGCACGCTTTGAATCCCATAATGAAACAGGGCGGTTATTTCCGCTAAGCCACAGTTATGCATGAAGATATTTTTGCTGAATCTCAGCCCAAAACGCTCATGGCGATGTTGGAAATCGCCATTGATGCCATTGTCGCTTTTGATGATGAGGGCAAAATCCTAATTGCCAATCCGAGTATGACGTCGATGTTTGGCTTCTCCCGAGATGAACTCATTGGTCAGGAAATCCAATCGCTAATCGCTGGCGAAGACCATCCCGCGAACCAATTCGATGACAGGCGAGTAAAAAGTGAGGTCGCAGCATCTCAATTTATGGGGATGCGGCGTGAATTGACGGGTCTCACAAAAGAGGGTGGCACATTTCCAATTAGCCTTGCTGTGAAATGTGTCGAAATTGAAGACCGACAACTTTTCGTTGCCACCGTGAGAGACGACTCAAATCTGAACGAACGGCAAGCTCGCCTCGAAGCGATTATGAATAACGCGGTCGACCCAATAATCACGATCGATGAGCAAGGCTTAATCGATTCCGTCAATCCAGCGACGGAAACGGTATTCGGATACACCTCGTCCGAGCTCATTGGCCGCAACATCAAGTTGCTAATGCCATCTCCCTATCGGATAGAACACGACACCTACTTAAAGAACTACTGTGATACCGGCATTCGCAAGATCATCGGTGTTGGTCGCGAAGTATCAGGATTGCGCAAAGATGGAACAACCTTCCCAATGTCATTGGCGGTCAGTGAGATTCGCTTGGGTGCTCGCCGTTTGTTCACCGGAATGGTTCGGGACATTACGGATTTAAAGAAGGCCGAACAAGTGCTTGAGGAATTGAATGAGCAACTCGAATTGCGCGTTCAAAAACGCACCCAACAGTTGCGGGAGACTCAAGCAGAATTGGTTCGCAACGAAAAATTCTCCACGTTGGGAAAAGTATCTGGCGGTATCGCTCATGAAATACGAAACCCCCTCAACGCAATCAAGACCTCGGCTTACTACCTGCTCAATGCATCCAACCCGACACTCACCAAATCTCGCGAACACCTTGAGAGGATTGATCGGCAAGTTGTCATGATCGACAACGTCGTGACGGCTTTGTCGGACGTGGCAAAGTTACCAGAGGCAAGTCTTCGTGAATTGAAACTGGACACTTTTTCGCGTTCTGCTCTGGCAGCGCTCGATTTGCCGCCCAATATTTCCGTCGAAGTTGATTTGGAAGACTCATTGCCGATGGTACTGGCTGATCGCGATCAATTGATGATCGCATTCCTGAACCTGCTGCGCAATGCACGGGATGCCATGCCAGAGGGAGGTGTAATGACCGTGAGGGGATTGCTGCTACCAGAACATGTCGAACTGGCGGTTAGCGATACCGGAATGGGCATTGCAGAAAAAGACCTTGCCAACGTTCTCGAACCTCTTTTCACCACCAAAGCACGTGGAATGGGCTTAGGTTTGCCCATCACCAAAGCGATTGTCGAAAAAAACAAAGGCACTCTGCATATCACCAGCACGCTTGGCGAGGGTAGCCAATTCACAATTCGCTTAACCCGAGCCAGCTAAAGCCAACCTCGATTCCCGGATTCTTTTGCTTTCAACTTTTACCCAAAACACTCCTGTGGTTGGATTTCCCAATCCCAGTGCCGCCCTCCTTTGATCGCTCACTCGAGCATTCACCCACACTATTATGCGAGAAAAAATGGACGCCACCTACAAAAAAATAATCGTTGCCATGGATCCTCAACACGAAGCACTGGCGACCCTCGAGACAGCTACAAACCTGGCTCAACAGCACGATTCCACAGTAACCGTGGTAGACACGGTTAGGGCGCCCTCCCGGTCTTCGCTTTTCTTCTCCACGAATGCGGAAGATATTTTCAAGATGATCGTCGCTGATAAACAAAAGCGTCTCGATAAGACAGCGGAGCGATTCTTGGACCTTGGAGTAAAAGCGGAAAGCAAGCTCCTGCACGGCAAGTCCTCCGAAGCCATTACGCGAGAAGCGCTGGAACAAGAAGCCGATCTGGTCATCCGTTACAAGAAAGGATCCCAAAGCCGTTACCCAGGCCTCTTCGGCAATACCGCTCGGAACCTGATGCGAATCTGCCCGGCACCCTTGTTGTTTGTTGGTGAGACACCTTTGAAGAACCCCAAGGTTATGGCCTGTGTCAATGCGGAGCACGTCGATGCTGAAAATTCCGCGATTTTTTCGAACACCGAAAAAATGGGTTGCGTTGCAGAAAATTTGTCCGCACTCTACTGCTGGAGTGTGCCGGGCCAACAATACATGAAACACTATCTAAGTGAACAGGCTTTTCAGGAAACACTTGACGAGTCGACCGCCGTGTACCGAAAACTATTCGAGCAACTCAAAGAAAAGCACGCCACACCGATATTTGGTGATCGCGTTTTCTTTGAATATGGCGAGCCTGTCGATGTAATTCCTGAGTTTTGCCAGAAAGAAAATATCGACATCGTCGTCATGTCGAGTGCTTCGCAAACTCATCCGGTAAAAAGACTACTGGGAAGCACGATTGAATCAGTAATCGATAAAATCCCCTGCTCATTGCTCGTTGTAAAGCAAAGTGATTTCGTCTGCCCCGTCAAATTAGAGACTTCGAAGAGCTAACCAAATAATTTAGCTCCGCGCATCACGCCTTGGTTCGGATTCTCAATAAGCGAATGGGTTGGCAGATGCCAGACATTTGGCCAAAGGCTTTTCGCAAGCACCTGCTTCATGTTTGCGACTAGGTATACTCGGCCCACGAGGGCCAATTTGACATTCCAAGAGCGGATAAATTGAGAACAGTCGTTCCTTCGGCACAGACTTTGCATATAAAAAAATAGCGTGCTGAACTCCCCCTGCGTTCCAGGATTCTACTAATGAATGACCCCCACGTGACGACTTCAACGCACTCGCCTGATGCGTTGCTGCCGCTAGAGATGGCCCATCGGGCCGAGCAAATCGGCCAGGACAAGGTCGAACGAGACGCGATATCCCTGTTTGTATTAGCGGTTTTGGCGGGCGCGTTTATTGCCTGGGGTGGCGTTTTCTATACCGTGGTAACGACATCGGGCATCAACTCCTTACCATTCGGCTTCACGAAATTTTTAGGAGGTTTGGCGTTTAGCCTAGGCCTCATTTTGGTCATCGTTGGCGGCGCGGAGCTTTTTACGGGCAACAATCTAATCGTAATGGCATTGGCCAATGGGCGAATCAAGACACGACAATTGCTGCGAAATTGGGCCCTCGTATACGCCGGAAACTTCGTAGGTGCGGTCGGGGTCGCCATCTTGGTATTTATGGCGGGTGTACCCAATCAAGCAGAGGGACAAGTTGGCGAGGCCATGCATAGCATTGCCATTGCCAAATGCTCCTTGGTCTGGCCTCAGGCCATTGCGGCCGGGATCGGCTGCAATCTATTGGTCTGCTTGGCAATCTGGCTCTGCTTTAGCGCGCGGAGCGTAGCTGATAAGGTTCTGGCAATTATCTTTCCCATTACGGCGTTCGTTGCCACAGGTATGGAACACTGCGTGGCCAATATGTATTTCATTCCTATGGGCATGTTGGTCCAATTCTCAACGCACGAAAACACTGACCGCCCGATCTCGTTAATGAACTTCTTTGGGAACAACCTTTTACCTGTCACCATTGGAAACATCATTGGCGGAACGGTGCTGGTCGGAATGGTATATTGGTTTGTCTACCTGAGGCCCGAAAGAAACAAAGCGGAAAGTGATCAAGCGATTTAACGAGCAGGCGTGAAAGAAAAGCTGCTCACCTAGGCAAACTCAAATCCCAAATGCCGTTTTCATTTGGTTAATGCTTTGCATCTCCCCAATGACCAGGAGCGTGTCCCCTTTGTTAATCGGGGCTTCGGGGCGGGGATTAAAATGGAATCTTCCATCGGTGTCCTTGACGCCAACCACCAACACATTGAATTGATCCTTAATGCCCGATTCCATGATACTGGTATTTAACAAATTGGAGTTATCGGGGATTTCGATCTCATCCAATTCCATCTCTAAGTGAGATGCCTCAGCGAACAGCTCGAATAAATCTGCCGTCGTAGGGCGAGAAATCATGCGCTCCATCTGTTGAGCACCGGCTCGGTGGGGCATGACAATTTTGTCCGCTCCCGCCTGACGTAATTTTCGACAACTGCTTTCCTGCTCGGATTTAGCAATGATCTGAATGTCGGGACGCAGGTTACGAGCGGTTAGTGTGATAAAGACATTGTCTGCGTCTGAGGGCAGTGCGGTAGCCAAAGCGCGAGCATTGCCAATCTTCACTTCCTCCAAAACTGATTCCAAAGTGGCATCGCCCTTGATGGCCAGGTAGTCCATTTCGTTGGCGCGGCGGACCTTTTCATCATTGATATCAATAATGGCAAAAGGAATCTTGCGGTGCTTTAACTGACTCGCTAAATCGCTGCCAAGGCGACTGAAACCACAGATGACGACGTGTTGGTCTAACCGATTAATGTCTTTGGTCATTTTCCTTTGTCCCAGCGCACGAGCTACTTCACCTTCGAGTAACAACTGAATAAAGCCGCCGCATGTGTAGGCTGCGGAACTAACCCCCATCAAAATCACAAAAATCATGAAAGCCTGAAAAACAGGCTCTTCACCAGATTTCTCACTGAACCCAACTGTGGAAATCGTCACGACCACCAACCAAACGGATTCCAACCACGTGTGCTCGCCGATCAAGCGAAACCCAATCACAGAAATCACTAAAACCGAAGCGAGAGAAATCGCTCCGAATCGAATTCTTTGTAAGGGTGTTCTCATTCACAACTTCTAATGGCGGTAAGGCTCTCGCTCGTGGTCCAATAACTTGTTCACTTGCAAAATGTATACCAAAAACCAATTGCACGAAAAAGCGAGCTTTACCCGACGGATCCGCAACGGTGTGCCAGAACGCCCGCCCGCCCACCTTCTACCGGGTTTCCGAACCGGTTTGAAACATGGATAAGTTTTATTTTCTTTTCGTTTCGCCTTTGAGCATTCGATTTTTTGCTGAACTAATCATTGAACCAAGTTTGGCACCTCATTTGCAATATCTTCGTGAGCCCCCTGAACGATCACCCGGGAGTGACTGATGAAACGGTTCAAGGTTTACTGACTTCCGGATTTCGCACTGCTGATAGCCTGCCTGATTGAAGACCGTTTAATGCGGCGGGTTGTCAAGAGTACGATTGCTTGCGGGCAGCGTTTGCCAGGCGTATCGAAATGGTCTCGGAGGCATTTCTCGGCCGCGAAACATCTACAAGACGAGGAATTGGAAGAATTGCTGAGCGTTGATAAATACCCGCAATTCATTTCCGAGACCATCATTGACTTGGCGAACCATCGTGGAGGCCGAGATAACTCGACGTTCGTCATAGCACAAATTGAATCGACCATCCATTAATTGAAGCTAACCCCCTTTTTTCGGAGGAAAATCATGAGCCAACCATCTGTTGTCGTCGTACCTTGGGATTTTTCAGATTTTTCAGCGGAAGCGTTGGCATTCGCAGTCAAAAATCACCCGCATGCCAACTTGCACGTCATTTGTGTTTTAGAAAAACCCAACCCTTACGCCTCCGAAATGGCTTGGGGAGTAGAGTTCGAAGCGGAAGCGATCCAAAAAAGCATCGACGCTTTTAACCAATGCACGAAAAATCTCGACGGCACGCATTACCATTTCACGACGTTGTTTGGAGAGCCAGCTTCAGAAATTGTACGCTTCTCAAATGAACTGGAGGCTAAGTACATCATCATGTCCACCCACGGGCGTACCGGATTGAAGAAATGGATGTTGGGATCAGTCGCTCAACGAGTCACCGAACGCGCCAACTGCCCGGTGATCTTATTGCCCGCGGTCTGGGTGGAAGCCCAATCGGCTTCCATTAACTCCATGGAAGTAGCTCTCTGAGCACCACGAACCCTTAGACTGCCAAGTTCTCGAGCGCGTGTCACGAAAACCCGTGGCACGCATTGAGAACACCCGATTTCAATTCAAATCCCAATCATGGCGATGAGATCCGTAACTTGGGAAAGAAATCGTGTAACGCGGGGATGTTCATTTTCGAACTGCCTAACGCGGTCCAATAAATCGGCATGCTCCAATTCAGAGCCCCCGGAATCCACACTGATTACGATCAGGTTGGCTCGATCTACCAACAACCCAACATCGGTGACCAGTTGCCCCAACGCGTCGACCGTCCCTTCGTCGACTTTATCCACCGACATCAGATCTTCATTGATTACGGATAACTCTTCGTGCAGATCGCGCAATCGTACGAGTAAATTTGTATTCGTCATAAATTCATTCCTGAGTAATTTAACTCAAGAACACTGCATGCTGCGTGCCAATCCCGTCGCACTTTATTGACGACACCAATCTTTCGATAAGTTGCCGTCGCAAGTTGGATCACACTGCCTCAGCCGTGCGAATCAGCGCGCAAGCGAGCTTAAACTCGAACACTTCCAACGCACAACGATTTAAGAGAGGCGGCCCTTATTTCAAACTTGGCTGCCGTGAACCTGCGGACTGTCACGCAAAATTGTCGTTAGTGCTCGCCGTGTTGTCTGCCAGGTTGGGACGAGAGAGATCGGAATGCGTTAGGCCCAGGGAAGAGAATTTACCCAAGAAACGATTTGGTCTGCGGGTAAGGCTCCCCCCTGCCTGCCAACTTCTGCGTTATTTTGAAAACCGATCAAGCAAGGGATACCCTGAATGTTGAAAGGTTGAGCAGCATCGGGAGAGTCCTCTGTGCTGAGCTTTGCCAAAATGACAAGCGGGCTAAGCAAACCTGCGGCCTCCTTAAAGGCCGGTTCCATGGCGCGACATGGCGGGCACCAACTTGCCCAAAAATCCACGACCACTGGCAAGCCCGACTTCTCGATAAATGGCGCAAAATTATGCGATGTCAATTCAATCGGCGAGCCCGGAAGCAAGTCGGTTTGACATTTCCCGCAATTCGGACCGTCGTGGAGACGTTCCTTTGGCAGACGGTTTATCGACAGACAGGCGGGACAAACAAGTTTTAAGTTAGTTTCCATGCTCTCTTTTTACCCCTCTTCATAGGTTCCGTCGACATTGCTTCCCTCAAAATTTTGCCGGCAGCGGCAGTTGATTCGTTGAGCTCGCGAATTGCGACTCCTGAGGTAACGGTATTTCGAGGGTGGGTTTAGAGCTCTTTGGCAAGGGTCCTCTCAGTAAATGAAAAGATATGGCGATTATCTCCTTTCCATCCATCGCTGTATTTTACGGTCAAGGTTTCCTGGAGAGCCTTTCCAAGGCCGCCCAAAAAAACGGTCATGGCACCTTGAAAATCACAACATTTCGTTCCGCAATCCTCGAGTGTGGCCCATGTCACCTTTCGATGCCACTCAACAACCGCCAACTCTCAAGCAGTTTTATGAGCGAGATTCCCTACTTCTAAACCAGGCGGCCCTAAATCGACGTGTCAGGCTTGCCCGGGTGTCGCCGACTTTCAAAATAATAGGGAAGGGTTTTCACTGGCGGAATGATTCCGTAACCTGCCAAGCTAGGTGAGGGGAATTTGTAAGGTGCCACTTGATAAAAAGTGTGCGAGCTCGCACTACACTGATTGCGATTGAATATATTCCTCGCAGAAAAACACTCAAAGACTTTCTGGCACAAGTCTTGCTCACACATACCAGTGACACTTCAACGAAAGAACTCTATGGAATACTTTGAAAACAGCACCTTGGTGGTACCTTTCGATTTTTCGGAGCAGTCAATATCTGCAGTCGAATTCACCCTCGATTTAATAGACGAAAAAAGTCAAGTGCATGTGATTCATGTTGTTGAATCATCGTTGCTGGCTTCCATGGATATGGCCTCTCCAATGCCACCGATACTGGACCAGGAACAACTGAAAATCATGCTCGAAAAGATGGAGACTTTTTTTCAGGATGCTCGCTTTCGACAGGTCAAACAACATTGCGTCGTTGGAGACCCTGGTTACGAGATTGCCCATTTAGCGGAACGTGAGCAGGCGAACCTAATTGTGATGCCATCTCATGGCCGCACCGGACTCGATCGTTTGTTATTGGGCTCAGTAACAGAACGGGTCTTACGATTATCACACTGTCCCACCTTGGTGCTCAAAGGCGAATCTGCCAATTACGAATCAGATCTACTCTCCGACTAAGCTAACGAACTCAACTTGCAAGATTTATGGTTAAGAAAGGATGCATCGATTCCCAGCCAGTTTCAGCTCACCTGAAAATCTAAGTTGGTATAAAAATGTGTGATCAAAACCAAACGCCTATCGATAATCCCGCACTCGCTCAGAATATGGAACGGGTCGCCGAACTTTTACTGCAACAGGGAGCTAACCGATTTCGTGCAGCCGCTTATCAAAATGCGGCGCAATCGGTTCGTAGATCCGTCGTCCCCTTATCGCGCATCTACGAAGCAGGTGGGATCTTTGCTCTCGAAAATATCGAAGGTGTAGGACGCACCATCTCCCGCGCTTTGCAGCAATTAATTTGTGGTGAATGCTGGCCACTCCTGCAACGTTTACAGGGTCATGGCACCGCGGAGGATGCATTTGCCAGCGTTCCCAATATCGGCACGAAATTGGCAGAGAGAATTCACAATGAACTGCATGTCGAGTCGCTCGCTGAGTTACAAACCGCTGCATGGGACGGTCGGCTAAAAGCGATGGAGGGGTTTGGAGAAAAAAGATTGCGTGCCGTCCGGGAATCTCTGGCTGCACGGGGCAGGGCGAGCAAAAACCCATCACAATTCCATGCCGCTGTTTTCGAAAATGGCGTCGATCTTACCACTGAAATTTCGGTTTCTGAAATTCTCGACATCGATGATGAATACGCCTTTAAGTCCATACGCCAAGAACTCATTCGCATTGCCCCTCAAAAAAACAACCCGACCGGCAAAGCCTGGTTACCGATTCTGCATACCGATCGAGAAGATCGCCATTACACCGCTTTATTTTCAAACTCGGATCATGCCCATGCCATGGGCACCACGAATGATTGGGTGATCATTTACCTTGAAGACCATAATCAGCGTGGGCAACAGGGACGTTGGACTGTTATTTCGTCGCGTTTTGGAAAATTGAAAGGCAAACGTATTGTACGAGGTCGCGAAAAAGCGTGCGAAGTTTACTATCGCCAAAGAGCGGCTTGACGAGATTGTCACGCAATCTAATTTAATCCGCGTCATGGCATCCCAACTCCCATTAATGGCTCAGGACTGCACCCGCCGAGACACGACTTCAGCAAGATGATCTGCATCATTTGAACCGATACGAATGACATTCGTTTTCTGGGTGATCTTTACGCAATCGAAACCCCACAAGTTAAAAGTCCAACCTCGGAACGGCACATAGTGAATTCCCCAGCCATCCATCAAACGGGTCTTGCCAATTTCCACCTTCGTAATATTCGAAAAACGAATCCGCGTTCCAAAAATATTCAGGGGTCCAAAACGCACCTCCAAATAATCATCCCTCTCGCGGACAGTCATCTTTTGAAAAGAAAAGGCCAAAATGATTAACAGTAATCCCACCAATCCAAAGATAATATCGAGAGGTGCTGCCACACGCATTTGCCATGCGACAAAAAACAGCAATATCGCCGGCAAATAGAGAACCCAATGCAATGGAGAGCGTTGCGTATGCTGGTACATAAAAACTAAATCTCTTGAGGTTCAACCCGGGGAAATCAAATTTCAGTCATCTTCTTTTTACGAACGTTAAAACACGTTCCCAATTTACATTGAAACGCCGGCAGAGTTAAACAAATACCTATTTCCACTTTCGTAAAATCTAATTTACGAATTTCCCACAAATTTTGATCGTTAGGATTACCCGTTATCCCAAAGTTGCTCCTCGACTTTCAATCAACAAAACAGCTAAACTTCATTAATTGGTTTTAATTTTGAATACAAAAAATCACGAATCATCATGCCAAGTCTATTAAAACAACCCGCTGCCGCTTTCGAGTTAAGCGATCTCAATGGGCAAATGCATCGCCTAGAGGACAATCCTGAAAAATGGCTGCTGTTGGTTTTCCACCGACATCTAGGATGACCGCCGTGCCGACAGCATCTGTCGCAGTTGCGGCAGCAGGAAAAAGCACTGATGGAACGTAATATTCAAGTCAAAGTGGTGACGTTCGACGACAAAGCTATGGCACAAGCTTACGCCACTGAGACTCACTTAACCTGGCCCCTGCTTTTGGACCAAAAGCTTTCCTTGTACTCAGCCTACGGCATGGTGCGCGGCAGTTGGTGGAGTATTTATGGTCCGAAATCGGTTTGGAAATACCTCAGCTTGATGGCGCGAGGACAAAAACCGGGCACGCCTGGAAAGGATTGGCGGCAATTGGGAGGTGACGTTCTAATTGATCCCAATCGCGTTGTGCAGGTGCATCACATTAGCGAGGGACCCCATGATCGACCCAGCGTGGATTCCCTGCTTGATCTGGTCGATGAGCAAACATCCGCCTCCCTTACACGATGAACAAGTTCTACCCGAGTCGCCAAGCCAGCGCGTCACCTAACCTAAACTGGCTTTTAAAACTAAAATGAAAACGCAATCAGCATTCCATGACGAACGATAATCCAAGCCCGAATTTTTCCATCGACACATTGTTGTCTCAGGCCACTTGGCCTCACAAAATTGCGAAACTGGAATTGTTAGAGACCCATATTTCGTGGGTCGTTTTGACTGGAGAGTTTGCGTACAAAATCAAAAAACCGATTAATTTTGGGTTTGTAAATTACGAAACACTAGACAAGCGAAAACATTTCTGTGATTTGGAAATTGAACTAAACCGCAGATTCGCACCGGACCTCTATCTTGGAGTCGTGCCGATTTTCCAACAAGGGCATTGCATTCAAGTTGGCGAGATCGCAGAAGGGGAAGGGGAAGAGATACCCGCAAATCCGCCGCTGGAATACGCTGTCAAAATGCGTCAATTTCGACAAAAGGATATTCTTACCTGCCATCTGCGCGAGGCCGACTTATCGCCGAAAATGGTGGATAATTTCGCTGAAGATATTGCTGATTTTCATAAGCAGGCTGAGTGCGCGCTGCCGACCATGAATTGCGTTCAACCGCCATGCATCGCCAGAGAGGCGTTGGATAACTTCGTCATCCTGGAAGAGTTCTTTGCCGATGACATTCGATTAGCGTCTATCCAGAAGCTGAAAGTTTGGACGGTTGAGCAAATCGAATCCCTGATGCCAGTATTTGAGGCACGCTTAAGGCAGGGCAAAATAAAACGCGGACATGGCGACCTGCACCTTAAAAACATCATCTGCTTGCCCGATCGTTTGCAGGCATTCGATGGCATTGAATTCAACGAGCAACTGCAGTTTGTGGACATACTTAGCGAGATCGCCTTTCCTGTCATGGACCTCATGGCTCGTGGGCGCGGGGATTTAAGTTGGCGTTTACTAAACGCTTACTGGGAGTCTTGCGGTGATTATACAGGAGCTCAAGTTCTGCGGTTTTATCTGGTGTACCGGGCATTGGTGCGAGCCAAAGTAACGACGTTGACGCCCGCAAACTCCAGTGAAGATGAACGCTTGAAACATGCCAAAGGGGACCCGATTCATGACAAGAAAACCGGGACTTGGGATAAGTACTTAGAAACTGCGACTTTTTTTGCTTTTGACCTGTCGCCAAAAATCACCATTACACATGGTTTCTCTGGGAGTGGGAAATCTACGCTTGCAATGCAACGCATTGAAAAAGAGGGAGGAATTCGGATTAGGTCCGATGTGGAAAGGCACCGAATGGCGGCCGAGTTCCATGTCCCAAACGAATACACGCCTGCAATGACAGACTGGGTGTATGCCTACCTGAACCAACAGACCCGTAATTTAGTGTTGGCCGGACTCTCGGTATATATCGACGCTACGTTCCTGAAACATGGACAACGGTTACCTTTTCAAGAACTTGCTCAAGACCTGAATGTCGAATACGAGATTCTCGATTGCGATGCCGAATATTCAGAGCTTTGCGAGCGAATCAGGCAGAGGACGAACGACCCATCGGATGCTACGCTCGAAGTTCTAAACAACCAAATGAAATCCCACGAACCTCTAACCGTTGCAGAACTACGACACACTCAAAAGGTTTCTGCCTCTAAGCGATGAAACGCTTCTCGCTTAACAGCGAATGTCAGTTGCTCCAATCCCGTTGCCGCTCGCCTAGGCGTTCGCCACGGCTTTTACGACATCGAAGGTTGATACGATACCGACAAGTTGATTCTCGTTATCTACAACCGGCAAATGATGAATTTGACTGGCGACCATTTTCTGGCACGCCACATGCAAACTTTGCTCACCGCAAATAGTCACTACCTGATCGTTCATCAACTCCCGAACGGTGCGTGAATCGCTCGTATCCAAAGAACGATTTAACCACTCAATGGAAAGCCGGTCGGTGTCCAATGCTTGGGCGAGAACATCGTCCTCTTTAAGGAACATCTCCGTCAGGTCGGTGCGGGAAAGCATGCCTACGCATTGCTGGTGTCCGTCGACAACGGGTATCGTCGAAACATGGCTGTCGATCATCATGCTGGCAGCCTCTTTGACGGTATCCCCAGGTGATAAGGTCTCCACTCTAGGGGTCATAATTTCTGCAACCGTACGAGCGGAGATTTTTGGAGGGCTTGTCATATTGGGGTTTTCCTTGGTGATTTTTTTTAGGCGGGATGACGTATGTTTGAAAAAAAGACGAGGCGTGATTGAGCATGCGTGAAAATAAACTAACCGTCATCTTCCAAGAAAATCAAAGCTTATATCCGCGGGCTCGAATATATTGATGACAATCAATACACGTCGTGTTCAATTGGTAGAAACGCATCGCGGTCCCGTCGACACTCTTAGTATCGACTGCCTCCTGCAAGCGGACTGCGGCTTTTTTGAAGGCCTGCGTCAGCTCGATATATTCAGGATCATCATCGACAGTCACCCACAGCTCTCCCTCGGTGACCATTTTCATATTTGCGATCGCTTCATGGATCATGTCGAAATTGTGAGTCGTCAAACCCTCCAATATCAATTGAGAATACATCAGCTTTGAACGCATGAAGTCTCTTTGGGCCGTGACTATCGCATCTTGAGGCAGCACAACACGGGGCCCTTCCGTTTGTCGCCAGGTCATTGCCAATCCTGTCACCAAGATGGTGACTGAACACAGAATTATCAGCATACGATTCATACAAATACTCCCTTTTAAGGCCTGTTTGCCTCGCGCTGGAATGCTTGCATGCTCCAGGCCGGTCATTCAGGCTATTTCGGATTGCTCAAGCACCTCGAGCGTCATTCGCAATACGAGTTCTGCGGCTTCCCATTGCCGCTCCATACGCGATGCTTGCTGCAATTTAAAAAAACGTGGCTCGACATTGCCTACCATTTCACGATGGCGTCTCGCCGCACCGATCCAAACCATGGGGCCTTCTGTTGTGGCCTCTGGTTGCAGGTGTCCCGTGACAGCCACTGCAAGATCAGCTTGCGATGTTTTACTAAGCACGGAGCGTGCCATTGCTGCGGTAACCTGAGGACAAACTGACGAATGTTCAGAAATAAGTTGTGGATCGATTTGCAGCCAATGCTGCTTGGTCTCATTTTGGTAAGTAACCGAAGAACCGCATAAGTAGGCCGAAATACCGGGGATACCGGCCATCACCGCCGAAACTAAACCTGCTGTGCAGCTTTCTGCAAACACGATTTGCAGGTTTTGCCGTACCAATTCCGCCGATAATTCCCTCGCCGATTGGCATGTAGAGTCAATAATTCGTTGATTGATGAAAGGCTGGTTCACGCGTTAAAGTTCCTTCCCTTGAGCGAATCCGCACAACGAGGTGCGCAGAGCGACGCAAAAACGGTAAGTTATTGACCAAGCCCCGCAATGGTTGACAGAAGATCGCTCGGGTTTGGCACCACCCAACAGCCTAGCCGATCATTATTCAGGATGCAGCCTGCACGTTCCAAATTAACGCGATAGCAGGTTGCCAATCCGTTTCGGCAACGCGAACCACCCCGCACAAAACAAATTCGGTTTAAGAAATTAACCGACGTCATCATATGAAACGAGATCCGCTGCGTGTCACGACGCTGACCAAAATATTACGAGCTTTCCGGCGTGTACTAACAAGGAATGAATGGGCCATCTGGCTACTCGGATTAAAACGCCACGATGGGAAACCGACCGAACGAGGATTGGTTCTCGTTCAAATTGATGGCCTTTCCGAGAGCCAATTGCAGCGTGCGTTGGCGGAAGGTCATATGCCATTTCTGAAATCACTCATCGAGAAAGAACATTATCGCACTCATTCTTTTTATTCGGGTCTTCCTGCCAGCACACCAGCGGTCCAAGCCGAGCTTTACTACGGTGTAAAAACAGCCGTCCCGGCATTCGGATTTCGAGACCACCAAAGCGGTCGCCTGGTCAGAATGTTTGCCAACGACATCGCAGCTGAGGTGGAAACAAAAATCCGCGGTGGCAACACCGGATTACTCCAGGGTGGTAGTTCCTACGGAAATATTTACAGTGGCGGGGCAGACGATGTCTATTTTTGTGCCACCAGTTTTGGCTGGAGTGAGTTCTTCCGCACGCTGAACCCATTCAATCTTTTGTTCGTGATGCTGTTGAATTTTGTGATGTTCTTTCGAGTCGTAGGCTTGATGATCATTGAGTCATTTTTGGCCTGCATCGGATTTGTCCGGGGTGTGTTAACAGGGGGAGAATTCTGGCAAGAATTAGTCATGATTCCGGCCCGCGTAATGGTAGTTGTACTATTGCGAGAACTGGTCACCACCGGGGCCTGCTTCGATGCCGCTCGTGGTCTGCCCATCATCCATCTGAATCTTCTAGGCTACGATGAACAAGCGCATCGCCGCGGTCCAGAATCGAAATTTGCCCACTGGACTCTGGATGGCATTGATCATTCGATTAAACGAATTTGGCGTTCAGCTCATCTGGGTGCCGGTCGTGAATATGACCTTTGGGTTTTTTCAGATCACGGCCAGGAAACCACCCTTCCTTATGAAAACCAAAACGACAAATCCATTCAATCCATCATTGCCAATTGGGTCGATAAAGGCATTGAGGTGCCGGCGGATCCGAGCAAGCACCGCCACCAACGATTACCCACGAGAGCCAATTGGTTAGGTATAAACTGGTTGGTCTCGATGGCCTTCGGGGAGCAGGATCACGACATCCAAACCCGTTCGCCGAACGTACAAACCGTCACCTCGGGTTCATTGGGATTTGTTTATCTCCTGAACCCCCAGGCTTTGGAAAGCCGTGATGAACTCGCTGAAAAACTTGTCAGCGAATTTCAGGTTCCCATGACCGCTCAACCACTGCCGCAACAACGCGTAAAAATTCACTCACCCGAAGGAACCTACTTCTTACCCGATGACGCCGTGCAAGTCTTTGGAGCAGACCACCCATTCCTGGAGGATGTCACGCAAGACTTTGTTCGTTTGGTGCACCATGAGGACGCAGGTGACGTCACTCTGGTGGGCTGGAACTCCGACAAACCCTCGACCAGTTTTGTTTTACAACATGGTGCTCACGCCGGTCCGGGCTCTCAGGAGACTAATGGCTTCGCACTGTTGCCAAATGATATCCCGCTGCCGGAAACTGAAAAGCGTTACCTGCGACCTGATGATCTGAGACGGACGGCCTTGCATTTTCTCGACAGAACTCCACAAGGGACTCCGCTTCGACGCGTGAAAGTCACCGAAGAGGAATCCATTCGGATAATGACTTATAACGTGCATGCCTGTGTTGGCATGGACGGTCAACTTTCGCCGCAAAGAATTGCGCGCGTCATAGCACAATCCGCCGCGGACGTCATTTGCCTTCAAGAACTGGATGTTGGCCGCAAACGCTCCGGTAACCTCGACCAACCGCATGTCATCGCGGAATATTTGAAAATGAATCATCACTTTCATCCGGCTTGGCATGTCCAGGAGGAGCGATTTGGGAATGCGATTCTGACACGTTTCCCAATGCAAGTCGTACGCACCGATGGGCTCCATCAATACAATGAGGATCGGTCTCGTCGCAGTGCTTTATGGGTCGAGATTGATATCGGCAAAGAAAAACCCCTCCAACTGATTAACACCCACCTCAGCATCTACCCTCAGGAACAACTGCTGCAGGCACAACAACTGGTCAAGGAATGGGTCGAGCCGGCGCGCTTGGCAGGACCAATTGTCGTCTGTGGAGATTTCAACGCGCGGCCTAATTCCAAGACGCATAAAGCCTTTGCCAGCGCATTAGGGGATGTTGATGCCTTTAATGATGGACCCAGTCGCTCGACCTATTTTAGCCCATTCCCGGTACTGAGAGTCGATCACATATTCGTTAATGAAATGCTGAAACCGATCAATGTTGAAGTGCCATTCAGTCGCATGGCGAGAATTGCTTCCGACCATTTGCCTCTCACAACCGATTTGAAAGTGAGCTCCCTCACCCGTCAATCATAACCAGGCTCGGCTGGCAAAGTGGCCCTCATCTCGCGAAGGAAAATCATACGAAAGCACTTGTCGATTTACCCCGAGCCTGCCTTACTCAGCCTTTCCAGACGGCGCGAAACCATCAATTGCCGTCGCGCAGCACCATCACGGGGCAAGTTGCCAACCGCACCACGCGTTCTGCCACAGAGCCCAATAATAATCGGCTAATACCAGAGCGACCGTGAGAAGAGATCACGATCAGACCGGCCTTTTCTTCTTTCGCGAAATGTGTGATTTCGCTACCAGGATCACCAAACTTTGACACAAACGTTAAACCTGGGTACTGCTCTACGGACACTTCTTTGTGAAAGCTCTTCTCCAGATGCTGGCTAATATCTTTTTCGGAATAGGTTCCCCAAATCACGCTGGGTTCGGCCACGGCAGGGTAGGGCGTCACATGGATGACCCTAATTTGGGCTGACGATTCGGCGAATCCGAGAGCTTTTTCCAATGCCGCTTTGGACATGTCAGAATAATCCCAAGGCACGATAACGGGTTGTTTTGTGAAGCTGCTCATTTTCTCTTTCTCCGATATTCTTTTGCTGGGAAGATCTCTAGGCCTCGGCCGTAGGTCGCTCCAATTCCACGACATCCCCCTTGATTAAAATTCCCACGGGGCGGGATTTCTCATCCACGACAATCAAGTGGTGAATTTTTGGGTGTCGCTCAAAACACTCTCTTGCCTTGCGGCAGGAATCCTCATTTGAAATGGTAATTACGGGAGCGGTCATATGTCGACTGACTTGGTGGAAAGAGTCTTCACTGCCGGTACGCCGCTGTCCGTAAGCATCCGTTTCGTAAAACTCATCGAACACAGTTTGATCACCGGCTTCATACCGCTCCCACAGTTTGTGGTATTTTTGAATATCCGTATTTGTCAAAATCCCGATGCATCTTCCAAAAGCGTCGACCGTGGGGGCAGCGGTCTCGTGTCTTTCCTGAAATGAACGGAGTACGTCGGGCATCAATTGATCTCCGGCAATCGCACCGACCTGATTCATGACTCCGACAACCGGCCTTTCATGCTTAGGCACCGAACCTCGGTCTTGCTGACTCAATTCAGGATGCTTCACCAATACAACCGGTCGCTCTGCATGCCGAGCCACATACTCAGCCACGCTCCCCATGATTAAACGGATCACTCCGCTATATCCATGAGTGGCCATGACAACCATATCACAGGATTCCGCAGCCCTTACGATTTCGGGTCCGGGACTCCCCGTCAAAAACAACGTCTCAAAATCCAGCCCTTGGTCGGTCGGTCGCAAAGCTGCCAATTCTTGCTTCCGTTCCTCAGTAACCGCATCGAGATACTCGTTACCTACCACGGACTCCTCAGGCAACCACCTGGGAGAAACGTAACAAAATACAATCGTTGCCTGATGTTGACGAGCAAGTGTGCTGGCTAACTCAACCGCGGCCAAGCTGTTATCTGACAAATCGACGGGGCAGAGAATTCGTTTCATTTCGTTCACGGAAAGCGCCTCAGAAAATTACTTATCTCGTATGTATTTATGACAACGTACACAGTTAAGCGTCACTTCGAAATATGCCAATGTCGTACCATCGATATTTTTTGAGGCCGCTGCTCGCCTTAAACGATCGGTACTACCGCGAAATTCAGCACTGAGCCGAAAATAATCCGGCGTCGTTAATACATTCCACCCGGATTCCAAGCTTAATTTCTTGAGTTCATCGGCGCCTTGGGTGATTTTTGTGAAATCCGCCATCGCCAAGCCACCCACTATTTCTCGGCTGATATCTAATTTCACCTTCATAAAATCACTGGTCGACAAAGACAGATCTTGATCCTGTTGCTGCTGAGCGGGCTGGCCGATCTCATGCGCCAGCGGCGCCGGTGTCACGCCACCGGGAACTTCGCAGAGAAAGCAAATCAAGAGTACCGAAACAGCCGGTTTCAAAAACATGTCAATTCCTTTTTGAAAATAGTTACGCGAATCGCAGCAAAATCACGAAACCGAAAATCCGTCGATTTCGCAAAGATTAATGCTGCAGCACCTGCCTTACAAATCACCAAACGGGTCATTTGCATCAGACTTGAATGCAACCCACATGCCATACCCCAAGAGATTACCAAGACTCAGGGTACGTAACCCTAAAAAGGGAAGTTCGCATTGAGCACCTGTGCGAAAAAGCGCGCTTGTGACGGCAGGAGCACGGTCACTCAATTCCATGAGTTGGGTCGGCATAACCTCCTGACCTTTTGGAAATCGCGCGAGATGGCTTCCCGACCCGATCCCGCGCAGCTGATGCGTGGACTTCTTGTGAACGCGGCCCCTGCCAAACCCCTGCAGCCAGTATGGACGAATGAAAGCAATTCGGGCATCGAAAGATATTAGCGTATTGGACCGGCGGCAGCGCGATTGCAGACACGCTCGGTTTCGCTGCCGCAGCGTACCTTAGACTGGTAATTATTTCTTTTAAGCGAGGATGTCTTGCGCGACCTGACCATACACATCCGTCAAGCGAAAATCTCGTCCGGTATGGCTATAAGTCAGTTGCTGATGATCGATACCTAACAAATGTAGAATCGTCGCATGTAAATCATGGATGGTCATTCTATTCTTGACCGCGTAATAGCCGAATTCGTCTGTGCTTCCATACCGGAAACCTCCCTTCACGCCTCCGCCGGCCATCCACATGGTAAATCCTTCGGCATGATGGTCCCTGCCAATGATTTTAGGATCACCTGCCTGAGCGGTCGGCGTCCGGCCGAATTCGCCGCCCCATAAAACTAATGTGTCCTCGAGCAAGCCCCTTTGTTTTAGATCCTTGATTAAGCCCGTAATCGGTTTATCGATCTGCGCTACATTGATTTCGTGACCCTGCTTTAAATGCGAGTGCTGGTCCCATTGCTCGTTATTAAAGGGCAGGCTGTGCGAATGACTGACCTGAATAAACCGCACGTCACGTTCCGCAAAGCGTCGCGCTAACAAACACATTTGACCAAAATTCTCTGTTTGCTTTTCATCCATGCCGTACAGACGTTTGGTGGCTGCGGTTTCGGAAGCTAAATCCACGGCCTCCGGGGCGGCTGTCTGCATGCGAAACGCCATTTCATAGGACTCAATTCGCGCTGCCATTTCGGAGTCCTCTCGACGCGATGCGAGGTGTTGCCGATTAAGTTTTTGTAAAAAATCCAACTGCCGTCGCTGCTCCGCGGGCGAGGCAAAATCACTTTTCAGAAATCGGAATTGAGCGTCCTTGGCCAACGAGTTGGGGTAACCCGGCTCGCCCAAAGGAACGCCTTGATGAATAGATGGCAGAAATGCGCTACCAAAATTATCGACGCCACCGTGCAAACTGGAAGGGCAGATGGTAATAAAATCGGGTAAGTTTCGATTCTCGCTACCAAGCCCGTAACTAATCCAAGATCCCATACTGGGGCGCAACTTGGAATCGCTACCCGTGAATAACTTCATGCACGCGCCACCATGAGCAACGTTAGTATCGCAAACACTATGCAACATGCATAATTCGTCCGCGACCTCGGGCAGATGCTGCCACAGCTCACTCATTGGGATACCGCTTTTTCCCGTCGCTCGGAATTTCCACGGAGAAGCTAATAAATTCCCTCGCTCGGCAAATTGCACGCGTGTTCGCTGAAAAGGAGGAGCTTCACCATTACGGCGTGTTAGTTCCGGCTTGGGATCAAACAAGTCGACGTGAGAGGGGCCTCCATGCATGAACAAAAAAATGACGCGTTTGGCCCGCGCTGGAAAATGCCGGAACGCAGGCTTCGCCTCGGTCTCACCGGCAGCCGCTGTTAGGGCTTGGCGGGACAGCAGTCCTTGCAAAGCCAAACCACCAAAGCCAACGCACCAGTGATTCAATAGATCCCGTCTGTTAAGCATTGTTTTGTTTTCATTCGATGTAAAGAAACTCATTGAGCATCAAAATACTGTGGCACAAACTCGGCCAAGCATCCGGCTCTTGCTGAATAAAATCCAAGGCCAACGAGACTTCCTCCGTCCGGGGATTTCTTCCCAGACCGGAAAGATATAACCGTTCGATCCGCTGGGTTTCGGTCAGGTCCGACGATTGAAGTTTTTTGGACCACTGGCTGGCTAACTGCCTAACCCAACGACTATTCAATAAAAACAGTGACTGAGTAGGCACGGTCGTTGAATCACGATTCCCCTTGGGTGCGGCAGGGTTCGGAAAATCAAAAAGACCGTAAAAGCGAAATACATTGGTGCGTACGATAGGCAGGAACACCGACCTGTTATGGGAGCTCTCGTAATAGGCTCGATTTTCCTCGAGGTTTTTAGGGGAAGGGTTGACCGTTGTCACTTCATTGACCGTCGCTCGACCCATTTCCAATTCCAGTTTACCTGCAATTTTCAGTAGGCTGTCTCGTAACACTTCCGCCTCCATCCGCCGCCTCGGCCAACGCCCATAAAGTTGATTCTCCGGATCTCTTTCCATCTGAATCTCAGTAGCTCGCCCGTCTAGTTGATAAATTCGCGAAGAGACAATCAAGCGTTGCAGGGCTTTGATCGACCAATCATTATCGATCAGGTAGCCAGCCAAATAATCGAGCAACTCGGGATGCGTGGGCAATGCTCCTTTTAGCCCAAAATTATCAGTCGATTCAACGATGCCGCGCCCAAAATGCCAACGCCAGATTCGATTTACGATCACTCGTGCAGTCAGCGGGTTTTCGATATCCGTGATTGCTCGCGCCAACTCTAGCCGGCCACTCTGATCGGTTGGAAAACTTGACTGTTCTCTGCCAGCCACAATTGTAAGGAAGCGTCGGGGCACAACGGCACCACGATTTCGGTGATTGCCTCGTACGAAAACTGCGGCATCAGAAATTTCGTCATCTGCCACCGCCATCACCTGGGGTTCGTTGAGTTCTTGCAAGCGTTGCGACCGCGCCTGCCGTTGGCGATGGAGTGCCTCCAATGATTCAAGCATCGTTTCGGAAAAATAAACACGCGCCTTCTCGACATTACTTAGAGGGCCCCCCGAGGCAACCATCTGCTCGGCCAATGCCGTTGGAGCGTCCTCAATTTTCCCGCTCCGCAACAAATCGGCCCAAGCCAAAAGTGCCGTCCGATCCAAACCAAATGCTTGGGCCACTTTTTCTGGTGAACGCAGTTTTTTTGCACCAAAATCTTTACTCGTTTGGGGTCGATCGGCAGACCTTACCAACGCCACGATTATTTCGTCGAGGTGTGACATATTTGGCGCAACATCAAATCGTAGAGTGTTTTCACCTTTCTGAAATCGATATCGCCCCTCCACCATCCAAGTTTGTTTATCGGGAAACCAGCCACCGGTCACTCTCGCCATACTGGCATCATTAACCAACCGGCCATTAATCGACAAATTTCCGGGCCGCGCATTCTTAGCCGCATATCGAAACTCCACCTGATAGATGCCCGTTTCAGGCAAGTCGAAATCAAATTCCACCCAAGTATTCCCCCCACCCTGGTCGGAAACGATCCCGATTTCTTTGCCATAATTATCTCGATCGATCGCTGCCTCGCCTCGCTGATAGGACTCCGCGTCTAACCAGACACCAGGTGATTGGAATTCACTCCTAAGAAGCACCTTACCGACAGAACGTAGTGTGTCACCTGAGACGACCGCAGATAGTCGATCACCGACCTTTAACGCCGCCTGTTGAAGTTGCCATTGCCGCACTTCTGAGGCGGCTTCCAAATAGACCTCGTTTTTCCCCGCAGCCACCGACCGTAACCGTTTCAACTCCTGGATGCTCACTTGTTCGATTTGTGACTGGATCGATTTCAGTTCCTCAATCAGGCTAACCGTCTCCGCCGAGTGGAGCGGGCGATTCTCTAGCTTGGTACTCCGCAAAATACCCGACAAACCGTAGTAGTCGTCCGTGGAAATTGGGTCAAATTTATGGTCATGGCAACGTGCACACCCGATCGTCAGGCCCAAAAAAGCCCTGCCCAACGTATCGAGTTGTTCATCGATAATGTCGGCGCGTTTTTTTTCCGGATCCTGCTCGGCGTCTATCTTGATACCCAAGGCCAAGAAACTGGTTGCAATCAAGCGACGGTTGTTTAACGCTTGGTGTTCCGTCTGCAGCAAAAGATCACCAGCCAATTGCTCCACCAAGAATTCATCGAAGGGCATATCGTGATTAAAGGCATCAATCACGTAATTGCGATACCTCCACGCGAATGGATAAGGGTGGTTTTCATCGGCACCGTTAGAATCGGCGTAGCGGACGACGTCTAACCAATGCCGCCCCCAACGTTCGCCGTA